>NZ_DGMK01000014.1:401-232601 GCF_002388365.1 Idiomarina sp. UBA4520 | reverse complement strand
AGCAGCAAGCGCGAAGGCATGTTCGCAACTCATAAAAGTTACATGCTCTCTCATCACTCGCTGGCAGAGGGCGGCTCACTGCTGGTCGTCAATGTTCACGCGATTAACTTTGTTCGTGCGCACCAATTTTCCCAAGAAATAGAGCTCATCAAAGAAGAAATACTAGAACATAAAGGACCGCTTATTGTAGCGGGTGATTTTAACGTGTGGAGCCGCCAGCGCCGGCTAAGCTTGCTGCAGTTCTGTCGAAGTGTGGGTCTTCGGCAAGCAATTATGGTTGACCCACATCATGTTAAGACTTACCGACAGCATCCTCTTGATTTCATCTTTTACCGGGATCTCACACTGCAAGAAACACTAGCTATTGATACCAGTAACGTGTCCGATCACAACCCGCTTTATGCGCGGTTCAGACTATAGCGACTCAGAACTAACGTTTTACCACAAAAAAAGTGAGCCCCTGCGGCAGAGCTCACTTTCCTTAGAATATGTATATAAATCCAAAGCCGACTTCGGCCTCGTAATTGCTACGAGCGATTGGGCTATCGCGAACTTCACTACTGTAATATTCAAACAAGGCTTCGCCATAGAGCTGCCAGTTATCATTGATGTAGTGGCGATAGTTGTAGTCAATGCCAACTGAGCGTAAGCCGCCACTCATTGACGTTTGCGGTAAGCCCGATGCCGCAGCTTGCCCCGCGTCTATGCCAAAACCTTTGTTGGCGTACTCGCTGTCGTGAAAAGTGGCCACGACATTAATTTCAGAGCCGGTACCGTCCATTTGCTCGCCAAAACAGCGGCCGACGCCGAACAGCGCCAGATTTCCTTCATCACTGGCGACAACACGGCTCACCAACCAATAGCGCCAATCGGCATCGAGCGCACGACGCGCTTGCAGCACCAGTTCAGCACCTTCGTCCTGGTCACCAAGCCCATCCAAATAGCCGTCCTCGGAATCATTCTCTTCACGGCCCTCATCGAAGCCAATGGCGGCCTCTAAAAGCCAGTGCTCGGCGCGCAAACCTCGCCATCCGAGAGCTTCACCCGCAAAGTTTTTGTACTTAGATCACAGGCCTGCAATTTATACTTGCCGCGCACTAGAACAGTTGCGTAATGCCCAGCAAAATAGCGTAACGACCCGATTTACTGACGAAGACCAGAATCAAGAACTGCCAGAAGGTGAGTCGAAGCATACCGGCAATAAAGGTAAGAGGATCGCCAATAAATGGGGCCCAGGCCATAAGGAGAGACCACTTACCGAAGCGCTCAAACCAGCGATGACCACGCTCCAGAGATTTAGGTTTGAACGGGAACCAGCGACGATCCTGATACTGCACCAGGAATCGGCCCAGAATGTAATTCACCACAGACCCTAACGTATTGCCAATTGAGGCCAGCCACCATATCGCCCAAATGTTGTAACCCATCTGTTGAGCACCCGCGACAACAAACTCAGACTGCGCGGGTAGTATTGTGGCGGCGAGAAACGCCGTTAGAAATATACTTAAGTACATTGGGCCATAGTTATTTTGAGTAGCTTACATCCGTCAAAAAAAGTATAACGAACAGTAGGTTGCTCGCCAGGTGGGTGTTATGTCTGCGTCGCAGCTTCAGCAATGGGCAGGCCGCAGTTCATAAGCGGCCATACCCTGTCTAACTAAAGACCCAGCTAACGCTTTTCTTTTTCTAATAAATCTAAGAAAAAAGCGTACTCCAGCGCCGTGTTTTTTAACCGTGCAAAACGGCCCGAAACACCACCGTGACCAGCTTCCATTTCTGTTTTGAACAGCAATAAGTTGTCATCGGTTTTGTAGTCGCGCAGCTTAGCAACCCATTTCGCTGGCTCGAAATATTGCACCTGAGAGTCATGCAGGCCTGTGGTCACCAAAAGGTTAGGGTAATCTTGCTTCTTGATTTGGTCATAAGGCGAATAAGACAGCATGTAGTCATAGTACATTTTCTCTTTAGGATTTCCCCACTCATCAAACTCATTAGTGGTTAGCGGGATACTTTCGTCCAGCATGGTGGTGACAACATCGACAAAAGGTACGTGTGCTGCAACACCCCGATATAACTCAGGAGCTTGGTTAATGACAGCGCCCATCAGTAGTCCGCCGGCACTTCCGCCCATGGCAAATACTTTGTCTTTTGCCCCATAACCTTGCTCAACTAAAGCTTTAGTCACATCGACAAAGTCATTAAAGGTGTTTTTCTTGTTTAGTTTTTTGCCGTCTTCGTACCAAGGGCGGCCAAGCATTTGTGAACCACGAATATGTGCAATAGCAAAAACGAAGCCGCGATCTAATAAACTTAGACGGTTACTGCTAAAGCTGGGATCAGAGGTAGAGCCATAAGACCCATAACCATACTGATACAGCGGGTTGGTACCATCTTTGTTGAACTTATCTTTGCGGTAAACCAACGTTACCGGTACTTCTGCGCCATCACGGGCAGTCACAAATAAGCGTTCAGAGGCATAATTTTCGGCGTCAAAGTCGCCAAGTACAGGTTGCTGTTTTAATAGTGTCTTATCTAAACTATCAAGACTGACATCATAATGACTACCTGGGGTCGTCATACTGGTGTAGTAAAGGCGTAACGAGTCGTTGTCGAGCTCATTATTACCGTATAAGTAAAGCGTGTAAGCTTGGTCGCGGAAGGTTAGTTGTTGGTCGTTATTGGTATCCAGGTTGCGAACAAACACCTGAGTTTGACCGCGCTGGCGTTGTTTGTAAACCAAATGCTCGTCGAACAATTCAATATCTTCCAGGCGAGTATCGGCTTTGTGAGGAATGACTTCTTCCCAGTTCTTTTTGTCGCCGATCTGGTTTGCGCTTACGCGCAGTAGACGAAAGTTTACGGCGTCCAAGTTGGTTAATACATAATAGTCGCTGCCGTGTTTGGCAATGCTGTATTCCAGTCCATCTTCTCTTGGCACAAACTCAACAGGCTTGGCGTTTGGATCGTTTGCGTCAATGAGCGAAACCCCAGATGACTCTGTGGCATCGTGAATAATATAAACTTTCGAATCGTCTTTGCTCTTGGTTATGCCAGTATAGAAGGTCGTATCCTTCTCTTCATAAACGAGTTCGTCTTCTTGTTGCTTGGTACCGAGTGTATGGCGGTAAACTTGGTAGCCTAATAAGGTTTGAGGATCCTTTTTAATGTAATAGAAGTGCTGACCATCGTTGCCCCAGACAATACTGCCTGACGTGTCTTTAATCTGGTCAGGAAGCAGTTCACCTGTTTCCATATCTTTAAGTTTGATCTGATACATGCGGCGACTGACCGTATCTTCGCTGTAGGCCATCACTTTGTCGTCTGGGCTTATAGCGAGTGTACCTAGCGAGTAATAGTCTTCACCTTCAGCAAGTTTGTTGACGTCGAGCAGAACTTGCTTGTCAGTACCTTCGAAGTCGGTGCTTCTAACGTAAATTGGGTATTCGTTGTCGCCACGCATTTCAGTCGAGTAAAAATATTCGCCGTCGCGTGTGGGTACTGAATTATCATCCTTCGCTATCCGGCTTTTCATTTCTTCAAATAGCGTTTGCTGTAGCTGTTCTGTGTGAGCCAGTTTCTGTGCTGCATATTCGTTTTCAGCTTCGAGATAACGGAGAACTTTAGGATCTTTGCGTTCGTCGTCTCGCATCCAATAATAGTTATCGATGCGAGTATGACCATGAATGGTCATTTCGTACGGTATTTTTTCTGCGACAGGGGCTTGCACACTGTCAGAGCGAGAGCTTTGGCTCGCCGGTGAGCATGCCTGGAGGAAAGCCGCACCCAAAAAGGCAATATAAAGTGCTTGTCGTCTATGCATTGGAATTTCTCTTTGTGATTGTTGTTTTTTAATTAAGTTAGGTAGCAGTCGGTTCATTACCCGGTCGCTAAAACCGCTCTATTTCGACCGCTTTGCTTCGCTTTGAAAAGCGCTTCGTCTGCGCGAGTCAAATCATACTGGTAGTCCGGATGACCAGAGTAAACGGAGATACCGATACTGACGGTGACGTCTATTGTTTGTCCGTCTAATAATTGAAAACTTTCTTTGAAAACGGCCGCTCGTATTTTTTCCGCTAACATTTGCGCTCTTTTCTCATCAACATCGACGAGTAAGACCATGAACTCTTCACCTCCGAGCCGAAACGTATAATCCCCGCTTCGTATGGTATTCGTCAGTAAAACAGCCAGTTGCTGTAAAACACGATCGCCGTTGTCATGACCATAGGTATCATTAATTTTCTTAAAGTGGTCAACGTCTATAATGAGTGCGGCGTATTTTTCTCCGCGTCGTCGCGCCATCTCAAGTTGCTTTGACATAACGGCCGGCAGAAACTTACGGTTAAGTAACCGGGTAAGAACGTCTTTTCCTGCCTCTAGTTCTTCACTTCTTTGGAACAGGCTATCAACGCAATAAAGCACGTTTTTCAACGCAGCCCGTAATTCGCGTATATACTTGATGGTCGGGCGTGCATCACCTTCTAACGTCGGAAGAAGTTTGTTATCGATATTCTCCATTTGCTCCAGCACCTGGTTACATTCAGGCGCTCCCTCGAAGGCGTGTAGCCCTTTGTGACGGAACCAGAGTCCAAATTCGGACTGTGTAATGCGCATGACGTTATTTTTACCATCGGCTTCAGCATATGAATAAAGCAATTCATTTTCCCAGTCCAGCAATGCTGCGCGTTGAAACTCTTTCTCGCGACCGATATTTTGGGTAATTGAGAACAGTCGGTATGCCTCTTCTTCTCGGCTATTTCGCTCACTGTTTTTATGATACGCAATTGACATGATCTCTAACGCTGTATCGATAAGCTGCGAAAAGAAGTTAAATTCTTCAATTGATGGAGCGTGTCGATTTAAATATTCCTGCTTCAACACTCTGCCGCCCCTTGAAACCAAATGTACGGGGATATTAATTCGCCCGTGTACCTCGCCGATGTGCAGCTGGGTCTGAATGGTATTATCCAGGCCTTCCTCTCCCAAATTTGGATCGAAGAGCTTTGTGAGCCAAGTTTGGAGTGAGCTTTTAAGGCGAGTCTGTACAACTTGGTTGTCTAAATACTGAGAAGCTTCTTTATGAGAAAGCATCACCTCATAAAAAGATTCAGCTAGCTCCGCTTTAATCTGACAGACGTTTCTCGCGATCTGTTGACGGGTTGACTGAGCCACACTATTCAGCGTGACGGCGTAATCCTGTTTTAGCTGATCAAGAAACATTTATTACCTTATCCTTAACAAATTTTAAGCTGGCACTGCATTGTGAGAAGCTCAAGCGTATTTAAACTCAAATTTACCATGATTCCAGCCTGCAAGTATGGGTGAAGTTTATAAAAAAATTGAGATACTTATTAGGCTATGTTTTAAACAAGGTTCCAGATGCCCTACGGAAAATATCAAAACCTTCCATTGACCGATCGTCTCATGATGATGCTTGAAGCGACTCAAGCAGGAACATGGGAATGGAATGTGCAAACCGGAGAGTGCTACTTTAACGAGCGCTGGGCTGAGATTATTGGATATACGTTAGACGGGCTAAAACCTCTTTCTATCGAGACGTGGCTAGAGTACGTCCACGCTGAAGATGGACAAGTCTCCGATAAAATTCTGAACGAACACTTTGATGGCAAACGCAGCTTTTACGAATGTGAAGCTCGGATGCGTCACAAAGATGGGCATTGGGTTTGGGTGCGGGACTATGGAAAACTTGTTTCCCGAACCGCCGATGGTAAACCGGAGTGGGTGGTTGGCACCCATATCGATATTAGTGGACTAAAAGAACTTAGCCAGCGTTTTGAAGCGTTTGCCGATCTCTTACCTGGTGTGGTCTATCAATATGAGCAGCATCCTGACGGCAGCTCATGCTTTCCATTTGCCAGTGAAGGACTACGTCACATTTACGGTGTTGCACCGGAAGCTGTTAAACATGATGCATCATCGGTGTTTGAGGTTATTCATCCAGATGACTTGCCTAGCGTAGCAAAGACAATTACTGAGTCGGCTGAAAAAGGTGTTGACTGGATTTGTGAGTATCGAGTTATTCACTCTGGTAAGACTCGATGGGTTTTCGGGCACGCTAGGCCGCAATCAGGTATTGATGAATCAACGCTTTGGTATGGCATGATCATCGATATTACTGAACGTAAAAACCTTGAGCTAGAGCTCGAAAAAAGCCAAGCCAACTTAAAGTTGGCTCAGAGAATCGCAAGGACGGGTCACTGGGAAGCCAATATGGAGTCGGGTGAGCTTTATTGGTCGGATATGGTTTATGAAATTCTGGGCTATCAACCGAGTGAGCTAAAGCCATCTGTCGAATTTTTTAGGAGCTTGGTTCCCGAGAAAGACATGCCATCCGTTGTTCGTAGTGAAGAGAGAGCTCAGAAGACAGGCATCCATGATGTTCAGCACAGAATGGCCACCCGTGATGGCAGCCTGATCTGGGTGCATGAACTGGCCGAATTACAGAGCTACGGTATTACCTTGATTGGAACGGTTCGTGATATTACCGAACAAAAAAACTTAGAGTTAAAATTAGAGAAACAAGCTGTTATTGACCCTTTAACGCAAATAGGGAATCGGCGGGCGTTTAATAAAGCGATGGATAGAGAGTTTAACCGCTACTCTCGCTATAAAAAGCCCCTTTCGCTGATAAGTTTCGACCTTGACCACTTTAAACGAGTAAATGACACATACGGCCATGCAGCGGGCGACAAGGTTCTTTCCGAAGTTGCTGCTACAGTAAAGTCAGAGCTCCGAGAGGAAGATATTTTTGCTCGCGTTGGGGGAGAAGAATTCGCCGTACTGCTGCCTGAAACCGATGAAAATGAAGCGCTTAAAGTGGCTGAGAAAATAAGGGTTCTTATTGAAGGGTTAGAAGTTAGCTATGAGAGCCATGTTATAAGCATTACAGCGACATTTGGGTTGGTGAGTCTTTCAGAGCAAGTTGTCGATCAGGAGCATTTATTGCAAATAGCGGATCGGGCTTTGTATAAAGGGAAAGCGAAAGGCCGAAATCAAGTTGTTTTGGCTGACGAAAGCCTATCTGAGTCGACTGACAAATAATTTTTTTGCTAAAAAGAAGGGCGGTGTTTAACCGCCCCTATCGTTTATTTATAGCTCTTGCTTAGTAGGACGAATAACCATTTCATTCACATCAACCTCACCGGGTTGCTCAATAGCAAAAGTAATAGCCCTGGCTATCGAGTCCGAATCAATGGCATCGCTGTATAAATCATCTGCCATCTCTTTCGCATCTTTATGCGAAATATGATCCGTCAACTCGGTGGCTACTGCCCCCGGCGAAATGTTGGTTGAGCGAATTTGGCCATTAGATTCCTGACGAATACCTTCGCTAATCGCTTTAACAGCGAATTTGGTTGCACAGTAAACCGTGGCGCCGGGGAATACGACGTGGCCAGCGACTGACGATAAATTGATAATGTGACCACTTTCCTGTTTGCGCATGGTGGGTAACACAGCGCCAACACCATACATGACACCTTTTATGTTCACATCAATCATCTGCTCCCATTCGTCCACTTTAAGCTCATCCAGTGGCGCCAACGGCATTAGACCGGCGTTGTTGACCAGTACGTCAATGCGCCCAAATTTCTCAAGCGCTGCGTTGGCTAAGGCTTCTACCTCGTCGCGCTTAGTGACGTCAACGGTCTTATAAATGGCTTCACCACCATCGCTTGTAATGGCATTAACCAGCTGTTGTAACCGTTTCTCGCGTCGTGCGCCCAGCACTAACTTAGCTCCTTTCTCTGCCAGCATTTTTGCGGTAGCTTCACCTAAGCCACTACTCGCGCCGGTAATAACGACTACTTTTTCTGCTACTTCAGACATAACATTCTCCGTTTTTAAACTGTTCTTATACCTACGAATTCAGCTGTGTTTGGATTACTTAGTTGGAAGGCTCTTTTACTCAAAAGTGTAGTCGAGCTTATAAAACTTGTCGAACCGGCAAACGCTGCGTTTTAAGTTGATATATCCGCGCATGCGAGGTACGTTTGCGGACACTTTTAATTAACAGTAAGTTCATATGCAACGCCTCATTAATTGGTTAAAAACACTTAGCGCTATTCCTTTGGCACTGGGTGTCATCTTTCTCGTGCTTTTGCCCTCAATTTTACTGTCGATGCTGGTTGTGGGTGTCTTCGACTTGTTGTTTCTGGAGCTTGCCTGGATGTCCTGGACCGCGTTTTGGTGGGTATTGGGAACTTGGTTTGTGCTAGCGATCATAATGTTAGCGAATAGCTCGGAGAAAATTCTATTTGGTTTGTGGCGCTAATAACTAGCGCCGCTCGAATAAAACAACTCTATTGCTCAATACTTCAATGTTTAGTTCAAATTGTTCGGCTATCCAATGCATGGTTTTGGGCGAGTAGAAGCTGACATGGGTAGGGTCATTTTTATATTGCCATGACTTAAAGAATTCGGGCGATTCTCTGGTAAACATGGATGTCATAATACCTAGCCACCCACCACGTTTGACTAAGCTAACCAGTTGGGGCCAGGCCTCATTGGGGTTATAGAAATGTTCGACAACTTCCGTACTGGTCACAAAGTCGTATTGACGAGTCACCTTGTTCTTGTCTGGGACATAGTAAATGTCGTATACCGACATACTCATACCATGTTCTTCCATCATCAGGTTAAGAACGGGACCGGGTCCACAGCCAAAATCTAAACCTTCCATACCAACCGAAAGTTTATCCAGAAGGGGTGTTGCAAGCTGGTTTAGAAATTGGCGGTAGCGCTCATCATTAGGGTCGTTCTCATGAAAGTCATAAATCGTTTTTTCATCGTTAGCGTCCAGGTAACTGTCGGGGGAGGCAAAGACTAAGTCACACTCAGTACAGCGAAAGTAAGAGCGCTTTTTGTCTTCACAAAAGAAGGCTGAAGGTGAGTGACATAAGATGCAGTTCATGCGCTTATGGTATGAGAACTTGAAGTTTTGTCAAAAATAGACTTTAGTTAACAAAAAGTTAACAGGCTAAATATTAAGCGCTTAGGCAAAACGAGGGAGATTTATGACAATGAAGGGACGCTTTGTGCTTGCTGTGATATTGAGCTTTTTTTGCTTGAACGCCAATGCCCAGCCTGTCACTATCAGTCCCGACGAGGAAATCATTAACTTAAACGCTCACCTTTATGAGTGGAAAGAGGAGCGAGAATTAAACGCCAGCAATATCGTACAAGAATTGCAGCGGTTGAATTGGCAAAAAGTAGGGGGCTCTTACAATAAGGGCTATATCAGTGACGCGTACTGGTATCGCTTAAAACTGACGCATGATCATGACTCACCGCAGTTAAGGTTGCTAGAAATAACCTACCCGTTACTGGATAAAATCGACTTTTACGTCAAAACGAATGGTAGAGCTACGCATTACTCGACAGGGGACAGAAGACGCTACAATGACAGGCCTATTCATGGACGGACGTTCGTTTTTCCCGTCGAGTTAGCGCCGAACGTAGTCAGTGAGGTGTACTTTCGGGTGCAATCTGCCAGTTCTCACCAGATTTCTACTCGGCTTTGGAGTAACGACGCTTATATAAAGTACAGCAATGAAGATGCGACCTACCGGGCGGTGTATTACGGTTCTCAGTTGATGCTTATTATCTTCATCTTCGGTTTGTATCTGCTAATGAGAGAGCGTGTTTATTTACTCTTTAGCTTAACGATATTGGGCTTGCTAACGTTGCAGGCAGCTATGCATGGGGTTCTTTTCCAGTATGTAATTCCTGGCTTTCCGCTGGCGCACGAATACGTCATTTTGACCAGCGTACCTTTTATACTCTTTATGATGCTGTGGTTCTCAAGTGACTACCTTAATCTGCGACAGCGCCATAAACGCTGGTATCAGGCGTACCGCATAGCAGCGCTCGTTGTTTTACTGGTTTTTATATCAGCGTTTATTTTGCCGTATCGGTTGGCAACAATGTTTGGCGTTGGGCTGTCGGTGCCTGTGACGTTGCTGACGTTATGGACGGGCATTCGGTTATGGTCAAAAGGGACTAAGACCGCGCGTTTGTTTACCATTTCCTGGGCGGCACTGTTGGTGGGCTGCCTGGTTACCATACTGAACCAGCTAGGAATAATAGTCATACCGGGGGCGTCTCAATACAGCATTCCAACTGGGGCCAGTATTCAGTCTATTTTAATGGCGTATGCCCTTGCTGATCGCTTCCAGAAAGACCGTAACGATAAGGTGAGGGCGCAGGAAGCGCGCTTTGACGCGTTGAAGAAGCAGCGCGACACAGAGCGTGAAATGATGCGTAGCGCGACGCGTAATCAACTGACTGGCTTGTGTAACCGGCAGGTATTTGAGGAGGTTTTAAGTAAGCATTTGCAGCGTAGTGGGCATGAGTCTTTAGCAATAGGGCTTTGGCACATAGAAGGTTTCAACGATTACCACAAGACTCTGGGCCATGAAAGCAGCGAAACTTTACTAAAAACTGTGGCTAGTCGTCTGAGCAGAGAGGCGGCGGAAATTTCAAGTATTGTGCGGCTGGACAGAAAAGACGATATTGCCGTAGCAAATATTGAAACGGTGACTTTTGGATGTATTTTTAAAGATCTTTGTCGGGAAGAAACGCTCAGCCTTGTCCAGAAGCTTGCCGATATCTTACACGAACCTATAGAGTTTAAAGGGTTGTCTATTGAGTTTGCGGTACGCTCAGGCTGTGCATTTAGCGAGCCGGGAATGGATGTATCAACGCTACAGAGACATGCATTTATCGCTTATGGTCATAATCTACCAAACGAGCAACAAGTCACCGTTTACAGTGCGGAAATGGATTCCTACAGCCCGCGCCGACTGACGCTAATGACAGAATTAAGAAACGCCCTTAAGAACGACCAGCTCAAGCTATACTTTCAGCCTCAAATTGACTTGAAAACTAATAAATGTGCTGGTTTCGAGGCACTGATACGGTGGACCCATCCTGAGTATGGCTTTATTCCACCAGACGAATTTATCCCTATCGCTGAAGAAACGGGAGTTATTCGGGAAGTTACCACCTGGGTATTGAAAAAAGCCGCAAATTTTTCCTCAGAATTAGAGAGTTTAGGTCAGCGTATAACGGTGTCAGTGAATATTTCCGCCGAAAACTTACGTGACAAAGACTTTGTTACAGAAATTGACGAGCTGGTGAAAAGCGGCCAAATGAGTGCCGACGTGCTTATTTTGGAGATTACCGAAACCGCAGCAATGGAAGATAGAGAAACTGCCATTCAAACCCTTATGGAATTGCACGCAGATGGCTTCAAAATTTCTATCGATGATTTTGGTACGGGTTACAGCTCCCTGGCTTATCTCGATGAACTTCCCGTTCATGAAGTAAAAATAGACCGTTCATTTATTCTTAAAATGCAGGAAAACGAGCAAGAAGACACCATTATTCGCGCCACTATCAATATGGGGCATGAGCTTGGCTTTAAGGTGCTTGCGGAAGGTGTCGAAGATGCGCAAGCCGTCGAAAAGCTTAAAAAGCGCGGGTGTGACTTGGTGCAGGGTTACTATTACTCAAAACCTAAGCCGAAAGCAGAGGCTTTGGCGTGGCTTAATGAGTTTGACGGTTGACGACTACACCCGATGACGATCTTTTCCCTTCTTTGAGCTGTATCTATAAAACCTATTAAAGCAAACGGTATGTTGCCTTGGAGGCATTAGCAAACCGTTGCTATAACTAATACAACGATAATCAACAGTTCACTTGACAAAAGGAAGACGTAATGAGTAGCTCAAACGGTGGCGGTAAATGCCCAATCATGCATGGCAGCATGACGTCTGAAAAGAAAACGAACACCCATTGGTGGCCTAATTCACTGAAGCTGGAAATTCTGCGCCAGCATGATACTAAGTCGAACCCGATGGATGAAGACTTCAATTACGCAGAAGAATTCAAAAAGATTAATTTAGAAGAATTAAAGCAAGACTTAAAAGACCTTATGACCGACAGCCAGGACTGGTGGCCGGCCGACTGGGGTCACTATGGTGGCTTAATGATTCGAATGGCCTGGCACTCGGCAGGCTCTTACCGCTTGGCCGATGGTCGTGGTGGCGGCGGCACGGGTAACCAACGCTTCGCGCCGTTAAACAGCTGGCCAGACAACGTTAGCTTAGACAAAGCGCGTCGTCTGTTATGGCCAATCAAGAAGAAGTACGGCAATAAACTGTCGTGGGCAGATTTGTTCATTTTGGCCGGCAATATGGCTTATGAGTCTATGGGTCTTAAAACCTTTGGTTTTGCCGGTGGTCGCGAGGACATTTGGCACCCTGAGGAAGACACATACTGGGGTAGTGAGAAAGAGTGGTTAGCGGAAACGAAAAACCGTTATAGCTCTGATGACGAGCGTGAGTCGCTGGAAAACCCTCTGGCTGCAGTGCAAATGGGCTTAATTTATGTGAACCCGGAAGGCGTTGACGGACAGCCGGACCCAGCGCGCACGGCAAAAGACGTGCGAGAAACTTTCAAACGCATGGCAATGAACGACGAAGAAACCTGCGCGTTAACGGCGGGTGGTCATACTGTTGGTAAATGCCACGGTAATGGTAAAGAAGAAAACTTAGGTCCGGAACCGGAAGCGGCTGACGTTGAAGAGCAAGGTTTTGGTTGGCGCAACAGTGGCGGTAAAGGCATGGGTCGCGACACTGTGACCAGTGGCATTGAAGGTGCCTGGACCACAGAGCCAACTAAGTGGGACAACGGCTACTTTTATTTGCTGTTTAACTACGAGTGGGAGCTGAAGAAAAGCCCGGCTGGCGCGTGGCAGTGGGAGCCCATAAACATTAAAGAGGAAGACAAACCGGTCGATGTGGAAGATCCGTCTATTCGTCATAACCCTATTATGACTGACGCTGACATGGCCATGAAAGTAGATCCGGAATACCGCAAAATTGCGGAGAAGTTCTACAAAGATCCGGAATACTTTGCTGATGTGTTCGCTCGCGCCTGGTTTAAGCTGACGCACCGCGACTTAGGTCCAAAAGACCGTTATTTAGGTCCTGATGTGCCGGAAGAAGACCTGATTTGGCAGGATCCAATTCCAAAAGTGGACTACACCCTGAGTGAAGCGGAAATTGCCGACTTAAAAGACACGCTGTTAAATAGTGGCTTAACCTCTTATGAGCTTATTTCTACAGCATGGGACAGTGCTCGCACTTTCCGGGGCTCAGACTTCCGTGGTGGCGCAAACGGTGCCCGTATTCGCTTAGCACCGCAGAAAGACTGGCACGGTAACGAGCCGGAAAAACTGCAAAAAGTGCTGGCGAAACTGGAAGAGGCGCAGTCATCTCTGGACAAAAAAGTGAGCATTGCAGATTTAATTGTTCTGGGCGGTACGGCAGCCGTTGAGAAAGCCGCGAAAGAGGCGGGCTACAACATTACTGTGCCGTTTGCTCCTGGTCGTGGTGATGCCACAGACGAGCAGACTGACGCAGAAAGCTTTGAGCCACTGGAGCCATTGCACGACGGCTATCGTAACTACCTGAAGAAAGACTATGAAGTTCCGGCAGAAGAGTTGATGCTCGACAGAACGCAACTCATGGGCTTAACAGCGCCGGAAATGACGGTTCTTGTCGGTGGCATGCGCGCTTTAGGTGCGAACTACGGCGAGTCTAAGCACGGTGTATTTACCGACCGTGTTGGCGTATTAACGAATGACTTCTTCGTCAACCTGACCGACATGAACAATGTCTGGAAAAAAGCTGGTGACCACTACGAAGTTCGCGACCGCAAAACAGACGAGCTTAAGTGGACCGCCAACCGTATTGACTTAGTCTTTGGTTCAAACTCTATTCTGCGTTCTTATTCAGAGCTTTACGCTCAGGACGACAACCAGGAGAAGTTTGTAAAAGACTTCGTGAAAGCCTGGACTAAAGTCATGAATGCCGACCGCTTTGATTTAAAGTAATCGGTTAAACCTGAATAAAGGCGTGTCTATTGGCACGCCTTTATTACGTTTTCAGGATCATTTTCAATTGCCTTAATTAGAACCCGAGCTGGGCCTGTCGGCTCTCTACGACCTTGCTCCCAGTTTCGCAAAGTGCTTACTTCAACACCAATTAAACGAGCGAATTTTGGCTGGCTAAGCTTTACCGATTTTCTAATGTTTTTGATTCGTATCGAAGCAATAAACTCTTCCCTGGATGGCTCCCTTTCGCCTTTAGCAATTTCATCCATTTGTTCAACGCTTTCCAGTAGCTCGTTAAATAATTCACTTTTCATTGTGACCACCTTTCAACAATTCCCCTTAGCTGACTGAGTTGCTCATCAGTAAGGTTGTCTTGCTCATTCTTACCGAAAACAAATAACATCCGTAGTTGCCTTAAGCTTTCCATAAATATCATTAGTGCGTCACTGGCGTATATATTGTGGGTTTAAAAGCAGGGTAAGTCAATGGCGTACTATGCTTTATGGAAAGAAACCATAATAACCGGGCTGAAAGCCACCATTGTCGATTGGAGTTTTTTCTTACAGCTAGATGAGTTGATCGCTAACTCGTGATCATGAGTACAATAGAGTTAGTTAAGTAAGATTCAGGAGGAAGCATGTCGAAAGTTCTATTAATTACCGGTGCCTCAAGTGGTATCGGTGAAGCCACGGCGCGCAAAGCGGCGCAGGAAGGCCTGAAGCTGATATTAACGGCTCGCCGGAAAGACAAGTTGGGTGCGCTGGTTAAAGAATTTGGTGAAGACAACGCCGTTGGTGTTGCAGCCGATGCTGGTAACTATGACGAGCTAGAGCAAGCTGTTAAACAAGGCGTTGATAAGTTTGGTCAGCTAGACGCGGTGTTCGCAAACGCAGGAACCGGTGTTTCAACGCCAGGTACTGAAGAAGGTGACGCTGAAGAATGGAAGCAGATGGTTGATGTGAACATTAACGGGCTTCTTTATACCGCGAAACTGACCTTGCCGCATTTACGCAAAACGACGGGCCACTTTTTAATGACCGGCTCTGCTGCCGGACGTATTACGCTTAAAGGCTCGGTGTATGGCGCCACCAAATGGTTTGTACACGGTTTCGCACAGAACTTAGCCGAAGAAATGAAAGAGTGGAACGGCCGTTGCACGACCATAGCGCCGGGTATGGTGAACACGCCATTCTTTGACGAACCTAAGCCGGACAAGCTGGACCCGGATGACGTTGCAGACGCTGTGTTGTACGCAATAAACGCAAACCCGCGTAACTGTGTGCGTGAAGTGTTCTTAATGCCGGCATATTAACGGGCAAGTCTTAGCGCCTTGTTTTGACATACTTTCTCCGCCCCCTCATAATCTCAGGCAGATACGAAGGGGCGGAGAATCATTAATGACAACCGAAAGTAAGGATACGCAAAAGCCCCAAACGTCAGGGAAACGACTGCTTTTGTTTGCGTTGCTGTTCATTGCACTTACAGCCGCTGGTTTCTACGCCATTTATGATCACTTTTCTAACCGTGAGCTTACCTTTGACTTCCGGCTGTTTGCACCTGAAGTTATCAGCCTGACCATTCTACTTCTAATAGTGTACTTCGCTGCTGACGGGCTGCGACTTTATTACACCTTAAGAGCGCTAGGCTACAGAATACCCAAAAGCGCAATGGCTAAGCTAGTGTTCATTAATATCTTTTTCTCGAATATTACTCCTATGGCTACCGGTGGCGGCTTCGCACAGGTTTGGTTTTTGCACAGGCACGGGGTTCCTATTGGTAGGGCGACCGCAGCAACCACCATACGAACGGTGCTGGCCATTTTCTTTATTTTTTCGCTGACGCCGGTGTTTTTGCTGACTTTACCCCCCTTGCAAAACGAAGCCTTTATCAGTGACATTGGCGGCGCACTGGCTGTCTTTATTGTTCTTTATTTGGCTTTTTTCGCTATTGTTTTGCTAAGAGCTCATTGGCTCATTGGCCCGTTAAGTAAGCTGTTTCACAGTTTGTACAAATTGCACTTAATAAGCGAGTCACGGCACCAGCGCTGGCAATACAAAGCTCGTCGGGAAATGCTTCGTTTTAGTCGAAGCTTTGCAGAGTATTGCCGTGGTTCAAAGTCAGCTATTGCGTTGTCGGTATTTTTCACCGCCGTGTTTCTCATCAGTTTATTCAGTTTTCCTGCGCTTTTAATGTGGGGACTGGGCTACGATATAAATTACTTAGTGAGCCTTGGCTTACTGGTGATGACTACCTTCATTATGTATTTCGCCCCGACCCCTGGGGCATCAGGCATATCAGAAGGTGTGTTCGGCAGCTTCTTTAATGATATTTTGGCGAATAATCATTTATTATTAGTTACGTTCAGCTGGCGCTTTTTGACGATTTATCTGGGAATGATCGTCGGTTTAATTGTATTGCAAAGGTATCTCGTTAAATCTGCTCATAAACAGGATGTATCATGACAAAAACCAAGCTTTTAAAAATCCTGTTTTATTTAAATATCGCCATTATTGTTGGCCTTATTGGTTATAAAATTTACTTAAACTTAGTTACCTCAGAGTTTAAAGCGGAACACACCGATCAACTGGCTGCCATTAGTGCTCGTCTGGAAGGTCAGGACAGTTATAGCTTTGCGGTTGTCGGCAACATTAATAACTCGGTAGGAATATTCGAGCGCCGCATTATTCCTATGCTTAATAATGAAAACATCGACTTTCTGATATCTGCCGGTAATGCAGTGAGCAGTGGCGGAGAAGACAAGTACCGAGCGATACGGGGCACTTTGTCCCACCTGGAAATGCCTTACTTGCTGACGTTTGGTGAAAATGAATACGAGGAATTTGGCAGCTTCCGTTTTTATGACCATTACGGCCCGCATTTTTTCAGCTTTACAGCCGGGAACAGTCGCTTAATATTCCTCGACAGCACCGGTAAAACCCCTTGGCAGTGGCAGCTGCGTTGGCTGACCGAGATTTTAAAAGCCGATAACTCCAAGCATCGGTTTGTGTTTATTGGGCACCCTCCTATGGAGCCCGCAGAAGAGTTTATTCTTGCGGAAGAGGATGACTATTTACAGCCCATCGAATTTCGTCATGCGCTTCAACAGACACTGAGTAATTATGGCGTTGACCGGGTGTTTTCATCGAACATATCTATTTACTCGGAAAGTGACTACAAAGGCATTCCTTATATTACGACCGGTGGTGCTGGCGGGTTGGTATTGAATCAGGACGAGAGTTTTTATCACTACGTTAAAGTGAGCGTGAACGCGGATGGTTCGGTCGACCACTCAGTTCAAGAACTGGAGATTGGTCAGCATCCGATACTAAAACAACTAGAGAGCTTTTGGTTTTTCATTCACTCGTTGTTTTATGTGGGCTATTTAAACTTTATTCTGTTGGTGGCAGTGTTTCTGGTTATCAGCACCAAGCTCTACAACGCTGTTTTTATAGGAAAAGATTATTATCCGGACTACGACATTGATGCCGACCCATGGTTAAACCGCCACCTGAAAGTAGCCATGTTCACCAACAACTACCTGCCGTTTATTGGTGGTGTACCTATTTCAATAGAACGTTTACGCTGCGGACTGGAGAAGCTTAAAGACACCGTGCTCATTGTGGCACCGCGTTACAAGAAAACACGAAAAAAAGAAAAGAATGTAATACGCATGCCGTCTATTTTCTCGTTTGGTGAAAAAAGTGAATTTCGCTTCGCCAATATCTTTTCGTCTGCGGTGCGCAAAAAAGTTAAAGCGTTTAAGCCGGATATTATTCATGTGCATCATCCGTTTTGGATAGGTTCATTGGGTGTTTACATGGCTCGCCGCTTGAAAGTGCCGGCTGTTTATACGTATCACACGCGACTCGAACATTACGCGCACTTTGTGTTTTTACCGGGGTCTCTGTTTCGTAATATTATTGCGCACTTTCTAGTGCGCCGATTTGCGAACAAGTGTGATGCTGTCATTGTGCCGACCGACTCAACCGAAGAGTACCTGCGCATGATAGGGGTGACAGCACCAACCTATGTGCAGCCGACAGGCATTGAATACGACCGCTTTCAGCACGTGGAACCAGCGCAAGTTGAGAAGCTTAAAAAGCGGCTGAAAATAAAAGATGAAACCGTTTTTGTGAGCGTGTCGCGACTCTCTAACGAGAAAAACATCGACTTTATGATAGACGCGCTGGCAGAGCTCAAGAAGAACACCGACAAGGCGTTCCGGCTATTAATTGTGGGTGATGGACACCAGAAGCAGCGATTACAAGCGAAAATAGACGAGCTCGGTTTAACACAAACCATTCAGCTGGTGGGCTCGGTAGCGCCTGAAAATATGGCCAACTGGTATCAGCTAGGAGACGCCTTTTTGTTCGCGTCTCAGTCTGAAACGCAGGGCATGGTTATTTTGGAAGCTATGGCTGCGGGCTTACCGGTTGTTGCGGTTCGTTCTAGTGGTATTGATGATGTTGTGGAAGACGGATTTAACGGTTATAAAACGCCCGCTAAGCAAGCGGTTTGGTTGGAAAGAGTAGAGCGTATTCTTAACGATGAGAGCTTGCGTAAGGAGCTTTCCGACAACGCTGAAAGTTTTGCCAAAGCTTATTCAGTAGAGCGTTTCAGCCAGGATGTTCGCCATATTTATGCCGAAACCCTGGCTCGTTATCATGAAGCAAAGAATTAAAGAATATGATTCCAGAAAACTAACAGCTCACAGACTATTACCGCTGACGTTAGTATTAAGCGAATGCGGTAATAACCCATGTAAGAGGTCATGGCTGAGCTTCTCGCCAGCTTCTGCTCGAAGAAAAGCAAGGTCGCAAATCCGGCCATTTGAAGACCTAGTGACCAAGCAGATGAGTCCAGTAATAGGGTTAGCCAGGCAAGTATGGCAAAAGCATTGCTTAGAACCAGTAGCGCATTAGTGGGTTCGCTCTCTGCTCTGTGCAGCGCTCGGCCCCACAGCACACCACCGAGAAACGTCAGAATAATCGCACCGTAGGTAATGAGTAGATCAAGTGGTTGAATGCCAAACAAAGACTCAACCTGCATAAGCTCAGCCAGCGAGCTAACGATAAAAGGAATGAGCCCGAGAAACCCGAGAGTGTATATCAGTTTGTTTTTGGCTGTGTTCATAGTGAGCTCGTCTTTTTTAGTGTTTTATTTAAGTGTAGAGCAAAGAAAAATAACGACCACTCTATAACAGAATGACTTTAGGTCGTTGAAATTTATCCTTATTAGAGTCTACGTAGGTGCAGACTAAAAAGTTGCTTATCGTTGTGTAATGCAGGTTCTCGGTAGGTTCGAACGGTTGCGCTAAGACTTCTAATAACGGCCGGCCCGACGCCTTTGCGTAGGCCTCCGCAAGCGTCCAACGGTAAAAGAAATCCTCTTTTGTTGTTACTCCCTTCAAAAAGCCGTCTGCGTAGTGCTCGCGTATGCGGCTGTAATCTTTGTTTGACTCTAGGTTCTCGACATCAACGCCTATGGGAGACTCGGCGGAGTATGCGGCAACGACAAAATTTTTTTTATGGCTAATAGAGCAATAAACATTAGTGCCTGAAACGGACAGCTGAGGGGCGCCATTGTCGTTTTTTTGAAGAGAAACATCAGCTAAGGACACGCCGGTTTCTTGTGCAACTAATTGTTTTAACAGTTTTCCTGCTTCTAAGGACGTTTCTTTGCGGCTTAACCCATAAGGGAGTAGCCTATATCCGATAACCATAGACGATGTTATATTTTTGAAAATCGACGCTAAATTCTGTACTATTCCGCATCTTTTTTGAGTACCTGAACAAATACATTATGAGAGCTTCTCAAGCGAAAGTCTTTGTCGCTGATAGTACCCTAGTTACCAGTGAATGTCGTGACCGTTTAAAACAGGTTCCGGCATCAATGCGACGTCGTTTGAGCTCTTATTCAAAACTAATTGTAACAGCCATAATGGAGCTTGCGGAGCGGGAGAAAGGTGTACATAACACACCTGTCGTTTTGGCGACACGTCATGGCGACTTACAACGCACAGAGAAGCTGCTAAGAACATTAGTCCAGGGGGAAGTGTTATCGCCGACTCAATTCGGGCTTTCTGTGAATAATGCTGTTTTGGGTCAGTATAGTATGGCTGTCGATAATCAGCAGGCAATGACAACGATATCTGGCGGGGAAGAGACGTATCCGCTGGGTTGGCTGGAAGCAATTGCACAAGTATCAAATGAGTTTGAAAGAGTGTTGTTGGTCGTCGCTGACGAAACACCGCCTGAAGTGTATAGAAAACAGCAAAACTCGCCTATTCATGCGTTCGCTCAGGCGGTTTTGCTCGATAGAGAAAACGGTCGCGAAGTGATTTTGGATCAGTCTCGTGAGTCTGCTGAACATTACGACGCTTACGACGTTGCTGAAAAGCTTCAACATTGTCTGGAACAAGGCAAGCAACGCTTAGTAGTAAACTATGGCGCAAACAGCTGGAGTTGGCATGTTAGTTAGGCTCTGGAAGTTTATTAACAGAACCTGGCGCCGTTTAGCGACGGGGTTGTGCTTTGCCATATTTGGTATTGGCGGAGTCATTTTATCACTTACGGCGCTGCCGGCACTGAAGCTCATTTCAGCAGGCAACGAGGAATTGCGTCAGGCGCGGGCAAGACGTTTGGTGCAACTAACGTTTCGCTGGTTTATTGGTGTCATGAAGTGGACGGGTGTGTTCAACTTCGACTTCAAAGCGGTAGAGCAACTTAAACAGGTGAAAGGGCAGGTTATTATTGCGAACCACCCTTGCCTTATTGACGTAGTGGCGCTTATTTCCTTTGTGCCCAACCCAGATTGTGTCGTTAAGTCACATTTATGGAAAAACCCTTTTATGAAGGGGGTGATAAAGTCGACCGGTTACTTGAGTAATGAAGACCCGGATGAACTGGTGAAGGACTGTCAGGAGTCGCTCGAGCAAGGCTGTAACCTAATTATATTCCCGGAAGGCACACGTACAACGCCCGGTGAGAAGATTCGGTTTCAGCGGGGGGCAGCGCATTTAGCGTTGCGCACAAAAGCGAAGGTGACGGCGCTTTGGGTTGACTGCTCGCCAGTCACACTGATTAAAAATGAAATGTGGTATCAGGCGCCTAAAGAAAAACCAACACTTTCTGTTCATTATTTAAAAGAAATTGATACCCAAGCGTATCGCGATGAAGAAAAACTGAGTATTGCCGCACGCCACTTAACGCGTGACTTGCAGAATTTTTATGAAAAGGTGTTACAAGATGACAGACAGTCTGAAAACAGAGATCAAGCAGTTGATTATCGAGTCGTTGGATCTTGAAGATGTAGAAGTATCCGATATTAACGACTCAGCAGCACTATTTGGCGACGATGACGATGGCTTAAACCTGGACTCTATTGACGCATTAGAGTTGGGGTTAGCCATTAAGAAACAGTTTGATGTAAAGCTGGATGCGAATTCGGCGGAGACAAAAAAGCACTTTTATAGCGTGGATACCATAGCTGACTTTGTTGCGGCAAATCGCGGTTAATGAACGAGGGAAAGATGAAAACGAAAGACGAAGTATACGCTAGACTCACCCAGATTCTTGAAGAGGACTTCGAGATTGAGTCGGATGAAATCGCATTAGAAGCCAACTTATATGAAGATTTAGATTTGGACTCGATTGATGCGGTAGACCTGGTCGTTAAGCTACGCGAAATTACGGGTAAGAAAATTAGCCCCGATGCTTTCAAAGCCGTCCGCACAGTAGATGACGTTGTCAACGAAGTTTATAAGCTTGTTCACGGCGAATAATGAAACTCTTGCTGCGCACGTTAATCAGTATAGTGCTGATTGCCTACCCACTTTTAGTCTGGTGGTTAGCGCAGCAAGGATTAACTGACGGGCTGCTATTAATCCTGCTTGCCGTACTTGTGTCACAAGTGGCAATTCAAGGTATAAAAAACCCCAGGAGCTGGGTGTCAGCAGTCGTTCTTATTGTGGTCGCTATCACCTTCTTGTTTACTGACCAGCTTACCAGTGTATTGCTTTACCCTGTTTGGATGAACGCAGCAATGCTGACTGTCTTTTTACTGTCTTTATGGTTCAAGCCTGCCGTCATCACTCGCCTGGCTCGCTTAATGGAAGGGGAGTTATCGGAAAAAGCCGTTGCTTACACCGAAAAGGTCACTTGGGTCTGGGTGGGCTTTTTTCTGGTGAATGGTGCCGTTTCACTGGCCACGGTGCTCTATGGCGATATGGACATCTGGACTCTTTATAACGGATTTATCGCCTACGTGCTGATGGGCTTATTGTTTATTATTGAATGGAGTGTTCGTCGTGTTGTTAAAGACAAACACTAACTGCTGGGAGCTGTCCTGGCAGGCATTAAATGCGCCTTGTATGCAAACACCGCAAGGTGTCGTTTGCGCTCAGCAATGGCTTAATGATGTGCGCGGCGCCGCTCAATGGCTGGACGACCACTCTGGCAGAGTACTTTTGTACCGCAGCGATCTCTACGAGTTTAGTGTTTGGTTCTTTGCGTTCTTAAGCCTTGGCCGCGATATCGTATTACCCTCGAACGATAAACCAGTAACCCTGGCTGAACTAAGCCAAAGTTATGATGTGAGGGTGCCGTCAAAGTTACCAGACCTTAGTGAGCAGCAACAGCTTCAGACGTTGAGCGGCTCGTTAGACAGTCAGTTAACGTTTTTCACATCAGGCAGTAGCGGTAAGCCCAAACCGGTCATCAAAACAATTCGTCAGCTGCTCAATGAAGTTGAGACGTTGGAAGCGACCTTTGGCGAGTTGATAGCGGGTAGCCGTATAGTTTCAACCGTCACCCATCAACATATTTATGGTTTGTTGTTTACGGTATTGTGGCCGTTAGCCAGTGGTCGGGTCGTGAACACACAGTTAATTGAGTATCCGGAGCAGCTTGCCGAAGTGCTAGCGGATGACGGTCAGCGTCATGTATTGGTCGGTAGCCCTGCACACTTACAACGTCTTGATAATCTGGACGAGCTGAGTGCCCGGAATGAGGCGTTAAAGGCCATTTTCTCATCGGGCGGGCCGCTACCGGAACAGGTCCCCATCGATTTTAAAAAGCATGATTTAGTTGTTCCTATTGAGGTTTATGGCAGTACCGAAACCGGCGGTATTGCCTGGCGTCAGCGTAACAACGGCGGCGAGGCATTTACCCCGCTTGTTGGTGTTAAAGTCCGGGCCACCGAGCACGGCGTTTTGGCTGTGACATCACCTCATCTGGCGAACCCAGAGGATGAATTTATCTCTGAAGATCAGATAAAAATCGAGCAACAGGGTCGCTTTCATTTGTTAGGCAGAAAAGACACCGTGGTAAAAATTGCTGAGAAACGTGTGTCTTTAAATGAAGTTGAGCGCTTCACCCTCCAACAAGACTGGGTAAGTCAGGTAAAGGCTTGTTTGCTGGAAGGTAAACGCAATGAAATTGGCTTGGTGATAATACTGACGGACTCTGGCAGAAAGGCGCTGGAAAGCGAGGGACGCTTTGCTGTGCGTCAGGCATTAAGGCATCATTTGCAACAACGCTTTGAAAAAGTCGTGGTCCCCAAACGGTTTCGCTATGTTTCTGCGCTCCCAATTAACGATGCCGGAAAAGTCACTCAGGCCGCACTGCAAAACCTCTTTACCGACGTAACAAGGAATGACTGAAATGAAAACGCAGCTACCGGAATTTTCATCCTTGAGCGAGCGAGTGAACGATGCTGATAACGCTGAAATAGTCGGCAGTTTTCGGTTGAGTGAAGACTGTATCTATTTGCAGGGGCACTTTCCATCGGCGCCCATTCTTCCGGGCGTTACACAGCTTGACTGGGTGGTTCAGCTGGCATCGCAGCACTGGTCTACACCGGTCAGCATTCAGCGGGTTGAGGTGTTAAAGTTCAACGATATGATTTTACCCGGTGCCGACGTTGACTTGGTGATACAGCGTAAACGAAAAGACTGCATTACGTTTAACTATAAAAAAGGCGACACGGCGTTATCGTCCGGTCGTTTGGTGTTTTAAGTGACTGTTATGTCTGAGCCGAAGTTTTGCTTTCTCGTTCCAATTTATAATCACCACCGCACTATCGAAGCAACGGTGGAGAAGCTGTTGAGCTATGCGGTGCCCATTATTATTGTTGATGATGGCTCTAACGAAGAGACAAAAAAAGTACTGTTTCAGCTGGCTGAGCGTTTTGCATCCGAGGTGTTGCTGCATACGCTTCCTGAGAACAGTGGTAAAGGCGGTGCTTGCCTGGAGGGTTTCAGGGTCGCTTCAGAACAAGGGTATACTCATGCGCTGCAAATTGACGCTGACGGTCAGCACGACAGCGCTGATATTCCTCAATTTTTAGAACTCGCTAAACAGCGGCCAGAGGCGTTAATAAGCGGACATCCGCAGTATGATGATTCCATGCCAACCGCCCGTCGAATTGGCCGAAAGATTACGCATTTTTGGGTGCATATTGAAACACTCTCTATGTCAGTGAAAGACACCATGTGCGGATTTCGAGTGTACCCGTTAGCGGCTACCACTGAACTTATGGATAAGGTCAACATTGGCACGCGAATGGACTTCGACATCGAAATTATGGTTAGGCTGTATTGGCGGGGAGTACCCGTTTTGTTTATCCCCACTAAGGTTATTTACCCGGAGCAGGGGCAGTCACATTTCCGAGCATTTAAAGACAATGTGAAAATATCCTGGCTACACACCCGGTTGTTTTTCGGGATGCTGCCAAGAGCGCCGATGCTATTGGCCAGAAGGTTTAAGAGCTAGATTATGGCAGAGCAGCATTGGGCAAAAACCGAAGAGCGTGGCAGCTATTGGGGTATTCTTTTTGTCCTAAGAGCCTACCAGTACGGTGGACATTGGCTGATGCGTTTGGTGTTGGCACCTGTTATTACCTATTTCTTTTTAACGGGCAAAGCGTCGCGGCGAGCGTCCTGTCAGTTTTTAAAGCGAGTCCATGAATTTGCGGGGGGCAAGAGCCCGTTTACCCAGCCGCCCGGTTGGCGGAAAAGCTGGTATCATTTCTGGCAGTTTGGTTTGCATGCCCTGGAAAAGATTGATGCCTGGGTAGGCAAATCTCCAAAATATGCCGTCCGCAACTGTGGCGATACGCAATTCTCTGAACTGGAAAAGCGACCCGAAGGCGGGCTGCTTATTGGCAGCCACCTGGGGAATCTCGAGGTGGCCAGAGCAATGGCGGGTAAGAAGTACAGTCGACGGTTGAATGTGCTGGTGTTCACCCAACATGCCCAGTCGTTCAACAAGGCTTTAAAAGCTGTTAATCCGAAGGCCGATATAGACCTTATTCAAGTGACTGACATTGATATGGGGCTGGCCATTATGCTTAAAGAGCGCATTGATAATGGCGAGTATGTCGTTATTGTCGGCGACAGAACGTCGGTAACAGCACCAAGGCAGTCAGTCACTCATGAGTTTTTGGGGCAGCCAGCGCCATTTGCTTTGGGGCCGTGGATACTCGCGAGCGTGCTAGAATGCCCTGTGTACTTTTTATTCTGTTTGAAGAACCCGGAAGACGGTAACTACGATCTGTATTTAAATTTCGCTTGTGAGCAGTTAAAGCTTCCGCGAAAGCGTCGGCAAGAGGCATTACAGCCGGTGCTGAAGCAATACGCCGAGCAATTAGAGCAGCTCGCTATTCGCTACCCATACCAGTGGTTTAATTTTTTTGATTTTTGGCATAAGGACAGTCAGTAGTATGACGACATCAAACGTTTGTTTTGGCGAACAGCCGGTCACCATAGAAGATGTTGTAGCGCTTGCTAACAATGAGGTGACAGCAACCTTGAGTAAAGCGCCGGAGTTTGTTGCCCGAATTGACGCTGGTGTTCGTTTCCTCGATGACTTGTTAGAGCAGGATGGCGTGATTTACGGCGTGACCACGGGCTATGGTGACAGCTGTACCGTTTCTGTACCTGACAACCTGGTTTCAGAGCTGCCTATTCATTTAACACGCTTCCACGGCTGTGGGTTGGGCGACTACTTTAACGAGCAGGAAACGCGCGCTATTTTGGCGGTGCGCCTGGCATCGCTGACTCAGGGTTATTCAGGAGTGAGTCGGCCGCTGTTAGAACGTTTGGTACTGATGCTGAATGAAAATATGCTGCCACTAATTCCGAAAGAGGGCAGTGTTGGCGCCAGTGGTGATTTAACACCGCTGTCTTATATTGCTGGCGCTTTAATTGGCGAGCGGGATGTCCGCTTTAACGGTGAAATTATGACAAGCGCGGAAGCCTTCAAGGCTCTGGGTGTCGAACTTCATAGGCTGCGCCCCAAAGAAGGTTTAGCGATAATGAATGGCACGGCGGTGATGACCGCACTGGCTTGTCTTGCCTGGGATCGTGCCGACTATTTAACGCGCCTGTCTAGCCGTATTACTGCGTTAGCCAGCATTGCATTAGAAGGTAATTCAAACCATTTTGACGAACTGCTGTTTGCCGTTAAACCGCATAAAGGCCAGCAACAAGTCGCCAAGTGGATACGTGACGACTTGAATCATCATGAGCATCCGCGTAATTCCTCCCGGTTGCAGGATCGCTACTCCATTCGCTGTGCGCCGCACATCATTGGTGTGTTGAAAGACGCTTTACCGTGGTTCAAAGACACCATTGAAAACGAGCTGAACAGTGCTAACGATAACCCGATTATTGATGGCATTGGCGAACATGTTTTGCATGGAGGCCACTTCTACGGCGGCCACATTGCTATGGTCATGGACTCGATGAAGGCAGCTATAGCAAATCTGGCCGATTTGCATGACCGGCAAATGGCGTTGTTGCTTGATACGAAAATGAATCATGACTTGCCATCGAATTTATCGGCGGCTGAAGGCGAGCGAAAAGCGATTAACCATGGCTTTAAAGCGGTGCAAATTGGTTGTTCTGCCTGGACAGCAGAAGCATTGAAGCTGACTATGCCAGCGAGTGTTTTTTCACGCTCTACTGAATGTCATAACCAGGATAAAGTCAGTATGGGAACCATTGCCGCTCGCGATTGTATGCGGGTACTCGAGCTCACGGAGCAAGTGACAGTGGCCACCTTGTTAGCGTCCTACCAGGGCAGTGTTCTGCGCGAACGTATGGCAGGGAAGCTGCGTGAAACCGGGCCAGAGTTGGCGGCAATGCGAGCGTCGCTAGCCGCTGAATTCGAACTGCTAGTAGAAGATAGACCGCTGGAACACGAACTTAGAGGCTGGTTAGAGAAAATTCGCAGCAAACCATGGAACCTGTATGGGGAGTCCGCATGAAGCAAGCCAGTTTAACCATTAATGTGCCATTTTTTGATGTCGACGCCATGCAGGTGGTTTGGCACGGACATTATATTAAATATATTGAAATGGCACGCAGCGAGCTGCTGAGAACTTTCGACTACGACTATCCCACGATGGAGGCTAACGGGCACCTGTGGCCGATAGTCGACTTACGTTTGAAGTATGTTGCCTCGGCCACTTACGGTCAGGACATTCGGGTGACGGCAACATTGGTCGAGTGGGAGCACCGGCTGAAGATGAATTACGAAATTCGCTGTGTTGAAACCGATGAGTTATTGACCAAAGCGACCAGTGTGCAAGTGGCTGTCTGCAAAAACACAAAAGAAATGCTGTTTGAGTCGCCGGATATCGTATTTGAAAAGCTTGGGGTCACACGCTCATGATGCGTTTATTCGTACTAATTCTGGCGTTAATGCTAACTGCGGGCGTGAAAGCGGAAACAGCAACTTCTGAACAGGCACTAAAAAAGCTATCAGAGCAAGCTCAGCCATTGCCGCTGACAGTCATATTTGAGCAGCGTAAGTATTTGTCGGGTTTACCCAGAGCGCTAGTGAGCTCTGGCGAAATGACCATTACTGAAGAGGCCATTTTGTGGGAAACGCAGAAGCCACAGAAACAATCATTAAAAATAACTGAGCAGGGCATTTTTAAAGGTTCACAGCAAACGTCAGCAACGGGCAGTGAAACCATCGCTGAGTTGCTGCTAGCGATTCTGAAACAGGACGAACGAGTTCTGCAAGAGCAGTTTAGTTTGAGCTTACAAAAAAACTGCGTACAGATGGTGCCAAACTCCGACACGCTGGCTGGTGTCATGCAACGTATCCTCAGTTGTGGTAATACGCGGGTCGAGCGTGTCGAATTGCACGAAACGAACGGCAATAGAACCGAAATAAACTTTGCTGAGGCGCCGCAGTGAAACGGGTGAGTCGCGTTGTCTTCCTATTGATACTTCTGGGACTGCTGGCGGCGGGCATGAGTCAGCAGCTACCCAAAGTCAGTTGGCAAAGCAGCTTAGCGGATGCGTTACCCAATCAAGTGTCAGAAACCCAGCGCGCTTATCTTGAGAGCCAGCAGCCCAATACACAGCAATTACTGATTGCTTTCGAGCAAAGCGGACATATAGCTGGCGAACTACGCGCGACAGTGGAGTCGGAGGTTGCTGTATTGCTACAGCGTGAACCGACGTTAAAACGAGCCGAACTGACAGACACCAAAGCGTTTTTATCATTTTACCGTGAGCATGCGGGGCGTTTGGCCACGAGACAAGGTACTGAGCGGTTACGTGCGGGGCAGTTCAATGGGCTTATTAGCGATGCTCAAAGCTTGTTGCAAAGTCCTGAACCCGTACTGGTTCCAGTGACTCAAGACCCTTTATTGCTGACACAGCGCTATCTCAAGAGCTTACCGGATTTAATGCCGGGCTATAAAAACTATAACGGTCTTTATAGCCGCACTGACGAAGAAACGGTGCAAGTACTGGTGCCACTGCAAATTGCGGGTGACGCATTAAGCATAAACCAAACACAGCAAGTGGTTGCTCAGCTTAATGGCTTTATCAGCGCGGTAAAGCAAACCGATGCTGACATAAGCAGTTATCGAAGCGGCTTAATTTTTCACGCGGATGCTGGCGCTAAGCAAGCCAAACAGGAAATGACTTGGTTTGGCGGACTGTCTTTATTATTGGTTCTAAGCGTTTTAATTTGGGTGTTTCGCTCCCCCTTCCAGCTGTTTTATACACTAAGTTTACTGGCTGTTGCGTCGGCCTTTGGGCTACTGGCAACGCTGTTTTGGTCGTCTTCACCGCATGTGCTGATGTTGGTATTTGCAACCAGCTTCATCGGTCTGTGTATTGATTATGTTATCCATGGGTTTATTGCGCGCAGTCACGGAGCGTCAGCCTGGAAAGCATTGACCCCTGCACTTTGGTTGGGTGGTTTAACAACGATAGCCGGCTACGTTCTGTTGTTAGCGGTTCCGCTTCCTCTGTTACAGCAGCTGGGTGTGTTTATGGCGGCGGCATTATTCAGCGCGGTTTTGTTGGTGACTCTTACCTTGCCTTGGTTACCTAAACCTAAGCAACCGCAAGCGAAATGGCAGCGGTTTTGTGAAAAAGCCGAAACAGGGTATTGTCGACTACAACGACAACTACCGAGTCGTTGGCTAACGGTGCTGCCGGTGATCACGGTGGTCATTCTGATAGCCGCTCATGCATCTAATGACAGCGTCCGTTTGCTAGCCAGCTCCCCCAAACCGCTGTTAGAAGAAGAAAACTATTTGCGAGAGCATACGTCGTTTTATTTCAGTCCCGAGGTTATCCTTGTCGCCGGCGATACTCGTCAGCAGGCGCTTGAAAGAACCAGTCTTGTCGACGAGAGCTATCACGCCATTGGTATTAGCGACTATTATTCGCCAACTTCCCAGCAGCAAGATGTCATCGAGCTGCAACAACAGCTATTTGAATCCAGTGAAGGCGTTGCTTTTTTGCAGTGGTTGGGGATATCAGCACCCAAACTTAATGCTGCAGACGCAGTTCATCCGCTCGAACACCAGTTTTTGTACCCTTTTAACGACCGTTGGCTAAGTGTTGTGCGCCTACAACAGGGGAACGCCGCTGCGAGTTTTTATGACAAACCGTGGGCGCAAGTTTTCGACCCAATAGAGCATGCCTCTAGTGCGCTGGGCGAATACCGGCAGTCTATGCAGGTTTGGTTGGGCGCGCTGTTGGCTTTAAGCTTCTTTGTACTGTTTATATTCCTGAATCGGGGAGCGGCACTAAAAGAGAAAGCGAAAGCTTCCTGGCAGGTATTCAGTGTTATTTTGCTGTCGGTGTCTACGGCATTACTGGTTGCGCAATTAAGCCAACCGTTGAACCTGTTCCATTGGATAGGTGCCATGTTTGTGCTAGTTCTGAGCATTGACTATGGCGTGTTTTGCGCTAGTAGACTGCAACGCTCACACGCACTACAGGCTATTTACTTATCGGCTTTAACCACGTTAGTGGCTTTTGGCGCACTGACGTTCAGTTCAACACCGGCAATAGCCGCCTTTGGGCAAGTGGTCATGGTAGGCGTATTTGTGAGTGTGCTTTTTTGCCCGTTGATAACAACTGCCCCAACAAAAGACGTTAAAAAGGACGAAGGACAATGAAGGATCAAATCTACGATGTGGCTATTATTGGCGCGGGCCCGTCTGGGGCTACGGCCGCCGCCATGCTGGCTGATGCCGGGAAAAAGGTACTGGTGATTGAGCGTCAGCAGTTCCCTCGCTTTTCTATTGGTGAAAGTTTACTGCCACAGTGTATGGCTTATTTACAGCAAGCCGGGTTGGAAAGCCTGGTGACAGAAAACGCTGATGAGCTCGGTTTTCAGTTTAAAAATGGCGCGGCTTTTTATTGTCAGGGGCAGCATGTGAACTTCGACTTTCGAAAGAAGTTTAGTGAAGGACCAGGCACTACGTTTCAAGTAAAACGCGAACGTTTTGATCAACTGCTGATTCAAGGCGCAGCAAACAAAGGTGCGCAGGTTGAACATGGTGTGACGCTAACCGATATCGACTTTTCGTCGCCTGACTTTGTGTCTCTCAGCGTCGCAACGGAGCATGAGAGTTTTGAGATAAAAGCGGCTTATGTGCTTGATGCCAGCGGCTTTGGGAGGGTTCTGCCAAGGTTATTGTCGTTGGAGTCTCCGTCAGACTTTCCGGTTCGGCAGGCAGCATTTTGCCATGTAAAATCAGACTTGGCGGGTGGCAACTTTGACCGCAACCAAATACTCATTACGGTGCATCCGACCAATCCAGAAATTTGGTATTGGCTGATTCCTTTCGCCGATGGTACAGCGAGTATTGGGGTGGTTGGCGCAGAGCAACTGTTCGCGGAGCATGACAGCCCGTCCGATAAACTCTGGAGTAAGATCAAAGAAGAGCCTTACTTGCTTGAAGTGTTGGGGAATTATGAAGTCACCCGTCCTGAGCAATGCATCACCGGTTATTCGGCTAGTGTGAGTCGACTTTACGGAGACCGCTTTGCGCTTTTAGGCAATGCCGGCGAGTTTCTGGACCCGGTCTTTTCGTCGGGTGTGACAATAGCAATGAAGTCATCATCGTTAGCTGTACCGCTCGTGTTAAAAGAGTTAGAAGGGCAAAAGCAAGACTGGGAAAACGATTTCAGCAAGCCGTTGCGGGTTGGTATTTCAACGTTCAGAACCTTTGTGGAAGGATGGTATGATACGCGTTTCCAAAAGGTAATTTTTTACCCGGAACAGCAACAACAAGTGAAAGAAATGATTAGCTCTATTTTAGCCGGCTATGCCTGGGACGAGAAGAACCCATACGTTAAGGAAAGCGAACGTCGCTTAAACGTATTAGCGGAGTTGTGCGCGTGATCGGCGTTTTTCGATGCGTAACGCTAACCTTAATGCTTTTCGCTGTTGCGGGCTGCACGGCTCTTGGCAGTAAAGACCGTTTGCAGGTACCGGTGGGCACAGGTTATTACAGTTTACAGTGGCAGTGGCCAGGTGAGCCATTGCAGATGTGGCAGGAAGTCCGTTGGTCACAAAAAGCAGAACAGGTGAAAAATCGAGAGTTCGTGGTTTCTGTGTTACTAGAAAGTGAGCGCTTGTTACTCGTCGCATTGTCACCGTTGGGGAATGAGCTGTTTCGCTCAGAGCTCACCGCCTCAGGACACAGCTTTAAAGGCTCCGACTTTCTTGATGAACCCAAGTTAGCATTACAGGTTTGGGCCGATTTACAGCTTGCGTTATGGCCGTTAGAAACAGTAAACGCTCATATGTCGTCTGGCGAACTGCAACGAGAGAATGGTCGCAGAAACTTAAGAGACGACGGTGAGCTGGTTTGGTCCTCAGGAGTCACAATGAACACCAGTGGCACCATAGAAAATAAGCAACGGGGCTATGAGTTGACGGTTAATACATTACAGTACGACGTGTTAGATAATGATGAAAATTAGCCTCAGTAAGCCCGGTGCCGTTTGTGCCGCCGGCGCATCATGCGATGACATTTGGGCTGCCGCACTTGCGGGAGACAATACAGGACTGTCGTTGGCAAAAGACACGCTTAACGACGGCAGTGGCTATTACCATGGCAAAGTAGCGGATAATAAGTTGCCGGCGTTGAGTGAGCTCCCCGCAACTATGCGAACCCGAAATAACCAACTGCTGCTCTGCGCTTTAAAGCAAATTGAGGTGCCATTACGGACTGTCATTGAACAGGTTGGGGCGCATCGAGTTGCTGTGGTTTTAGGTACCAGTACCTCCGGTATTGCGTCAGGGGAAGAGGCGCTGGCACACCATGAGCAACATGGCGAGCTGCCTGATAAGTTTAATTATAAAATGCAGGAAATGGTGGCTCCGGCTGAGTGTCTGGCCGAGTTGATGGGTATTGCAGGGCCGGCTTACAGTATTTCGACCGCTTGCTCATCGAGCGCAAGAGCCTTTATGAGTGCTAGCTCATTATTGGCTTCTGGGTTTGCTGATGCTGTTGTTGTCGGTGGTGTCGACTCATTGTGCAACCTGACATTGAACGGTTTTAAAGCGTTGGAATCAATGGCGTCTGAGCGCTGTAACCCATTCAGCATTAATCGCAGCGGTATTACCATTGGCGAAGCTGCAGGGCTGTTTATAGCCACACGGAAAGAAGACGGTCTGCAGGATGACTTGGTGTGTTTAGCGGGCGCTCAATCGACCTCTGATGCGCATCATATGTCAGCGCCGCACCCGGAAGGACGAGGTGCTGTCGCCGCCATGCGTGGCGCGTTGTATGAGGCGGGTATTGAAACCGCAGACCTGAGCTATATCAACTTACACGGTACAGCTACGCCGCTTAACGACAAAATGGAAGCGCATGCGGTCACTGAACTCGGCTTGCAGGATATACCGGCCAGTTCAACCAAAGCATTAACAGGGCATACGTTGGGCGCAGCTGGCGCAATAGAAGCAGTGATGTGCTGGCTGGCGCTGGAGCGGCAAAATGGATTGCCCAAACATGCCTGGGACGGTCAGCAGGATCCTGACACCAAACCGCTTAACCTGTATCAAGGTGAGCCGCTTGCTAAACCGGTTAATCATTGCCTGAGCAACTCGTTTGCGTTTGGCGGTAATAATGTTTCACTTGTATTTAGTAAGGGTGAACTGTGACATATACACTCAATGAATTAATTAAGCACCAGCCACCAATGAAGCTCATTGATGAGTTGATATCGGTGGATGACACAAAAGGACGTTGTCGGCTGACAGTCACAGAAGATAACTTGTTTTACAATGATGTATTAAAAGGGCTGCCAGCTCACGTTGGTATTGAGCTTATGGCGCAGAGTATTGCTGCGGTTGCGGGTAATCGACACAAAAGCCAGGGTGATGATATCAAACTAGGTTTTTTACTTGGCACGAGAAAATACACCTGTGATATCGAGTGTTTCGATGTCGGGCAAAGTTATGACGTAGATGTTGAAGAAATTCATGCCGAGGAATCGGGTTTGAGTGTTTTTGAGTGCAGTATTTCTCAGCAAGAGGCTGTAGTAGCCAAAGCGAGGCTTAATGTGTATCAGCCACCCGATGAAAAAGCATTTATAGAGGAAAATTATGGCGACTAAGATGACGACAAATGAGGCTAGCGATAACAGTCATCGCGTTTTAGTAACAGGCTCTGGTAAAGGGATTGGGCGCGCTATTGCATTGCAGCTTGCCGAGGACGGCTATGATATTGCTGTGCACTGTCGCTCCGATCGCGCATCTGCAGAAAAGGTCGTGGCTGAGATAAAAGCGCTGGGACAACAAGCATCACTTTTGGTTTTTGATGTGGGTGACAGAACGGCTGCCAGAGAGGCTATAGAATCAGACATTGAACAACACGGTGCCTATTATGGTGCAGTGTGTAACGCGGGCGTAACTCGTGACGGTGCCTTCCCTTCGTTAACAGAAGATGACTGGGACAGCGTGTTAGAAACGAATTTAGGCGGTTTTTACAATGTATTGCATCCGCTCATTATGCCAATGATTCAAAAGCGTCAGGGCGGGCGCGTTGTGACAATCGCATCAGTTTCCGGGATTGCCGGTAACCGCGGGCAAGTGAATTACAGTGCCTCGAAGGGCGGTGTTATTGCGGCGACAAAAGCGTTGGCATTGGAGCTGGCAAAGCGCAAAATCACCGTTAACTGTGTGGCGCCGGGGCTTATTGAAACTGATATGACAGAAGAGCTGGAACACGAAAAACAAATCATGTCGATGATTCCGCTGCGTCGAGCGGGTAAGCCTGAGGAAGTTGCCGGTTTAGTCGGTTACTTATTCCAGCCGTCTGCTGCTTATATCACGCGACAAGTTTTCTCAGTTAATGGTGGGTTAGTGTAATGAAACGGGTTGTCGTAACAGGGATGGGCTGCGTAACTGCCTTTGGTGATAACTGGCAGGATTTTCGTCGACACTTAGAGGCGGGTAAAAATGCGGTCGTCACTATGCCGGAATGGGAGCGTTTTGAAGGCTTAAATACGCGCTTAGCTGCGCCTATTCAGCCGCCTTTTAAAAAACCGAAACACTATTCGCGCAAAGCGGTGCGCTCAATGAGCACAGTTAGTTTGATGGCTACCCGCGCGACAGAAATGGCGTTAGAAGATGCCGGACTACTGAATGATGACTGTATTACCGACGGGCGCTGTGGCGTTGCTTACGGCTCTTCAACGGGCGATACCGAGCAGATGAAAATTTTCGGCAATATGCTCTCCACCGGCGATATGACTGGGTTGAATGCAACGACCTACATAAAAAGCATGGGCCACACTACGGCTGTGAATTTAGGTGTTTTTTATGGTGTAAAAGGGCGAGTTCATACCACCAGCTCGGCCTGTACTTCCGCATCACAAGGCCTGGGTTATGCTTATGAAGCCATTCGCTATGGTCATCAGAAAGTGATGATTGCCGGTGGTGCTGAAGCCCTGTGTCCGTCCGAAGCTGTGGTGTTTGATACTTTATACGCGACCAGTACTCGTAATGACGAACCCGAAGCGACACCGCGGCCGTTCGACAAAAACCGTGACGGTCTAGTAATCGGAGAAGGCGCCGGTACGTTTATTCTGGAAGAGTTAGACCATGCGCTTGAGAGAGGCGCGTCCATTTATGCTGAGCTAGTGGGTTTTGGAACCAACTCAGATGGCGCCCACGTGACTCAGCCGACGGCTGAAACAATGGCTGTAGCCATGAAGCTAGCGCTGGAGCAAGCGCAGCTAAGCCCAGATGCTATCGGATACGTAAATGCGCACGGAACGGCGACTGACCGCGGTGATGTTGCCGAGTCGAATGCCACCGCATCTGTTTTTAACCGGGCGGTGCCAATCAGTTCATTAAAGAGTTACTTAGGGCATACATTAGGTGCTTGCGGCACTATCGAAGCTTGGGCATCGATAGAAATGATGAAGGACCAATGGTTTGCACCTACCGTTAACCTAAGTGATGTGGATGAAGAGTGTGGAAAGCTGGACTATATTGCCGGCGAAGGGCGTAAGCTCGATACTGATTACGTCATGACAAACAATTTTGCTTTCGGTGGTATTAATACATCACTGATCTTTAAACGTTGGAATAACTCTAATAAATAAGGAAATACTCATGAAAAACTTACTTGTTGCTAGTGCTTTGTTTGCCGCTGCGTTACTGTCGTTCTCAGCTGAAGCCAGAGATGATGTGGTTACTTTGGAAATTAAGCCAGCAGTAGAGACTGCCAAGGCAAAAGAAGCTCTACATGATGTGCCTTTCTATTTTGCGGGGCAATCGCACCCGGAAGTGGCTCAATCCATGGGCGTTATTAGCACAAGCCGTAAGACGAACGCTTTTGGTAAGTCAGACCGAGAAGCCTGTGAATGGGTGTTGTTGTCGGCACTAAAAGTATTACAGGAAAACGCTCGTGAAAATGGTTACGACGCAGTGATTAACATTAAGTCGAACTACAACCATAATGAGTTTGCGAGTGCCGAAGAGTTTCAATGTGGCGCAGGTTTCTTAATGGCCGGCGTTGCGCTAAAAGGTGAAGTCGTTAAGTTCAAATAAGGATAACAACAATGAAATACTTACTAGGAGCGGTTGCCGTAAGTTTGCTGACAGCCTGCTCACAGTCACCAAGCAATGATGAAGAAGTGAATAATCAGATGCAGTATCCTGAAACGCGTAAAGGCGATGTCGTAGACACCTACTTTGGCACTGAAGTAGCGGACCCGTATCGCTGGTTAGAAGACGACCGTAGCGAAGAAACGGAAGCTTGGGTAAAAGCGCAAAATGAAGTGACTTTTAGCCATTTGGAAAAAATTCCATTCCGCGGAAAAATTGAAGAGCGCTTAACGGAACTGTGGAATTATGAGAAAGTCAGCGCGCCTCGTTTTGAGGGTGACTACATCTATTTCTACAAGAACGATGGTTTGCAAAACCAGTACGTTGTTTATCGTAAGAAAAGTGAAGACGCTGAAGCGGAAGTCTTTTTAGACCCGAACAAGTTCAGTGAAGATGGCACAACGTCGCTGGCTCAGCTAACGTTCAGTGAAGACGGCTCTATTGCGGCTTATTCTATTTCTGAAGGCGGTAGTGACTGGCGTAAAATTATTGTGATTGACGCAGAAACTGGCGACCAGCATGAAGAACCGTTAGTAGACGTGAAGTTCAGTGGTATTTCGTGGAAGGGCAACGAGGGCTTCTACTACTCAAGCTATGACAAGCCTGAAGGCAGTGAGCTATCAGCGAAAACAGACCAGCACAAGCTGTATTACCATGAGATTGGTACGCCTCAGTCTGAAGACGACCTAATTTTCGGTGGCACGGAAGCTGAGAAGCATCGCTATGTTGGTGGTTATGTGACCGAAGACGACCGCTTCCTGGTGGTTTCGGCCGCTAATTCGACGTCTGGTAACAAGCTGTACATTAAAGATTTGACTCAGCCGGACTCTGAACTGGTCTTGGTTGACGGTAACATGGACTACGATACCTCGGTTCTAACAACTCGCGGTAGCACTCTTTATTTAGAAACGAATATGGATGCACCTAACGGTCGTGTTGTTACCGTGGATGCGAGCTATCCAACACCTGACAACTGGCAGGACTTTATTGCACACAGCGAGCATGTGCTGAATCCATCAACCGGTGCGGGTTATGTCTTTGCAGAGTATATGGTTGATGCGGTATCCAAAGTTGAGCAATACGACTACGACGGTAAGAAAGTGCGTGACATAGCTTTGCCGGGCGTTGGCAGTGCAAGTGGCTTTAGTGAAAAGAAAGACGCTGAAAAAGTGTATTACAGCTTCACGAACTACAGCACGCCAAGCACCATATACGAGATGAACCCTGAAACGGGAGAGTCGACCGTGTACGAAGAATCGGGCGCAGACTTTGACCCTAACCAGTATGTGAGTAAGCAGGTGTTCTATACGTCTAAAGACGGCACTGAAGTGCCTATGATCATCACTCATAAAAAAGGTGTTGAGCTAAACGGTACGAACCCAACTATTCTATACGGCTACGGTGGCTTCAATATTAGTCTGACACCAAGTTTCAGCATTGCTAATGCGGCCTGGCTGGAAATGGGCGGTGTTTATGCGGTTGCCAACTTACGTGGTGGTGGTGAGTACGGTAAAGAGTGGCATAAAGCTGGCACTAAGATGCAAAAGAAAAATGTGTTCGATGACTTTATTGCGGCAGCGGAATATCTGATAGAAGCAGACTATACTTCGTCTGAGCGCCTGGCAGTTCGTGGTGGCTCAAACGGTGGCTTGCTGGTTGGTGCGGTAATGACACAGCGCCCTGAGCTGTTTGCGGTTGCTCTACCAGCGGTTGGAGTTTTGGACATGCTGCGCTATCACACATTCACTGCGGGTGCTGGCTGGGCGTATGACTACGGTACAGCAGAAGACAGTAAAGAAATGTTTGAATACTTGCTGAACTACTCGCCAGTGCATAACGTAGAACAAGGTGTTGAGTATCCGGCAACGCTGGTTACTACGGGGGATCATGATGACCGGGTGGTGCCTGCCCATTCCTTTAAGTTCGCAGCAGAGCTTCAGGATAAAGCGGGGGGCGATAACCCGCAGTTAATTCGCATTGAAACCAATGCGGGCCACGGTGCAGGAACACCAGTTTCAAAAACGATTGAGCAGTATTCGGATATTTTCGGTTTTACGCTCTATCACATGGGCTTCGAGTCACTTCCTAACGAATGATAGGAGACTAATATGAACGTATTAAAATTAACCGCTATGGCAGGTGCAGCGGCACTGTTAGCCGCTTGCAGTGCGGAAGAAACGGAAACTCGTTGTACGACCGCTCCGCAATCAGAATGGATGGATCAAGAGCAGTTCCAGGCTGGTTTAAAAGAGCAGGGGTATGACATTAATGAGTTTAAAGTCACCCCGGGTAATTGCTATGAAATTTACGGCAAAAATCAGGCAGGTGAGAAAGTAGAAATCTACTTTAATCCTGTTGATGGCAGCGTTGTAAAAGAAGAAAAAGAGTAAGTTAATGGGTAAGCCAGTGGTTATTTGGGATAAGTATATTCGCATTTACCACTGGCTTATTGTTATTGGATTTACGCTAAATTATTTTGTACTAGAGCCTGGTGAGACGACTCATCAGTGGGTTGGCTATTGTGTCTGTGTTTTAGTATTTGCTCGTGTTGTCTGGAGCTTCGTTGGGCCTCAGCGAGCAAGGTTGAGTGATTTTTTTCCGACCCCTAAACGAATATCTGAACATCTGCGTGAACTTAAAAATCGCAAGATTCCTAAAAAATCCGGGCATAACGCTGTTGGCGGTATGCTGATATTGCTGTTTTGGTTCTTGTTTTTAGCACAGGGCACTACCGGTTTTCTACTTGAAGAAACAGACACCTTTTTTGGCAGTACGCTTGTCGAGAACATTCACGAATACATTGCCCATAGCTTATTTATAGGTGCTATTATTCATGTTGCAGCCGTGTTTTTGACAGGTTGGTGGGGCCGCATTGAGCTTATAAAGCCCATGATTACAGGGCGTCGTAAATCTTAAATTTATAACAACCGTTCATCTTTTCTTTTATTAAAAACTACCGTAGAATTCAGCTAATAATCAGTGTTTAAAAAGTAGACAGATTTGGAATCCTCCCCTTTATTGGCTGCCCAGCCCATTTACGACAAAAAGAATCGGTTTTACGCAGTAGAGCTACTGTACCGAAGCGCCATTAATTTATCGGCTGAAACTGTGGGTGACACCGCAGCGACCAGTGAAGTCGTGTTTAACTTATGTGCGGGTATTACTGAGCAAACCACTCAGTACGACGCAACGGCCTTTATAAACGTATCAAGTGACTTTCTATTATCACAGAGCTTCCTGCCTATAGAGCCTGATAAGGTCGTTATTGAGCTTTTAGAAACCATAAAGCCAACGCGAGCTGTTGTGAATGCGGTAGCACGCTGGCATGAGAAGGGCTTTCGCTTTGCACTCGATGACTTCGAGTTTGACCCTGCCTGGGAGCCGTTACTAAAGTACGCGTCTTACATAAAGGTGGATGTGTCTACCGTCACTATTGACCAGGTTCGAGCCTTTAAACAGGAAACCACTACCTTCAAAGGCAAGTGGTTAGCAGAGCGAGTGGAAGACGAGGCGACCAAAAACGCTTACGAAGAACTGGGTTTTGACTTGTTTCAGGGCTACTACTTCGCTAAGCCGGAAGTCATCTATGGTACTCGCCTAGAGCCGTCTTCCCTGCAGCTCGCAAAAGTGCTGTCTTTATGCTTTGAAAAAGAGCCGGATTTGACTGAGTTGTCGCGAGTGATATCAGAAGATCCAAAGTTGTCTGTCAGCCTTCTTAAAATTGTAAATAGCCCTTTGTATCCAACGGCGAGCCCAATTACCCGGGTCAAAGATGTGATTATGCGACTGGGTATTGAGAAACTGCGCCGCTGGATAGCGCTCATAGGCTCTGTAGCGGCTAGTAGTCAGGAAGCATCACGCATGGTGCTGGTGAGGGCACAAATGTGCTACGAACTGGCGAAAGGGCAGAGAAATAAAGACTTAGATCCTGATCAATGCTATTTCGTGGGGTTGCTATCAGGTATTGATATTATGCTGGGCGTGGATAAGAAGGCGTTTTTTGAAAAGTTGCCGCTTTCACCTGAAACACAAGCTGCAGTGAATAACTTGAAAGGGCCTATGGGTCAGTGTTTGAGTATTGCGTTGAAACTGGAACGCCTGATTCAAATGAAGCAGCGACTGGAAACTATCCAGCCGCGTCTGTTATCAACCTACCGCTCTGTATCCAATAACGTACAAGAGTTATTTAATACCATTTAAGCGCTGGCGTTTTTGGCCAACTGCTGGATTTTTCCAACAATAGCTCTTAATCCATTCCCGCGAGTTGGGGTAATGTGGTTTTCCAGGTCGAGTTGATTAAAATATTGGTCAATATCGAACGCGAGGATTTGTGCGGGCGTTTTGTCATGGTAAGCCGCCATAACCAATGTTAGCAGCCCCTGCACAATGACCGCATCACTGTCGACGTGAAACAGCAACTTCCCGTCTTTCTCTTCACTAATAAGCCAAACATTACTCTGACAGCCGCGTACCAGATACTCTTCTTTATGCTGCTCTTCCGGCAAGCCTGGTAGTGCCTTGCCAAGATCAATAATGTATTGGTAGCGCTGTTCCCAATCGTCCAGGAATTCTAAATCATCAAGAATTTCGTCAGTTGTTGGTAAGTTCATGGCTAATTCGGTATTCCTGTTTAGAAAAACACACCAGCTTCAAGCTGCGCTTCTTCGCTCATCATATCGCGCGACCAAGGAGGATCGAACACTAGGTTTACATTGACCTTGTCAACATTCGGCACCAGTGAGACACGATACTCAACGTCACCGACCAGTACTGGTCCCATGCCGCAACCCGGCGCGGTGAGAGTCATATCAATATTAACCCGCGAACTGTCTTGGTCTATATCGACTTTATAAATAAGCCCAAGCGACACTAAGTTAATGGGAATTTCCGGGTCGTAGATGGTTTCCAGTGCATCCCAAACTTGTTGTTCGGATATTTGGCCGTCTTCGGGCGCGGGAAAGTCGAGTTTCTCCGGCTTGCGACCAATGGCATCGCCATCGGTACCGTCAATGCGCAGCATATTACCCTGCCAAGTGACGGTGTAATTACCGCCCAGGTCCTGGGTAATATTCACAAACTCCCCTTTGGGAATGATTTTAGGTTCGCCGGATGGCACCTTCCGCGCTTTGACTTCGCGTAAGGTATTCACCATTTTCTGTTGCATGATGTCGTTATTCTTCCCGTTTAGCTAACGCTGAAGCTTTCGCCACAACCACATTCGTTAACAACATTAGGGTTGTTAAACTTCACAATGCCGTTAATGCCTTCTTTGACGTAATCGATTTCTGTATTACGCACCAGTTCCAGCGCGTTGGGTGCAATAGCAACCTTAATGTTATCGTTAATTTCTACGACTTCGTCACCTTCCTGAATAGCGTCGACGGAGTCCAGAACATACGCATAGCCGGTGCAGCCACTTTGCTTTGTTGATAAGCGTATCAAGTTACCCGACTCGTTTTTCAGTCGCGACTCAAAATACTTAATGGCACTGTCCGTCATGGAAATAAGTGATGACGAAGGGCTAAAAGTTTCTACAGACATTGTGTCCTCCTGCCGTTAGGCTAGCATCATACGAGCTTTGTTGATGCCCGCAAAGAGCTGATCAACCTCGTCTAATGTATTGTAGATGGTAAATGACGCACGTGCGGTTCCTGGCACATTCAGGCGCTTCATCAATGGTTGCGCACAGTGGTCGCCGGTACGAATTGCGATACCCTGTTTATCTAACAGGAAGCCGATGTCAGCCGGATGTGCGCCTTCCAAAACAAAGCTGAGTACGCCAATTTTATTAGGGGCGTCACCAATAATTCTCAAGCCTTCGGTTTGCTTGGCTAATTCGGTCGCTCGTGCCAGTAACGCTTGTTCGTGAGCGCGTATTTCTTCCGCGTCGTACTGCTGAATCCAGTCGATTGCTGCGGCTAAACCAATAACACCCGCTATATTTGGCGTGCCTGCTTCTAAACGGTTAGGAAGCTCGCCCCAGGTTGCATCCTGATAGCTAACGGTAGCAATCATTTCACCGCCAACTAGCCACACCGGCCAGTCATTCAAAACATCGAACCGACCCCAAAGCACGCCAATGCCGGTTGGGCCAAATACCTTGTGGCCAGAAAACACATAAAAGTCACAGCCAATGTCCTGAACGTCTATAGCACCGTGAGCAACGCCCTGGGCGCCATCAATTAAGACTAAGGCGCCTTTGCTTTTAGCCGCGGCGGTCAATTCTTTAATTGGGTTTACAGTACCTAGCGCGTTGGAGACATGCGGCATAGCAACAAACGCGGTGTTGTCACTCAATAACTCATGAAAGGCGTCAACGTTAAGCTCGCCATTGTCATGAATGGGCACCACTTTTAGGGTAGCGCCAGAGCGTTTACACGCCTGTTGCCAAGTGACCAAATCAGCATGGTGCTCCATTTCGGTGACCATGACTTCGTCACCGGCTTTTAGTCGTTGTGCAACACCGTTAGCGACTAAGTTAATGCCTTCAGTTGTACCGCTGGTCCAAATCACTTCTTCGTTACGGTTCGCATTAATGTACTTTGCGACCGTTTGGCGTGCAGCCTCGTAACGGCGTGTTGCTTCGTCTGACAGGTAATGAGCACCGCGATGCACGTTAGAGTTGCATTGCGTGTAATAGTCCACCAGAGCATCAATCACCGCTTGCGGCTTTTGGGTCGTAGCGGCATTGTCTAAATACACTAACGGGTGGCCATTAACCTCGCGTGACAAAATGGGAAACTGCTTGCGAATGTCTGCAACATTTAGGCTCATTGCTGCTCCATCATACGCTCGAAGCGTTGCTTAAGTATTGGCTGAAGCCAGTTTGCTAATGCGCGATTTGGCATTTGGAAAAGCAGCTCCTGTACAAAGCCGAAGTTAAGCATAACCAATGCCTGCTGCTTGTCGATACCGCGAGTCAGCATGTAATAAAGAGCTTCTTCGTCAATTTCTGCGACGGTAGCACCGTGAGCACACTGAACATCGTCCGCATAAATTTCCAGCTCAGGCTTGGTATTAATTTGTGCGCCACGAGTCAGTAGCAGGTTGCGGTTGTTCAGCTCAGCTAAGGTTTTCTGAGCATGGCGATGTATGTGAATACGGCCGTTAAATACCGCTTTTGCCTTGTCGCCAATAATACCGCGCGCATTTTCCTCGGTGGTACCGTTAGGTTGCGCATGTTCTATGGTGCTGTGTAAGTCGAAATGTTCTTTCGGTGCCAACAAATAAATGTTGTTGAACTTAGCAAAGGCGTGCTCGCCCGCGTGTTCAATATCGACATCCAGACGTGTCAGCTGAGAGCCGTACCCAACTAAAGTGCTGTTAAGCTTCGACTCGTTGTGTAAGCGGAAATGGCTACCACCAACGTGAATAGCTTCGCCTTCGTGCAGCGCTAACCGGTAATGTTCTAAAGCTGCTTTATCTGCAATGTCATACTCTGCGAAGGCGGTATTCAGGCTATGACCATTACCCGCACCGTGCTCAATAATAACAGCTTTGGCGCTTTCACCGACACGAACCAATGAGCGCTGGTGCGACTCCACGCCATCGCTGGCAAAGTTCACAATGCGGATTGGCTGTTCAACGTTTGCGTTTGGCGCAATATCAATGACCACACCGTGCTGAGCGAGTACATCGTTCACCAAACCAAATAAATGATGCTGAGGCTTAACTTGCCCAAACACACTTTCTGCTGCATCGCTTTTCGCGTCCAGAGAAGCAATTGTGACGCCTTCAGGCAATGTCAGGTTGGCAATGTCACTAACCAGGCGACCGTCAACGAAAACCAAGTCAATGCTGTTTAAGCCCTCAACCTGAGGCGCTTCGGCCGTTGTTGCTTCGCTTGTCGTTGCAAGGTTTAAGTCTGCGACTTTGTGCAAAGACGTGTAGCGCCAAGCTTCTGTGCGACGTCCTGGCCACTCTTTTTCTTTCAGCTCTGCTAACGCTTTCGAGCGCGCAGACGCTAACCAGTCGTCAACATTGCCGGCACGCTCAATAACTTGTGCTAGCCATTGACTCATGCGACTTCTCCTTCCTTAAGCCAAGCGTAGCCCGACTTCTCAACTTCTTTAGCCAACTCAGGGCCGCCACTTTTCACGATTTTGCCGTTTGAAAGAATGTGAACATAGTCCGGCTCAATGTAGTCCAGCAAGCGCTGATAGTGAGTCACAACGATAAAGCTGCGTTTGCCGTCGCGTTGACTGTTAACGCCTTTCGCAACAACCTGAAGCGCATCAACGTCCAAGCCAGAATCTGACTCATCGAGAATAGCCAGCTTAGGCTCAAGCATAATCATTTGCATGATTTCGTTACGCTTCTTCTCACCGCCGGAGAAGCCTTCGTTAACGCCGCGCTTTAGGAAGTCGAGAGGCAACTCAACCTGCTTGCAGGCTTCTTTGGCCTTTTTCAGGAACTCAGCAGAGCTTAGTGCGTCTTCACCGCGAGCTTCACGCATGGCGTTGACTGACTCTTTCATGAACTCCATATTGCTAACGCCTGGAATTTCGACTGGGTACTGAAACGCCAGAAATAGGCCTGCTTGCGCACGCTCTTCCACTTCCATATCCAGCAGGTCTTTGCCCTCAAGGCTAACGCTACCGCTTTCTACCTCATAGCCTTCGCGGCCTGAAAGCACGTAGCCTAGTGTACTTTTACCGGCGCCATTGGGGCCCATAATGGCATGCACTTCACCCGGCTTAATGTCTAGGTCAAGGCCTTTAAGAATCGTTGTTTCTTCCACGCGAGCGTGTAAATCTTTAATTGATAGCATGTCTTACCCCACTGAACCTTCAAGACTGATTTCAAGCAACTTACCGGCTTCCACGGCGAACTCCATTGGTAGTTCGCGGAATACTTCCTTACAGAAGCCATTCACAATCATTGAGACTGCTTTTTCAGGGTCGAGGCCTCGTTGCTGACATAAAAAGAGTTGGTCGTCACTCACCTTAGAGGTGGTGGCTTCGTGTTCAACAATCGCCGTTGGATTGCTGCTTTCGATATACGGGAATGTGTGCGCGCCACATTGGTCGCCAATAAGCAGCGAGTCACATTCAGTAAAGTTACGCGCGCCTTCTGCGCCGGGGCCCATTCGCACAAGGCCTCGATAAGCGTTATTGCTGCGACCGGCGGAAATGCCCTTGGAGATGATGGTCGACTTGGTATTTTTACCTAAGTGAATCATCTTAGTACCGGTATCGGCCTGCTGTTTACCACGGGTAAGAGCGACTGAGTAAAACTCGCCGACGCTGTTGTCACCTTTAAGAATGCAACTTGGGTATTTCCAGGTAACCGCGGAGCCTGTTTCAACCTGAGTCCAGGAGATTTTTGCGTTTTTCTCGCACAAGCCGCGCTTGGTTACAAAGTTATAAATACCACCTTTGCCGTCTTCGTCGCCCGGGTACCAGTTTTGCACTGTCGAGTATTTGATTTCTGCATCGTCTAAGGCGACGAGCTCGACTACGGCAGCGTGTAACTGGTTTTCGTCACGTTGTGGTGCCGTGCAGCCTTCTAGGTAGCTGACGTAACTGCCTTCTTCGGCAACAATGAGTGTGCGCTCAAACTGACCCGTATTCTGCTCGTTTATACGGAAGTAGGTTGATAGTTCCATAGGGCAGCGAACGCCTTTTGGAATATAAACAAACGAGCCGTCGGTAAACACCGCGCTGTTTAACGCCGCGAAGAAGTTGTCGCCTTTTGGAACCACGGTCCCAAGGTATTTCTTCACAAGCTCTGGGTATTTGTGAAGAGCTTCGGAAATTGGGCAGAAAATAACGCCAGCTTCCTCTAGCTTCTCGCGGAAGGTGGTCACCACGGAAACCGAGTCGAATACGGCATCAACCGCAACACCTGCCAGCATTTCTTGCTCGTGCAAAGGAATGCCCAGCTTTTCATAAGTGCGCAGCAGTTCAGGATCAACCTCATCTAACGACTTCGGTTTATCTTTCATGCTCTTAGGTGCTGAGTAATAAGAAATAGACTGATAGTCGACTTTTGGATAGTCGACATGCGCCCATTCAGGCTCGTCCATTTTTAGCCATTTGCGGTAGGCCTGCAGACGCCATTCGGTCATCCACTCCGGTTCACCCTTTATTTCCGATAAACGACGAATGACATCCTCGTTTAAACCGGGAGCAAAGGTTTCCGATTCTATTTCAGAGACAAACCCAGCATCGTATTTACGTTCTAGAGCCTGATCAATTTGTTCGCTCATGTTTACCACCTTACTTATATGCGAATACTGAGTATTATAAAATACCTGACTAAAACACTCAACTTTATCCGAAGCCTTGCTTTAAGCTGCGCGCATTATACGTTTGTTTGCATAATTTGTCGCCTTAGGTTGGAGTTTTGGGGGCTGGTAGGATTTGGCTTTTTTTAAAATTAATGTAGACTTTAAATAACAAAATGAGTCGTATAATTTGCATTGCTAACCTTTTAATTTTTAAGGGCTGTAACAAATTGTTACATATTGTTTGCCAGCGCCACCTTCCAAGTGATGCTTTTTTGCTATTATAAAGAGTCTTGACTTTCGTTTAAAAAATGTAAATAAAAACTGGAAAGTCTTTGTAGTCGGTTTTAAGGGGTGTTATGACGCGCTTTTCTCAACTTGCTCTAATTGAACACCAAAAACGGACGCAGAACCTTGCTTTGCTTGCAGAGTCTCTTGAGATTGAGGTGATTCACCCAAGCTTAAGTGAGCTGCTTAGCCAAGCGCCAGATAAAGATATTATGGTTGCGTACTCGTTAAGTTCTGAGCAACTATCACGAACAAGTACAGCGAATGAAGTGGCTGCACTTGCGAAGAGTTATGCCTTGTTTTTGGTTAATGTTAAGCCAGACTCGGTTAAGCCTTCGCAAGCGCTGAATTTAGGTGCCCGTGGCATAATTTATGAGAATGAGCATTTAGACCGGGTGTTGACGGCTCTTAAAGTCATTAGCCAGGGAGAGCTTTATTACCCGCGCTCGCTGCTGTCAGACAAAATAGAAGAAATGATGTTGCGTCGTCATGCTGAAGATGATTCTGCGGCGTCTTTCTCGCAGCTAACCTCGTTAACGCCGCAAGAACTAAAAATTATTGAGCTTGTCGGCACCGGCGCCAGAAATAAAGAAATAGGTGAGCAACTTAATATCAGTGCGCATACGGTTAAAACGCACCTGTCTTCAATTTTCCGAAAGACAGGCGCGCGTAACCGAGTCGAACTTCTGAAGTGGGCGAGTTACGCGTCAACCAATTAACCGGCTGCTAGCTATCTGCACGCCAAAACCCGCGCTCCTGACCTTTTTCTATCAGTTCCACTAACGCTTTTTCCATCGCTTGTTTCACTGAAAGTTGCACAGGTTCATTGGTGGAGTAGCCACCTTCGAACTCCGCTAAACGGTTTAAGGAAACATAGCGGAATAACCCTGCTCTTAGTTCTTGTGAAAATACCTTCTTGTTGGCTGATACCGATAGCAATACCTGACCCGTGTAAACGTCGACAGCACGTAAGTAAACAGATACCTGGTCTTCCCGGTAAAGTTCCGATGCGCCGATACCAAAGTACTCAGCACCAATACCACCGGTACTGACGTTAGTGTCATAGCTGATAATTCCACCTTCGAGTAGCAACCTCGCTTCACGAAGTGGGGGTAAGTCCGAGTCTTTACTGGAATTATGGATTTTACGTTCAGTCAGCAGATTTTGAAGGTTTTCACGCTCCATCGGTAAAAACCAACCTGATTCCAGTAGCATCTGCGTCAGCATAGAGGTTGCACCTTGAGTCACTGCTGTTGAGAAACTTGAGACATTAGCCTGTGGTTTATATTGCCCGGTTTGATCACGAAAAGCGTACACCGAAACCGGGATCCGGCTTTTTGGCACCGGCTGCTTCTGAAGCGTAACCATCATTGAACTTGGTGCGTCGATCTCAGCTGGGGTAATGTTTAAATCGGTTGGCTTTGGCATCATCGCACAGCCTGACACTGCCAACGTTAAACATAGTAAAGTAATAATACGAATATTCATGGTCACTCTCTTTTAAATCGCTGGCATGGTAATGACAGTTTGCTCACCGGTCTCGTTATGCGTTATGTAAACTAGGACGCTACCGTCTGGTTGACCGATAACTTCTACGGAGTACTCACCGGTGTCATAAAGACCTTCGACAATTTCCCCATCGGCTATGCGGCGGGTAAGAGAGTTAATGATGTTGCGCTCCAAAGCATCGCGAAACCTATCAACAAAGGAACGCCCCTCGTCTGGAGCTGTATGAGCATTTTGGCTTTGAGCTTTTTGCAGAAGGAAGCTGCCATTCATTGGGTTTCCGCCAAAGCTTGGGTTTATTGGCTGGTATACAATCTCAGTAGCACTAACGGATGCCGATGAGACAATTAAAGCCAGCATGGTAATTGAGAGTTTTTTCATAATTAACGCCTTTTAAAATTCATTATTGTTTGGCGAGTCGAAAACGGAGTCCGCTTTAATGCGAGCGACTTCGTTAATACTAATAAGGATGGCCTGTTCGGCTAATTTTTTAACGTCGTTCTGGCGTCGTCCAAAATAGGTCTCGAACACTTTCTTTTGTTCCATTTCCACCCACAAATAAGTTCCTGCTTGAGGGTAAACGCGTTCGTTGACGACGACGGTAATACCGTTAGTTGACGGAATGTCCCGCCAGTAACTCGTGTAATAGAAGAAAAAATCTTTACCAAAACGAGAAATCGTTCGGTCTAAAACCATACCGCCAAGCTCAATTTCATCGGCGTGGCTAAATGGTGTTATTAAAATTATTATAAATAATAGTTTCTTAATCATAAGAGCCTAAAAAGCGGCTACCTGAAAGTAGCCGCTTTACTATCGAGCTAATACTGAAATATTAGTACTGAACGACGGTTGCTACGTTGTAATCGCCTTGCTGATAAACACTCATTGTGTTGCTATCGCTAAACTGACCACCAGTTACAACGTTGTTGTTACCAATTTGTTGAATGTCAACATTACCACCATTACCACCAACAATAAATGAGCCTTCATCGCCAGCGATAACGTTGCTGTTACCCTCTTGAGCAAAGGCAATAACATTGTCACTACCACCGATAATGGTATCAATTAAGTTGATGTCACCTGTTTGCGTAGATTGCAGGTCGTTACCTGAAGTGGTTCCCGCATCGTAAGAGTAAGCAAGTAGCGTGTTGCTGTCGCCGTGTTGACGAGAGTAAACATCATTATCGTCACCTGCGATAACAATTTCTGCGGTATTCACATCGCCAATCTGTCTGCTATCAGCTTCGTTACCTGAACCAATCAGAGCAACACCGTTAAAGTTTTCATCACCACGGCTTGAGATATAGATATCGTTGTACGAACCATAAGACTCTGCAACTGCAATGTTGTTGTCGCCACGCTGATCCATTTCGATGATGTGATCATCACCCTCAGTCGCAAATACGGCGTAGTTGTTATCACCTTCTTGGTTTGCGTCAACGGTATTGTAGTTACCGACCATGCCTGTAGCCGCTTCTACAACGTTAGTATTGCCTTCTTGGTTAACAGCGATCTCGTTAACATCACCCTGAATTGGTTGAATAAGGAATTCGTTACTCGAACCATCTTGGTAAACGTCGACTAGATTCTCATTACCTGAAAGGCTTTGTGCGATGAAGACGTTTGCTGAACCAAATTGCTGAACATACACTTCATTCATATCGCCGTCAGCACCAACAACACCGCCAACGTTTCCGTCACCTTCCTGGTCAGCAATGAACGTATTCATATTGCCTGTAGCAGAGAAGTAACCAGCTTCGTTAAGAGAGCCTGACTGATTGGCTTCAAAGTAGTTATCACTGCCCTCAATTTGGAAGTTAGCCCAGTTAGAGTCGCCAAATTGTGAAATGCCAGCAGTGTTATAGTCTCCTGTCAGATCGATAGCAGCTACGTTAGCAGCACCTGACTGCTCGACATAAGCAGAGTTACCGTTACCAGTCAGGAAAACTTCAGATGAGTTAAGGTCGCCCTCCTGAAGGCTGGTTAACACGTTGTCATCACCGGTAACTTCTGAGTCAAGGACGTTCCAGAAACCTGATTGCTCGCCTTCAACTAAGTTGAAGTCGCCGGTCACGTATGTATAAGCTTCTTGCCAATCGTCGAACTGCATAAGTGAGGTATCGTTTCCTTCACCGTATTGGTCAGCATAGGCCCAGTTAACGAAACCGCCTTGTTCGATATACATGCTGTTGCCTGACTCAACAGCTTCAGATGAATCTTGGTTCACAACTGCGATGTGAGCTTCAGCGGCCGCATAACCTGAAAACGCTAAGGTTAAAGCTAAAGCAACTGCACTTTTTTTAAGAATTGTATTAGACATGATTGTTCTCCATTGATTGTTCTTATTTGAACTGCGTGATGGACATTTCAGCGGCAGCACCCGTCTGCTGAATGGTTATTGAATTGCCATCACCAAGTTGTTGAAGCTGAATAACATTGTTCGCACCAACTTGAAGGATGGTCGCTGAATTACTGCGTCCAGACTGCTCTGCAGTGACAGAATTATTGAACCCTTGCTGCTCGACGGTGAGGGTATTTTCCAACCCAAACTGAGTGAGATATGCGTAGTTTTGCTCGCCTGCCTGGGCGAGTGAAGTGAGGTTATAAGAGCCTAGCTGAGCAATTTCCGCATGGTTCGCAAGGGACTGCCGCTCCAGTAACCCTGCTAAAGCAACAGGAATGTCGCCGGCTACTCCCGGAAGAGAGACCAACATGACAACTGTTGCTGCTAAAAGTTGTTTGAAAATAGTCAAAGCGGAACACCTTTTGTTAATAATTCCGCTAACAAGAATAGCGATTGTTTTTTACTCAACAATCGTATGAACGGTGTATTTTGAGAATTGTTTTTGAACGTGAATTTGCAGTTAATACAGTATGTTATGTGTTTTCTTTTTGCGGACCCACCTAGATGTACTAGTCCCTTTGTCGTATTTAGCGTTAAGAAACGTAAATATCTAACTTTTGGCGTAAATTCCTGTGGAAAATATGCTACTTATTTTTTAGTGACGAGATGAGTAGTACGCACATTTGAATAAAATTCCTACAACAATAATGAGGAAGGAAGAATGACGAATTTAAAAAAATTAGTCGTCGGCGTATCCATGGCGCTAGCAACGGGTGCTGCGGCGGCTAATGGTAAACAGGCGGATGACGACTCATTGCTGGTGGTATTTAAGCACTCAGCGACTAAAGAACAGCGTCAAGATTTAATAAGCCGCGCTGGTGGTACGTTAAGAGCCCTGGATAACCGTGGCCGTGACATCGCGATGCGTAATATCGCCGATGGGCGCATTGCACAGGTTAATGTTCGCAATGCAAAACAGCGCGATGCTCTTATTAAACGCTTATCGAACCACCCGTTGGTCGATGTTGCTGAACCGAACTACATCATCTCTATTAATGACACGAAAAGCTCTAACTTCAATATCTTAGCGACTCCTGATGATCCGGGCTTTGGCGATATGTGGGCTTTCGAAAATACGGGTCAAAGCGGCGGTACGCCAGGTGTAGATATTGATGCGCGTCCAGCTTGGGATATTACGACCGGCGACTCTAACGTTGTTATTGGTGTTATCGATTCGGGTGTTGATTACACGCACCCAGACTTAGCCGGTAATATGTGGGTTAACCCGGGCGAAGTTTGTGACAATGGTCAGGATGATGACGGTAACGGTGTAGTCGATGACTGTTATGGTTACTCTGCGGTTAATGGCAATGGTGACCCAATGGATGAAAATGGTCATGGTACGCACGTTGCAGGTACTATTGGCGCAAGTTCAAACAATGGTGAAGGCGTAGCCGGTGTTAACTGGGACGTTGAAATTGTTGGTTGTCAATTCTTAGATGCTTCTGGATCAGGTAGCACCTCCGCGGCTATTGAATGTATCGATTACATGACCAATCTGAAAGTGAACCACGGTGTTAACTTAGTTGCGACGAATAACTCATGGGGTGGCGGTGCATACTCTGAGTCACTTAAAACCGCTATTGCTGACAGCATCGACCAAGGCATCATGTTTGTGTCTGCGGCAGGTAACGACGGAATTGACTCTGATGTTACGGCAAGCTATCCAGGCGGTTATGACCTGGACGGTATTGTTAACGTGGCAAACACCACACGAACCGACTCAATGGCTGCTTCGTCAACCTATGGGGCTATTTCCGTGGACTTAGGTGCGCCAGGTACTGAAATTCTGTCAACATACTTGGATGGTGGTTACGCGACTGCATCAGGCACGTCTATGGCAAGCCCACACGTAGCCGGTGTTGCTGGTCTTGTTTGGTCTATTGCTCCGCATTTGAGCGTGGCTGAAGTTAAGCAAATTTTGATGGACTCTGGTGAGAGCATTCCTGCATTGGCTGGTAAAACCGTTTCAGGTAACCGCTTAAACGCATTAAATGCGCTAATTGCAGCTGACCCAGATCCGGCTTACCGCTTAGAGCTGAACCCATCAAACCAGGAGATTGTTGCTGGTGACAGCACAACCCTAACGCTAGATGTTGGCAGCATTGCTGACTGGTCTGGTGCGGTTGACTTAAGTGTTTCTGCTGAACCTCAGCTAGACGTTTCTCTGTCTTCGAACCAAGCGCAAAACGGCGAAACTGTTGACGTACAAGTGACGACAACGGAAGAAACTGCGTGGGGTGAGTACGTTATTACCGTTAGCGGTACTGATGTAGAAACAGGCGAAATGACTCGCGATGTAAGTGCTACGGTTTACGTACTTCCGCAAGGCCTTTCGGATTTCTATTATGAAGACGCCGCAAACGCAGATATTCCAGATGACGACAGTAACGGTATTAGTCGCGTTATTAATGTTCCTGAAACAGGTGTTGTATTTGGTGCTGAGGTGAGCGTTGATATTACTCACAGTTGGCGTGGTGACTTAATCGTTACTTTGACTTCACCTGAAGGTACGACTCAAACCCTGCACGATCGCGCGGGAAGCAGCGAAGACGACTTAGTAGCAACTTGGGATGTTGACTCGTTCAACGGCGAAGGCATGACGGGTGATTGGACTCTGAATGTGTCGGATAACGCTGGCGCAGATACCGGTACTCTAAACCATTGGTCATTAACTCTGACCGCAGTTGAAGAAGATGATGGTTTACCAGATGCGCCAATAGCAGGTTTTGAGGCTAGCGTTGAAGACCTGACTGTTAGCTTTACCAATACTTCAAGCGATAACGATGGCGACATTGAAAGCTATTTCTGGGAGTTTGGTGATGGCAGCACTTCAACCGAAGCCAACCCGGTTTATGCGTACTCTGAAGAAGGTACTTACGACGTGACTCTAACAGTAACTGATGCAACTGAGCTGTCAGATACTGTGACGCAGTCGGTAACAGTGAGCCTGACGGATATCGAGTTAGATGTTTATCGTTCGCGCTTATTACGCAGCGGTACTGCTTTAGTTGACCTTCGTTGGTCAGGTGCAGCAGGTGACGTAGACTTGTATCGTAACGGTGAGTTTGTTGAAACACTGTCAAATACAGGTCGCGCTCGTGACCGCTTTGACTCAGACGGTAGTGATGTTGTTTACCAGCTGTGTGAAGCGGGTACAGAAGCTTGTGACTCAGTGACTGTTAGCTTTTAATTAACATTGAGTTAACAATCTAACTAGTATTATAATAGGGGCCATTAGGGTCCCTATTTTATTTTTTGGTATTTAGTTATGCGACGTAGTAAAGGATTTACATTAGTCGAGCTTATTATCGTCATTGTTGTACTTGGCGTGCTATCAGCTACAGCCGCTCCTCAATTTATTAACTTCTCTAGCGATGCTGAAAAAAGCCGACTTCATGGCTTGGAAGCGTCACTTAAATCAGCGTTAGACATTACCTACAGTAAAGCTGCTATTCAGGGAATAGAGCAGCAAAGTGCGGCCTGCTTGGGTGGTAAGTTTGATGACGTTAATATCAGTTGCCCGGACGGAGGCACGCTGCTTTTTTATGGTTATCCGGCAGCAAAAGGGAATGTGCTTAATAATGTGATTAACTTAACCGACTGGACAGTGTCTGAAGTAGGCATTGGCAGTGTTATTCGTATTGCGGCAAGCAACGACCATATCGATAGTTGCTACTTAACATACTCAGAAGCAACCTCAACCAGCGAGCCCAGCGTACAAATTTATGCCGACAACTGCTGAGGTATATCGCTGTAAAACTTTTCTGTGACATCCGGGTGCGATCGCTTACGCCCTTTAAGAACATTCTCGCCCACCTGTCGCAGCAGTGGGTTCTTAGGATCGCTGCTAGGTCCGTGCGCCAAACGCTTTAAGTGCTCTGGCAGTTCCAATACCGGAATATCGGCATCAAGCTGTGCGGCCATGAAAAACGCCGAAGAATAACGCGTAACTCCAGCCGGCGGGCTAACAACTCTGTGGTTGGTTGCCTTTAAATAGCCGTCTGACGCTAATTCAAGTAACTCCCCGATATTAACGACGAGAGCACCTGTACGAGGGCTTACAGAGTGCCACGCATTGTTAATCTCAACTTCTAAACCGCTGTGTTCATCTTGCAGGACAAAAGTTAGGTAGCCAGGATCCTTATGAGCGCCAACGCCTTGGTTGTCAGTAGCTTTGCTACCTGGGTATTTAATCAGTTTGGTATGCCGGTAGGGTCCGTTTTCAACCGTTGGATGCAATGCATTCGCAGGTTGCCCCAATGCTTCACAAAGTGCCGACAATAATGTCAGCCCTACCTCGGTTAAACGGTCCTGCCAAATGAGTAGTGTTGAACGCATACCGGGGAGTGCTTCTGGCCATTGGTTAGGGCCAATGAGCTTTTGCCATTCATCAGAAATTAGGTGGCTGTGTACTGCTGGCAACTCGTCCATAATGTCGAATTGTTCACGAAAGTCTGATGCTCCCGCTGTCACTTCTGCGTGTGTTTGGTTATAACCACGAAAGTGCGGTGAGTTTGCCATTTTCACTTGTTGTTTTTCTTTTTCACTCAAGGCAAAAAATGATTTTGACAGTGAAATAATGTCCTCTTGCTCTGTTTGAGTTAAGCCGTGATTTTCCAAGTAGAAAAAGCCAACATCTCTAGCCGCAGCGCCTAACTTGCGTAGAAAAGACGCACGGATTGAATCATCAGCGTTTTTGTAGTCAGCAAGTGACAGGACCGGAACTGAAGAAGACATAACACTCCTAAACAAAGCGAATCGCTTTAAAGTTTGATCTGGATTCTACGTTCAGGAGCGTGTGTTCTGAAGAATCAAAACGTTCTATGGTAGATATATTGGCTATATTGCATCGGCTGTGTAGAATTACCGACTTCTGTATTTTTAAAAGAGAGTCAGACGATGGGTCGCGCCTACCAAAACCGTAAAGAGTCGATAGCCAAAACTGCTAATGCGAAAAGTAAAGTATACAGCCGCTATGGCCGTGAAATTTATGTGTGTGCAAAACAAGGCGGGGCAGACCCTGACGCAAACTTGTCTCTTCGTTCTCTCATTGACCGTGCTAAGAAAGACCAAGTACCAGCACACGTTATCGAAAAAGCCATAGATAAAGCGCAAGGCGGTGCTGGTGAAGACTTTTCGCCCGCTCGCTATGAAGGTTACGGGCCAAGTAATTGCATGGTGATTGTCGAGTGTTTAACCGACAACCCGAACCGTACATTCGGCGACGTTCGTAACGCCTTCACCAAAAGCAAATCAAAAATTGGCGAGCAGGGCAGTGTCATGCACTCGTTCGAACATTGCGCTATTTTCGCATTCAAACACGACAGTGAAGACGAGGTTTTAGAAGCGTTAATGGAAGCCGATGTTGATGTCACTGACGTTGAGTTTGAAGATGGTCAGGTCACTGTATTTGCTCCGCATACCGAATACGCTGCGGCTCGTCAGGCACTGACATCAGCTTTTGAAAATATTGACTTTGACGCTGACGAAATTCAATTCCTGCCGCATGTCACTACGACAATTTCGGAAGACGACCAACCTATGTTTGAGCGTTTAATGGATATGTTAAACGACTTAGATGATGTTCAGCGCATTTACCACAACTCCGAACAGTAAGTTGATAGAGATCAATACGCGCAAACATTAAACCTTTTAAGCTTTATGGGTATTCAATAACAAGGAGTTACCCATGAAGCTTAAAGCGTTGTCTTATGGTGTATTGTTGAGCTTGCTAAGCACTCCTGCTTTAGCGAATGATTTTTCCCTCAATGTTGGTGCCATCTCGGTAATGCCTGATGACAGCAGCTCAAACCTGAATGTCGTTGAAGGCGTAGCAGGGTTGCCGGCTAACAGCACGGGCGTTGGCGTTAATACCAATACGCAACTTGGTCTGACTCTAGACTATGCGATTGACAACAACTGGACAGTTGAACTGGTTGCAGCAACACCGTTCAGTCACGATATTACCGCCACAGGCGCATTAGCTGGTTTGAAAGTGGGTAAAACTAAGCATTTACCCCCAACACTACTAGCGCAGTATCACTTTGATTTGAACAGCGATACGTTTAAACCGTTTGTTGGTATTGGTGTGAATTACACCGCGTTTTTCGATGAGCAGGTCGACCCGCAGCTGCGTTCAACGTTGGGTAGCCTGGGTGTTGTTACCGACAGCGACTCGGTTGACTTAGCGCTTAAAAACAGCTGGGGTTACGCATTACAGGCGGGCGTGAACGTGGCCATTAATAACGACTGGGGTCTGCATTTTATGGTCAGCAAAATGGATATTGATACCACCGGTGACGTGCGTGTGAATGGCAACACCATTCAAAGCGTTGACGTTGATATCGACCCTTATGTTGCTATGGCAGGTGTGCGCTACAACTTCTAAAGTAACACTTAATGCGGCGAACGCTTTGCTAACTTACGTTGCAGCGTTCGCCGATGCATGCCTAAGTCTCTCGCTGTTTTAGAAATATTCCCGTCATTGTCGTGTAGCGCTCGCTGAATATGCTCCCATTCTATTTGGGATGGACTTAGCCGTTGTGTTTCTGACGCTTCTGTATCGACTTCTTCACCCCGTATTCGGCTTAATAACTCGGATGTCCCAACGGGCTTCGTTAGGTAATCAGTTGCGCCTCGCTTCATAGCTTCGACGGTGGTCGCTATGCTTGCGTACCCGGTAAGCACAATGAGGTGTTTGGGCTGAATATGCCGGGTAATAGGCTCAATAAGCGACAGCCCGTTATCATCCCCAAGCATCATGTCGAGCAATACGACATCGAACTCGCTGCCAGCCGCAAGCGCCTGAGACGCCGAATGAGCAACAGCGACGTCAATATCGTGCTGTTCCAGCCGGCGTTTTAAAATGCGACAAAAACCTTCGTCGTCGTCAATAATAAGGAGCTTTATTTCAGTCATTGTCCACTATGGGTAGTCGTACCTGAGTCATGGTGCCGTTGGCATTTGATTGCCAGCTAACTTTGCCGTTAAGACGCTCGATGGTGGCGTGACTAATGACCGCCGCGACACCCATGCCAGTATCACTTTTACTCAACGACATGCCAAGCTTTTCCTGATTCGAGGTGTGAATACCAGCGCCTTTGTCAAGAATTTGAATCACTAATTGCTGCTGGCCTTCTAACGTAGAGTCACCAAAGGTAATCTCTGTTTCTGCCTGCCCATTACGCATGCTAGCTTCTATGGCGTTCATAATTAAATTAGCTATTGCGGGGAAGAGCGTTCGGTCTGCTTTAACGGAGCAGTAACGTAACGACTCCGGTAACTCCCAGTGTAACTGAGCATCGGGTTTTACAACGCGCAATAACTGTTGCAGCTGCACCGACATTTCACCTGCAGTATAAAGGCGCTGGCGCTTGCTGCGAACATCATCGGCGGCTTCACGCCACTGGGTTAAGCTGAGTTCAACCTGCCGCAGGTATTCGCTAAAGTCTCGCTTAAGCTCAATATCCACATTGGTTTCCTGGAGCTCTTCATTTAATAAACGAAGAGACTGAACCGGCGTCGCGACGTCATGAGTAAGCTGCGCTGCAGCGGCGCCAATAGTAAGAAGCTGTTCGTCTCTAAGTTGCCTTTCCCGCATGGCTTGAAAAGCTTTTTCAGACTGCAGCCACTGCCGTTTCAGGTAGTACATCGATAGCGCAATAATCATAGCTGCAATGACAAAGCCAATGAGCATTCCCTGAGCATGCTGCAGCATTTCGGGGTGCATGGCATGAGGCAGCTCAATGGCTTTTGCTTGCAGTAAGGAAGGCAGCTCCAGCTGCGACACCTGACCGAGAATGCTAATACAAAGCGTGGCAACAGCCAGTGTCGTCGGTAGCAATAAAAATGCAATGACAATAAAAATCAGTAACAACGAGGTGAACGGGTTGCTAATGCCACCATTGTAGGCAACCCACAAATTCCCCAGAGCAATGTCGATAACGAGCGCAACAAAGACGGCCCAATGTTGTTTTGAAACGAGTTTATAGGTCAGTAAGGTAATCATTGTCAGCCTCAAAAGTTATAATTGGTCTGTAACCAGAAAGTGCGACCCGGTTCGTTTACTTTATCAATTTGCTCATACCCTGAAATGCTGGATGCTGAACGGCTCAAATGTTCAGCATAGGTTTTATCGAGTATATTATCGACGCCCAGACTTATCTGCCACTGTGGATCAACTTCCCAGTCAATATTTGCAGAAAGAACACCAAAACCCGCGCTTTTCTCTAAGTCGTAACCAATAACATTCCCTTGGTTCGGTGCAACACGGTCTTGCTCTTTAACCAAACGCCACAACACAGAGTAGGTGAACTCCCTAAGCCGGTAATCACTGGCCAACCGCAGCTCATCAGCCGGTTGTTGGGGCAGGTAGCTGTCGTCCGTTGTATTGGTACCACGAACAATGGCAATGGCGGCGGAGACCGACCAGGGATCGGTTATTTGGTAACGGGAGGTCAACTCACCACCCCAGCTGCGGGCGTCAATATTGCGCACCATTTCAGGTTGCATCATCATGCCTTTCTCCAGCAGGATAAAATCATCCACTTCGCTGAAAAATAACGAGCTTTCCAGGGTGAGTTTCTCGGCCTTCCAGTTCAGTCCGATATCCCACTGTTGGTTGGTTTCAGCGTCCGTATTAAACGCCGACTGAGAGCTTGGTGAGCGGCGGTTGTTTCCTATAACTTCCCAGTAGTCTGGGAAACGCTCGGCTTGCCCCCAGCCGGCATACCAGTAGCCGTTGTCGAACTTTCTTTCAACACGCACAAAGGCGCTGTGTAAGTTGTCGCTGCGAGTTTCATTGGCGGTTGGGTTGGGCTGTGCCGGGGAGCCCATGACCATTAACATGTCGCGCTTGTCAGTTATTGACCAATGATCGAGCCTGAAACCTGTCACTACCTTCCAAACAGCGTCAATGGCGTAGTCGTACTCTGCATAAAAGGCGTCCTGGCTGAATTCGGCATCGTCGATGCGAGGCAGGTTTTGATAAGGCATGTTCAGCTGATTGCGGCTAATGCGGTCGCGATGCTCCGATTCGTGATGTTCAACGCCGGCTTTTAGCCCACTACTGGCCGTTAGTGACCATTCAGACGTTACTTTTGTGCCACGTGAATGACGGTCGGGATTACGGGCGGTGGGGTTAGGCATCATCATGGACGGAGTGAAGTCACGTAATGAGTAGTTATCCATAACGTGGTCTATAGAGTTAAAGTAAGTATTTACTGACACTTCTTCTAAATGGCTGCCCTTGGGTTGCCAGTTGTAACCAAGAGACATGCTCTCTCGCTTAAATAACACGCCGTCCATGCTGCGGTCTGCGTAAGCTGCCTCGCCGTCGCTGGCGCCAAACTTAAGCATAAGGCGCTGGTTATCTGAAGGAGTCCAGGCAAGGTCAACGTCACCACTCCAACGTTCATACTGGCTGTTAATTTCACGGTCAGAGCCATCCTGGTAATCATCGGCAGTGGCGGCGGTTGCGTTTAAGCGCACAAACCCCGCCGCAGAGCCCCACGTCATATCAGCCGAACCGTTAACACGTCCGGAACTGGCGGTGGTCGCGTTGAGAAGCCCCGAGAACTCGTGGTCATCAAACCGGGTGATGTCTCTTTCAAAATGAATAGAAGCGGCAGAGCCTGAGTAAAGAACGGTCTGCGGGCCTTTAATCACAGTCACGCTGTCGTAGCTCTGAGGTGTAATGTAGGCTGTTGGCGGATCCATGCGGCTGCTACAGCCTCCTAACAACATTTGGTCATCGGTCACGATAGCCAGGCGCCCAGCGCCCATACCTCTGAACAAAGGGTCTGACGACGCGCCGCCTTTACGGGTTGAACTGAACCCCGCCAGGCTTTTCAAAAAGTCTCCCGCGTCATGAGCGGGTAGTGGCTGCCGCGGCTTTTTGGTGTCAACAACCCATTCACTGGGGGCCTGCATAGACTCGCCAATAATGACAATGCGTTCATCGACAGTGGTTTGCTGAGCCAAAACGGCGGACGGTATTGCTAATGCTAAAACTAACGGGGTAAATGACTTCATACGACACAATCTCTAGCAAGATAATGTCGCTATTATCATGAAATTTAAGGCAAAGCGGGATGCGACAAAAGGTAGCATCCCCAAAGGAATATCACTAAAGAGACGGACAGAATTTGGTTTTCAGCAACTTCATGAAGGCTTCGGTATCCGGATCTTTAATTGAATAGAAAACCGTTTGAGATTCTTTGCGAATGGTCACCAATTCTTGTTCCCGAAGTACCGCTAAGTGCTGTGAAAAAGCAGACGCACTTAAATCAAAATGTTGGTGTAATTCACCAACACTTTGTTCTCCTAATGCCAGGCGGCATAAGATTTGTAAACGATGGGGGTTGCCCAGCGAGCGCAGAAAGCTTGCCGCGTTCTGCGCTTCTTCCTGAAGCATCTCTTGTGATTCAGTTGCACTCATGGTGTCTTTATTTTCCTGCTTTTTCTAACTCGCGTTCAGTTTTAAGTCCGAATGCTTTTTTCATAAACATGCTGGCTGGACAAAACCCGGTAAAGGACTGTTGGAATAAGTTAGCACCAACAAACACAGTTAGCCACATCCAATTCGGGTGAACCCAGTAGGTTAAGGCCACGGATAACAATACCATAAAGCCGGCAAATGCGGTTAAAGCTCTTTCTACGCTCATCGTAAAACTCCTTCAGTTTCTCGCATTAAAAGGCGTATCTCATACGCAGATACGCATTGTTATTCTCTGTAAACTGACCGAAAAAGGTATTCGGAGTCTCGCGGAAGAACAGGTTAAAACCACCGCTGAATGACCAGTTGTCGTCAATGCGGTAGTCAAATGTGGGGCGCAAGTAGCCGTCGTTTTGATTCGGCGACACAAAAGCAAACAGTGATAGATTCAGGTCATCACGCTCGTCGCGCCAAGTTAAGCGGGTGGTGAGTACTGTACGTGTTTGGGTGTCGCCTTTCTCAATGTAGGCTTGAAAGCCGCCGGTAAATCGTGTCCACAGCTCTTGCTCATAGCCAACCAGTGCACGCCAGTGGTCTGCTGCGTTGTGACGGTTGTAATTGGCCACCTCGGTGTTAACCAGGCCTGGGCCAAAGGTCATTCGCACTGACGCCCCAACCACAGTTAAACGGCCAAAGGTAGGCTGAAAGTTTTCAGTAACGGCTTCGGGGCTTTTGGTGAAGCCGTCGTAACCATAAACAGCGTATTCCACACCATCGTAATTACGGAACAGGCGCACTGCGTACTCGTCGCGCGTAGGCTCTATAAACTGAATAGATGGGTCATCACCGGTTAATTGCCCGGTGAGTGGGTTAAAATAGGAGAGGCGCTCACCGCGAATGTAGTTATCGTGATCAAACTCCGGTGACCAGACAAAGTCGATATTAAACCAGTCGAAATAGCTGGTAATTCGCAATGCATCAGAAGGTGCTTTTAAGTACTCCTGGTCACGCCCGACAAAGAAGGACTGCCAGTCTTTCGGGAACAGGTCGTTCAGAAATAGGTAGTCGCCGGTGCCCCAGGTGAGTACCTGACGGCCAACTTTTATATCGGTATTATCGAAAACCGTGAACTGGGCATTCAGCTCGCGAATTTGGCCATGCCAGGTTTCATCGAAACCGTCGTACCAGCCGTCGGCTTTTGCTGTCCAGGTAATGTCCTGCCAGCGCTCGTCAAAACCGAGCTGAAGTCGAGGTTCGGCAATAGACAAACGCTTGTGATAGGGGGAGGATTCAAACCGTCCGCCTATTGCCGCCTCAACGAAACCATAGACATTAATACTCTGGTCTTGTTCCGTTCCCCAGTCACTGTCCCATTGCTCATCGCCCCAGGAGTCTTGCGCTGACGCGGCCTGAGCCAAAGTGAAAAGAACGGTAAAGAGGGAAAAAGCACGATATGTCATGACTAATCTCTCAGTTGCAGCCATTCTGCCGGCGGGTTACGCAGGCTACGCTCGCTGAAAATGCTGTCAGGCAAACCGATGTTGTACTTCATAAAGCGAAACTGCATTTCAGTTTGTCCGCCATTAGTTAAGTCAGACATGCGTGAATGAGTTACGGTTGGGTAGCCCTGTACCGTTTCCACTTTCAGGACTTCCATTTTTCGGTAGGCCTCGCCGCTGTCGTTATAGAAAGTGCTTTCTATCGGCAGCATGTGCTCTTTATCAATAACGACTTCGTAGTAGCTGAACTCGACGTTGTCAGGGTGTTTCGGCGTACCTTTTAGTACGTAACTGTCTTCATTTTCAGAAATAAGCTCGTAGTTATCCAGCGCTGTATTGCGGCCGGAAACGTCTTCATAAAAAAAGTGTGACCCCACAAAAGAGGTGCGCTTATCGCCAGCGGATATACGTTTTACTAAATCGAGATCAGGTAAATACAACCAACGGTCATCGTCGTCGTTGACTTGTTTGACCACACGGAACACCGTGTCGCGCACGTCGGCAGGGCGTGAGAAAAATATCATCATGTCTTGTACGCCGCCGTCCTGCTGGTCTTTACGCAAAATGGTGAATTGGCGCATTTGTTGGCGGCCCTGATTATCGGTAATGATCATGCGCGCGGCACTGCGACCGTCATCGCCCGAGTAATAGGCGTTTAACTCGGCTTGTTCGACAATGTCACGAGCGCTTTTTTCAGCGCTAATAGCCTGGCTACTAACAAATAAAACGGCGGTGGATAACGCGGTTAAAAATAAAGCTTTCATGATTGACCTCCACGGAATATCAGGCGGCTAAAGGCAGTCATTACCGCCGGGAGCATAATAAGTGTCACTATGGCGGATATCGCCATAATGCTGGCCAGGAATACACCCACTGTAATGTAGGGCACTAACGGTGCGAACAGCAGTGGCGTAAAACCAATGGCAATGACAATGGCATTGTGGGAAATGGCACGCGCGGGCTCGTCAAACATAACCGCCAGCGTGTCTTGCCAGTTACCGGTTTGCTTGAAGGTAGCGCGGGTGCGTTCAATGAAGTGAATGGCAAAGTCCACCGACAGCCCAAGTGTCAGCGACGACAACACCGCAATAGGCATGTCGTAGTCTTTACCGACCCAGCCAATAAGGCCATAAATAAAGGCAATGGTTAGACTTAGTGGTAGCATAGCCAACACACCGAAGACCACCGAGCGGAACAGCAGTACCATCATAATAAACACCACCACAAAGGCGCTGATTAAGCTGTCCAGCATGCCTTCGACCATGGCTTCCTGCCACACCACGTTCAGGTAAGCTTTACCAGCCCAGTCTATTTCAATGTTGGCGGGCAATGGATTGTCCTGAATGTAGTTATCGACAGCGTTGACGACTTTAGTTACGTGCTGGTTGTCACCACTGGTCAGCTGCAGCCACATTAAGCTGCGTTTGTAGTCCGGTGTAACAAAGTGCCAGAGGTCCTGCGGACGGTGCGATGACTGGTATTGCAACAGGGTTTGCGCAACACCGTTGGCATTGTCCGGCAGCTCGTAGTCTTTCTCTTCGCCCGAGCGTAACTCGCGGTTCACCGTCTTAACCACGTCGGACAGACTGTTTGACTTGCCCACCAAGCCTGTCGTTTGCAGGTAAGCTTGCATCTCGCTCATGTAAGCCAGTAACTCGGGGCTTTGGAACGCCTTGCTGGCGGTATTCAGTTGCTCGAGCTCAGTCATTAAGCGCTCTAACGGCTCTAATTGGTCAGAGCCGACGCTGAAGAGCAAGTCATCAATAGCGATAATCCACTGGTTAAAGTTCACTTGCTCTTGCTCAAGCAGAGCGCTTAAAGTATCGCGCGACTCTTCAGACAGCGCGTCGTTATTCAGGGCGTCACGAACCGCTGAGCGAGCTTTTTCGGTCGCATCTAGGGTATTTTCAAATACTACATACGCGTTGTACGTCCCGGCAAAGTGGTCGTTTAATACTTCGTCAGCAATACGAACCTCGTGGTCAGGTTTAAACCAACGCACCGGGTTGTCGTTAATGTTTATTTGCTGAATACCGAACCAGGCAAAAGCCAAAACCGCCAGGAAAAAGGCTATCCACAGCTTCGCATGACGAGCTGCAACAGCGCCGAGTCTTTGTAACCAACCATCTTTGTGCTCCTCGTGAGTAACTTGAGCAAAGCTTTCCAGCGTTGATGGTTTCAGTGCACACAAATAGGCAGGCACGAAAATAACGGTAATTAAGAACGCCAAAAGAATACCGGAACCAACGAAAGCGCCAAATATTTGTACCGGCGGAATCGGCGTTAGCATTAACGAGTAAAAGCCAATGGCCGATGTAACTGAGGTAAACAGCATGGGGGTAAATAAGTGCCCCAACACATCTTTAATCGTGTCTTTCGCGTTCCCTTTTTCACGGTAGCGGTCAGAGAACTCAGACATAATATGTACCGAGTCAACCACCGCAATCGGCATTAGGAAAATGGCTATCATCGACGACATAATGTGTACGGTAAAGCCAAACGCAATGAGCGCGCCCATGGTGATGAGTACGGTCGACATCGCGACTATCATGGCGGCACTTATGAAGCGGACATTGCGGAAAAAGACCCAAAGCAATGCGAAAATAACAGCGGCTGCTAATGGCGCCGAAATGCCCATTTGCACAAACATTTCAAAGCCGAACTGGTCTTCAGCCACCGGTAAGCCGGTAATGTGCCAGTCGTCGACGCTCTCTAAGGTACTTATTTTGTCACGCAGTTGCTCCGCCAGCGCATAGCTCTCGTCTTTACTTTCAATAGGCACATAAATAGCGGCGGCTTTGTTATCGCCGGAGACAATGGTGTTATAAAGCAGTGGCAGGTCTTCAACTTGCTGCTGAATGTAGCGAGCTTCAGCGTTATTTTCCGGAGGTTGCTTCATCATCCATTCAAAGCGAATGGTGCCGGGGCCTTCCTGAGTAATATTGTCAACGTTAGCCAGCGACATCAGGTCGTCACTAACAACTCCGTCCAAAGACTCAGCGTAATTCGACACGGTATGCAGGTCGGTTAATGTCTGTTGATTATAAACGCTGTTCTCATTCACTACGCCAACGACAATCATGTCATGCATAGCAAAGGTTTCTTTGACCTCGTTATGGAAAACACGCTGCGTGTTGTCGTCCGGCAGCATGTTCTCAGGATCGGTATCAATGGTAATTGAGGGGATAAAAGCAGCAACGCCAAGCGTGATCAGCGTCAATAACCAAAACACGCTTCTGCGGTACCCTGTCGCCAATTTCATAATGACATCGATCATATTATTTCCGTATTTACTAATTTAGATAAATACGAAATATAGTCGATCTTTTTCATTTTGTCATCTATTTTGGTTAAAAAACTATCAGAGTAATTGCTATGACAACACCTCATATTGCTGCACAGTCAGGCGCTTTTGCCGAACTTTGTCTCTTCCCGGGCGATCCGTTACGCGCCAAGCACATTGCCGGGACACACTTAAGTGATGCGGTACTCATTAGTGATACCCGCAATATGCTGGCGTTTACCGGCAGCTATCGCGGTGTTCCGGTTTCGGTGATGGGCTCCGGTATGGGCATGCCTTCTTGTATGTTATACGCGCAGGAGTTGTTTCAACATTACGGTGTGCAGCAGCTGATTCGGGTGGGCAGCTGTGGCTCGGTAGCACCACAGTTAACGCTTGGTGACATTGTCGTGGCTCAGGGCGCTTGTACTGACTCTGCTATGAATCGCCATACCTTTGGTGACTACGACTTTGCACCTATTGCTGACTACAACCTCCTTAGTCGCTTTGTTAACCAATGCGAAGCAAACCATCAGCGCATTGCCGTGGGTAATGTGTTCTCTACCGACAGTTTTTATCACCCGGATAAAAAACTGAACCAAAAAGCCGAAGCAATGGGGGCCTTAGCTTTAGATATGGAAGCGGCAGCCTTATATGCCGCTGCTGCGGTTCATAAGCGTCAGGCGTTGGCTGTAATGACCGTGTCCGACGAGCTGCAAACCGGGCGAGGTCTGTCAGCGCTGGAACGTCAAACCGCTTTTAACGACATGACCGAAATGGTCTTAGAAAGTACGGTTATTTATTAAACTGACGTACTTTTTTGACCGAGATCAACTAACCGTTACCTATTAAGTTATAACCCTATATTTCATGTGACTAATGCCGATGATTAGGCACAATAGCGAGTTTGTCGCTCAATATATTCACATGAAGTGGAGTGGTTATGAAGTGGTTGGATAGGCTAACGCGACCGATTCAAAAGTTGTTTAATGTGCTGAGCTTTCGCCAAAAGTTCAGCCTTATTGGGTTTCTGTTATTTTTACCGGTTATTGTACTAAGCGCACTGACCGTAAGTGACTCCCTTAATAAAAGCGATGCGCTGGAAGAAAAGCAGCAAGTGGCGATGTACTGGCCTGAGTTTAAAGGCTTGTTCGAACATGTCGCCAAGCACCGGGGTATGACTGGAACGGCAGAGCAGCGCCGTGCTTTTTCGACAGAAATACAGCGTTCTGCACAGCACGTTGATAAACATTTAAACACGTTAGCGGATTTAGCCAGCCGCTATGAAAGCCTATCTGAAAGCCGAGTTAGTGCGTTTAAACGCAGCTGGCAGCAGTTGAAAGGATCTACCGGTAAGTTTGACTCACATTCGCAGCTTATTGCACAGCTGCACCAAGCGTTAAAACAACTCAGCACTGACGCCAAACTGTTATTGGAAGACGACTTGGTCAGTCTGCAACTGGCGCGTTTAAGCACCGAGTCATTACCGCAGCTGGTTGAGCTAAGCGGACAGTTACGAGGCCTGGGAGCCCAGTGGTTGAACACTTCTGGTACTGCCTCGCAGCAGCAGGTCATGACCTTAAGCTACGTCCTTGCAAGTGAAGTGGAACAATTCGTTCAGGCGGTTGAAGCGCTTACCGACAATAGTAACGACGAGACCTTAATGAGTCATGCTAAGGCGGCTGAGCAGCAGTTATCAATGTTCAGTGACTCTGCCGCCGAGCTCTTAGCGCAGCGCACCATGCCGGCTGACGACTTTTTCCGTGAAGGGTCGGCAGCCATAGGCACCTTGCTGGGTTTTTACGATGCCGTTATTCCGGTGTATAAGCAACGCCTTGACGCACGCCTGGCGAAACTGGACAGCGTTATCTGGAAAAATATTATTCTGCTGGCGCTTGTGTTGCTGCTGCAATTGTTGCTGTTTACGAGTTTGTATTTAGGCATTTACCGGGCCATAGCGGCTAACATCAACATGGCCAAACAATTAGCCAACGGTGATTTGAACAGCCTGGGCGTTGCCGAGGGTAAAGATGAGCTGTCTAAAATTACCGACTATCTGAATTCCGTTGCCATAGAAACCAGCTACTCGGTTGATGCTATTCGTAAGTCCAGCGACGGTATGGATCACCTGGGTGACGGCAACTACCAGGCGATAAAAGCCCTAGCGGAGCGAGCGAAAGAACAGGCGGCGCAAATGCAAAGCGCGGCGGCAGCGGTAGAGCAAATGACTGCCGCCATTAGCGAAGTGTCCGAGTCGACACAACGAGCTGCCACCGAGGCCGACAATACCATGACCTCTGCGCAAAACGGTCAGCAGGTGGTCAATACTATGGTCGAGGCTATTCAGCGGCTTGAGCAGGAAGTGTCTGAGTCTCAACAGGTCATAAAAACCTTATCGGAAGACAGCCAGGCCATTTCGAAAATTCTTCTGACTATTAACGATATTGCCGACCAGACCAACTTGTTAGCACTGAACGCAGCTATTGAGGCGGCGCGTGCCGGCGAGTCGGGCAGAGGCTTTGCAGTGGTTGCTGATGAAGTTCGCCAACTGGCGCAGCGCGTGCAGGCATCGACGGGTGAAATTCAGAGCGTTATTGGGCGTTTGGAAAGTAACACCGAGAACGCCGTTCATACCATGGAGCGGAACAAAGCGCTGGCTGGCGAGAACGTTGAGCACGCGAATAAAGCGTCGATGTCACTGACCGACATTGTCGAAAACGTGGGTGTGATTAACGATCTGAATACGCAAATTGCTTCTGCGGCCGAAGAGCAGTCCGCCGTCACCATGAACATTCAGGAAAACGTTAACTCGCTGTCAGAAAGCGCGAAAGTGATAGATGAGCGCTCTCAGGAGGCGTTGGAAAGCTCCGCGCAATTAACCACCCTGGGCGGCGAAATTAAGTCGCTGGGTGACCGTTACTACATTGAAAATGCAGTTATTGAAAAACGTCTGCAAGAGCAGGATGTGCTCATCGAATGGTCGTCTAAGCTCGACGTGGGCATTGAAGAAATTAACCGTCAGCATCAGCGCCTAATTTATATTGCTAACGAGCTGTATCGACTGAAGTTGCGTGACGGCGACCAACACGCCCTGCAACGCTTGGTGGACTCGTTAATCAACTACACGGCCACGCACTTTAATTACGAAGAGCTGCTCATGGAGCGAAACGGCTATCCGGATTTAGAAAACCACAAAGTGAAGCACAAGGAGCTGGTGCAAGATGTTATGCGCTTTAAACACCGCGTCGATAACCATGAAGACGTGATTGATGAGCTGTTGGACTTTGTGAAAGCGTGGCTAATGAACCATATTATGAAAAGCGATATGGCGTACAAAAGCCACTTAAACGGCAAAGGCATTCACTAACTTTTATAGGAACTTACAGCCCCAGGCTAATTACTGGGGATGCGTTTTTAAAATGCAGGGATGTCGGTTTGAGCCCGACCGAGAATTAATGCGTGAATGTCGTGGGTACCTTCGTAGGTATTTACAGCCTCTAAGTTCATGACATGACGAATAACATGATACTCGTCGGCAATACCGTTACCGCCGTGCATATCGCGAGACTGGCGAGCAATATCCAGTGCTTTACCACAGCTGTTGCGCTTAATCAGTGAAATGGCAGTTGGGTTTAAGGTGCCGTTATCGAGCTCACGGCCGGCTTGCAGACAGCCCAATAGACCTAAGCTAATTTCCGTTTGCATGTCCGCCAGTTTTTTCTGTATTAACTGGTTTGCTGCCAGTGGGCGGCCAAATTGACTGCGTTCTAACGTGTATTGACGTGCAGCGTGCCAGCAGAACTCCGCGGCACCCAGCGAACCCCAGGCAATGCCGTAACGCGCTTTGTTGAGACAGCTAAACGGACCTTTCAAGCCTTTCACTTCCGGGAAAATATGGTCTTCAGAGACTTCAACACCATCCATAACAATTTCGCCGGTGATAGACGCACGTAATGAGAATTTTCCGTCAATTTTAGGAGCGCTCAGACCTTTCATGCCTTTTTCCAGCACAAAACCGCGAATGTCTCCGTCCAGCTTTGCCCACACCACAAATACGTCTGCGATAGGCGAGTTGGTTATCCACATTTTCGAGCCGGACAGCACATAACCGTTGTCAGTGCGCTTCGCGACCGTACGCATACTGGCAGGGTCAGAGCCCGAGTCAGGCTCGGTCAGACCAAAGCAGCCGACCCATTCGCCGCTGGCTAGCTTCGGCAAATACTTTTTACGTTGTGCTTCAGTACCAAAGGTATAAATAGGGTGCATGACTAGGGAAGACTGCACACTCATGGCACTGCGGTAGCCGCTGTCAACGCGCTCAATTTCGCGGGCAATAAGGCCGTAGCTAACGTGGTTTACACCGCTGCCGCCGTATTCTTCCGGTAACGTCGAGCCCAAAAGACCCATCTCACCCAGCTCGCTCATTATGTCGCGATCAAAATTTTCGTTTCGGTTGGCTTCCAGTACACGCGGCATTAGCTTTTCTTGCGCGTACTGATGCGCACTTTCCTGAATCATTTTCTCTTCATCAATGAGTGCGTTTTGCCAGTTGAGTGGATCGGACCAGTTAAACCCAGCGGATGACATGTAACCTCCTGCTTAGCGCTTAAGCGACGCGACGCTCCAATGCGCTTAAATCATTAATTGTTAAAATGGACTGTTTGGTTTGAATGAGCTCTTGCTCTTTCAATGCAGTAAATATACGGCTGACCGTTTCAACTGCCAAACCCAGATAGTTGGCAATGTCGGTACGTGTCATGGGCAGTCGGAATTCACTGCGAGACAGACCATGTTGCTGCATGTGCGTGCTTATTGAAAGTAAAAACGACACCACTTTTTGCTCGGCGCTGGTGTTCACAATGTTTAAGTAATGCTTGCTGTTATTACCCAGGCGCCGGCTCATTAGGCGCATTAGGTTACCTTCCACTTTAGGCAACTCTTGTGCAAACAGCTTGCCCAGCTTAATTTCGCAAAGCATGGAGGTTTCCAGTGTTTCGCAATAAGTGCTGGCGTTGCCATTGGCAAGAGACTCAAGCCCGACAATGTCGCCCACCATGTGGAAGCTGGTAATTTGCTGCTTGCCATTGCTGTCTATGGTGTAGCACTTCACCGAGCCGCTCTTTATCGCAAAAACGGAGTTCAGCGCTTCGCCTTCGCTAAACACCACACTGCGTTTATTGTATAAGTGCGGCTCGCGGCTGCTTTTATCGAGAATTTCGACATCGCTGGGAATAAGCCCCGCAGGTACACAAATAGATTGCATGCTGCATTGATTACATTGAATTGGAGTACGCATAGTCATCTCATCGACTGTATTATTGACCTGGCTCACTATACAAAACCCTCCAATTGATTTATGTACCTCTAAAGAGAGGGGGGACGTACCCCTTTGCTTATAAAATATCGACTGCCTCTACCGGGCAAACCGCATAACAGTTAGGCGTGTCGTAATACCCCTCGCATTCAACACACTTGTACTGATTTATTTCGTAAATGTCGTCGCCCATCGCAATGGCTTCTGTAGGGCATTCGGGCTCACACATATCGCAGTTAATGCAACCGTCGTTTATTTTGATCATGCCGCCTTCCTCGCAAGGTTTTCTTTGACCAAGAAACAGTAGGGGATGTCTTTTTCATCAATGGTGACTGGGGTGTTTAACACCACGGTATAACCAGAACCGGGCGCGCGAATCATGGCTTCGTCTCGTGTTGAGGTCATATCCGCCAGTTGAAAGCGATGATTACCGTTCGGTGTCATCAACAGAAGTTCGTCGCCAATGGCAAAACCATTTTTTACGGACACTTGGTAACGACCGTCACCGTGCGCATCACAAAGCTGACCAACTAATAAGTGTTGCCCTTCGCTATGTGAGCGTTCGTAGTTTTGTAAGTCGTGCGGTGTATGGCGTTGCAAAAAACCAGCGGTAAAACCGCGATTGGCCATACCTTCTAAGTCGTTCAGCAACGTTGGGTCAAAGGGCTTACCGGCAACCGCATCATCAATGGCTTGACGGTATACCTGGGCGGTGCGGGCAATGTAATAGTCGGACTTAGTTCGACCTTCGATTTTCAGCGAATGCACACCCATTTGCACCAAATCATTAACGTATTCAACGGCGCGCAAGTCCTTTGAATTCATGATGTAAGAGCCGTGTTGGTCTTCATCAAGCAACATTAAGTCCTGCGGACGTTTCGGATCACCAAGTAGCACCGGGTCGTACTGCCCGACGGCATTTTCTTTGGCTTCGTGCACTTCATAGCCCCAGCGACAGGCATTGGTGCAGGCGCCTTGGTTCGGGTCGCGCTTATTCATGTAGCCCGATAGCAGACAGCGGCCGGAATACGCCATACAAAGAGCGCCGTGTACGAACACTTCGACTTCAATGTCGGGCACCTGCTGGCGCATTTCGGCAATTTCTTTTAAACCCAGTTCGCGTGACAGAATGACCCGCTCAATGCCTTGCTTTTGCCAGAACTTCAGCGCCGCCCAGTTAATGGTGTTGGCCTGAACGGACAAGTGCAGCGGCTGCTCGGGGAAGTGCTCCTGCAGCAACATCACCACACCGGGGTCCGATACAATTAACGCATCGGGCTGCATGTCGACAATAGTGCGCATGTGTTCGACAAAGCGCGTTAATTTTGTATTGTGCGGAGCAATGTTTACGACCACATAGAAACGCTTACCCCGTTCGTGGGCTTCTTCAATGCAGTCGCCTAAATTGTCCAGCGTGAAAGAGTTGTTTCGCACACGCAGGCTGTAGCGTGGCTCGCCGGCATAAACGGCATCCGCACCATAGGCAAAGGCCATACGCATAGCTTCGGGGCTACCGGCAGGGCAAAGCAGTTCAGGGCGGAAATTAGCGGCTGACGCAGACATAAAACACCTGTATGACCAAATTGGCGGCAAAGGTTAGCAAATTTCACGGGCGCTCAATTTGATATGAATCAAAATCTATGGCTGGGGGAATCAGGGTATTACTTTTTCTTATTGGTCTTGTTGGTTAACCATCCAAACTGCTGCTTCGACACGAGAGCGCAGCCCGAGTTTTTTCAGTAAGTGCTTAACGTGTACCTTCACTGTACCGTCTGAAATATCCAACTCCCGAGCTATCATCTTGTTGCTCATGCCTTGAGCAATCAGGCTTAAAATTTCGTATTCGCGATTAGTCAACGAGCTTAGCGGCGAGTTTACTGATTTTGGCTGTCGTAAAGCGGTGGCTAAAATTTCAGTAATGGCCTCGCTTAGTACCATCTTCCCCGTTACCGCTCGGTGTATTTGTTCAAGTAAGAGCTCTGGCTCCATATCTTTTAACAGGTAGCCGTCGGCGCCATTTGTTATAGCCGCTACTACATCATCGTCCGCGTCGCTAACCGTCAGTATAATAATACGAGAACTAACGCCTTTGTCACGTAGCCTTTTGAGCGTTTGAATACCATCCATACCTTGCATGTTTAAATCGAGAACAATCAAGTCAGGGTCATATTCTTCGGCGAGCTTCAATGCATCGAGGCCACTGCTTGCCTCAGCGACAACTTTCATGTCGTCTTCCATCGCAATCAGTTGTTTAAGGCCCTTCCGTAACAGTGGGTGGTCGTCCACCAGCATGATACTCGCGGCTTCGGTTGTCATTATTTTCTCCCTAAATAACAAACTGTTGCTAGTTTGGCATAGGTCGCGTGAAAATTCACTGCAAACAATTCTAATTGTCTATTTTGGTCATCTTTGGAGCAGGGTATATTAGTCTTTTGAACTTATTTTTCGAGATGTCCCCTGAGTATAAGCGAGAGCATTGGAAGACTTATCTGAAAGCTCCCAAATAGTACAAGACTTTCTTTTACTATGGTAAGACAGCTGGCACTATCACTGTTCAGTACTCGCATTTTCTAAAGGTTCGCCTTCTTCATCTTGCAGCTGATTATCGTACGCTGCCTGGAGACCTGTCTCTTCTTCAGGAACTTCACCCTCATGTTCATTATGGCCGGGGTAGAAAGGCGATATAAGGGCAATAAAAACGCCCACTGCCGCAAAAATAGAAAAGCTTTCGGCGTAGCCAAATTCACCAACTAATAAGCCAATAATGGGGGACCCTGCTGCCTGACCGAGAGCACAGGCCACAAAGGGCAACACTGGTCCCATTGAAAGGCGTCCGGGTAATAAACGAATGCCTGTCATTAAGTACAACCCGGTTAGGCTCATGTAAGCCAAGCCGAAAATCAATGCTGAAAACACAGCAAGATAGATCTGGCTTGGGCTGGCGGCTAATAGAGTTAAACTGGTTGTCAGCATCATTAGCATTAACGCGTGGGTTATCGCCGGGTTATTTCTGTCGGCTAAGTCACTGACAATAGCACCACCCAAACAGGCAATACCTAGGGCCAACCATAACCAACCACTTTGCTGAGACGACAGAGAGCCCAAATTGGTGACTAAGTCCGGCCCAAACGTCCAATAAGCTGAGGCTATAAAGCCCATGGCGAAGGCAAATAAGGACAACTTTAATAAACGCCACCATTGTCGAGCTTAACTGACTCACTAAAGCCAGACCGAAAACACCAAACAAAGCAGATAGCACTGTCGTGTTACGCGCACCAAAATACTTGGTGACTAACGGAGCCACTAAACTGATAAAAACGAAACTGATAAGGGGGAGTGCGGCGATAACACCAATTGTGTTAGCGCTAATTTCTAGGTCAGCACGTATTTGCGGGACAAACAAACCAAAGGCGAAACGAGCCAGCCCAAAGCTTATGGCAATAAGTGTGGCGCCTGTCAGCGCAAAACGGATGCCTGAAACTTGTCCCATAAATGCGTTTTAAACTAATGACTTGTACCATCAGTCTAGGACGCATTTTGGGGTTACGAAAGCCTCTTCATTTGCATCAAATATTACGGTGTAATTTGAACTCATTCGTAACCCAGCCTCAACTCTTGATCAAGTTGAGACAGCTCATCAAGGCTTTTAAGGCGCTCTTCTCGCAGCTTATCCTGATACGCACGAATATCAGTGAATTTAACCTTTCGTCGATTACCGACTCGATGATACGGAATTGCTTGCTCATCGAGAAGCTTTATCAAGGTGGGTCGAGATATATTGAGTAAGTCAGCAGCTTCTTGGGTTGTCAGCTCCATGTGAATAGGCATTAGCTTGACGGCATTCCCTTCACCTAACTCAGTTAACACATCGACCATTAACCGTAATGCCGATACCGGAATTTCGATTTGCTTAGCTTCGCCGCTGGACGAATTGATGGTCAGCGACTGAGCTGAACCTTTTGTTTCCAAGACAGCTGCCAATTCTTGTCCGCATAGCTTGGCAAGCGCCGAATCTGATTCTGTTGGCAAGTTATGTTGATAGTCTTTCATGGCAGTACCCTCTTTTTAATTATCTTTATTATTCGCAATATTCGAAAATAAAGCAAGGTGTTTAATTTGGAACCGTGTCATTTTTTAGTGCTTGAGAGGTTTTAGCAAAATAAAATGCTCTACCGTCGCTAATGCCATCGCTTGGTTTATCGACATAAGTCTCAACAAAGCGAGTCCACTCGCTGTTTGAAAGAGCAAAGTCGCTCAACGCTTGTAACTTGCCTTTTACTGGTAAGGGGTTCAGTGGTTGTTTCCAAAATGGAAATAACCACTTCTGGCTTTAGTTCGCCACTCTCAAAAATATTCTTTAAATGCTTGGGTATAGCGGGAACGCTAACCCAAAAACTACCGCCATTCGATCTTGCGTTAGCCAGATGGTTTCACCGCTCAGCAGTGCGTACAAGTTTTGCACACGCTGAACCTCGCCCGAGTTTGCCGTCATTAGCTTGGTAAATCTCAATACTGTTTGTCATTGGAAAACCTTATCTGACATTATTCCCCGCAACTTACATTCTCCATCGATAAGCGATAAACCTTATGAGACCCATCAGTGGTACCTTTCGAGATCAAAGCTACGCTGTTGTCGCCTCGCTTTATATCAAAAACTTTAAGCCAACGTGTTTTTCCTACCTTGATTAATTCGTATCGGTTAAAGGGGAGTGGGCATTTTAAATACACGTGGTGATAAGCCGTCCCCATAGCACCGGGGTCAGCGGTGTATACGTAAAATGAATCTTGACCCGCGCTCTGTTCATAGTGGATGTAATCCTTCGGAGCCATTATTCCAAAGAATAAATTCCCCAATAGGAGCGTAGGAATTTGAACCCATGAAAGTAAATAAAAAACACTGAAGAATGTGATTTTTAATACTTTTGAATGGAAAGCCTCAGCAATTATAGAGCGATTTTTAACCAGCAAATAAAGGCCAGCAACGACGCTCAATAATTTAACTAAGCGAACGATATCGCCGAGTGTATCCATTGCTCTGGGCGATTCGTAATGTAACCCCCAAAGAGTGCCTTCTCCTAAAGTTTCTAGTAGAGGGATGAGAATGCATAATAAAGCGACAACAATGTAACGGTTCCTTTTTAGCACGATAAATTCCTTTTTAATTACCTTGCGAGAGAAAGCTGGAACTCATTTGGACTTTTGTAAAGTACAGTGGTTCCGTCACTTGGTTGGTGATTTTAAAGCAGCCCTTTACTGCAACAAATAATCCGGGGTAAAGGTAAAGAACACTTCGGTGCCACCTTCTTCCAATCGATTCAGACGAATGTCGCCGCCCAGGTTGCGGCTGCGCTCTTGCATAATTGCCAGGCCGTAGTGGTTAATTTTCTCGGCATTTTCAGGCAGGCCAATGCCGTTGTCGCGAATGCTTAGCTCAACGTCTTGTCCGCTTGGTTGCGACAGGGTAATGCTGACTTCGCTGCCTTCGCTGTGGTTTATGGCGTTTTGGCTGGCTTCACGAATAATCTGTAGCAGGTGAATTTCTTCGTGCGGTGCTAGTGGAATATTGTTTAAGCGATAATCCAAGTTAATGGCCATGTCGCTTTGTTCTGAGAACTGTTTCACTGTGGTTTGCAGCGCGTTGTATAGGCCAGAGCCGTCGACTTTCAGGCGGAAGGTAGTCAGCAGTTCACGCAACTGGCGGTAGGCTGCGTTCAGGCCTTCACGCAGTTCGTTGCTTACGTCGTCTATGGTGTCACGGTCGTCTTTATCGATGGCTTTGTGCAGCCGTGTTACCTGAATTTTTAAGTACGACAATGCCTGCGCTAGCGAGTCATGGAGCTCACGCGCAATAACGGTACGTTCGTGCATCAGTGCCAGACGGCGCACTTGCTCTTCTTCTGACTTGAGACTTTGCGACAAGGCCAGTTGGTCGGCGGTTGAGCTCATAAGCTGTTGCTGCCAAGTCGCCAGTGGTTCTGTTGGGTCACAGCGTACTATTAATACGCCGTAGTTTTGATCTTCCCGTTTTAACACAAAGCGATAGACCATTTTGTCCTCAATAACCGACGCGCCCGGGCCGGCTTTTATACAGGTAGCGCAGTCGCCAGCTTCACAGGGCTCATGAGAATTTGGGCGTGGCTGCAATTGCAAGAACGGGCGGTTACCTTCTTCGGTCAGCAGACACAGCTCAATGTCTTCAACTTCGCCCACTTCGTAAAGCCTTTCAACAACTTCCTGATAATTGCTGTAATCGTAACCGTATTCGATGATAGAGCGGGCGGTGTCATACAAGAACGACAATACTTTGTTTTTACGAGAAAGTTCTTCGGTCTGCTGTTTGACACGGCGTTCCAGACCGCCGTAAAAGTAGCTGGCGGTGTCTGACATTTCATTCAGCGTTTGTGCCAGCTGACCAATTTCATCGTTATTATTAAGCTTAGATTTGGCGGTAAAGTCACCGCGACCTAACTGCTTAGAAACAGACATTAAGTGCGTGAGCGGCTCATCAATTTTGCGCTTCAGTACGGTTAATAGAAAAAAGACCACCAGGGCAATAACAAGCGACGCCAGCACTAAAGCAATGCGCACAGTGAGTATTCTTTGTTCTGTCTGAGCCTGCAGAACCTTTATAAGCTCGTTTAGGTCGTCGACGTATGAGTCAATTCGTTGTAGGTCGCTACTAGATAGTTGAGTAAAACCTCTGTTTTGAACTTCCTCAACAATGCTTTGCCATTCCCGATTTATACGAGCTGCGTAATTCTTAATCTCTGCATCGGCCTCTAATGTAAGAGATCTCAGAGCGGGACTCCCCCAAAGCCGTTGAATCTTTTCTGCGGTCGCTTGAGCTTGTTCTTTTTGGTTACTTATAAACTCGGTGGTGAACTTATGGGTGTTAGTGCGTATGGCGGTAGTAGTATTAATAAGCTTGGTATCTTTCGCTGAACTTTCTAGCAGACAGAAAGCAGATAAAGAGGATGCGCTGGCGGCAACCACAATAATCGCAAGAGATATTCGAAAGACATTGATAATTGACGCATTGCTCAGCATAAATAACCAGCGTTCTGTTACTAACAGTTCAATGATATAGCAACAGTGGGTCTTGAAACAATAATTGGTAAATTTGGTTCGCTTATCTTAGCTGAGGGTTAGCAGTAGCTGATTTTGAGCGTTGAGCCTTAGAATAAGAAGCGGACATTAAAGGTTTTGATTTTGTCAGTACCGGGTCGCCGCTGTTACAGTAGGGCTCAGTACTACTGGATTTTTAATGTATTTAAAGGCACCCTTCGTGGGTGCTTTTTTATTGGTAGTAATCGTTTTTGATTTAAGGAGTCACCATGGAAGCCAGCTTTTGGCATGAACGATGGGAAAATCAGCAAATTGGCTTTCACCGCCCGGAAGCTCACGAGATGCTGCGGCGCTATTTTAAGAAAGTCGCCAGGCCGGGTGCGACGGTATTTGTGCCGCTGTGCGGTAAATCAAACGATATGCTGTGGTTATTAGACAACGGTTACCGGGTGTTCGGTATAGAGCTGAGCGATATTGCGGTACAGCAGTTTTTCAGTGACAACGAGTTAACGCCGACAGTGACGCAAAAAGGTAAGTTTAAGGAGTACGCACTGGATGAACTGGTCATTTGGGTGGGAGACTTTTTTGAGCTAACCGGAGCCGACATGACTGACGTTGACGCTTGGTATGACCGCGCTGCCATGGTGGCGTTACCGCCGGAAATGCGTACCCGCTATGTGAAGCAGTTAAGCGAGCAGTTGCCTGAACGCGCTCAGGGGCTATTGATAACGTTGCAGTATCCTGCCGGTTATCGGGAAGGACCACCGTTTTCTGTCAGTGAAGGCGAAGTGGAATCCGGTTTTGGTCAGCGTTTTAGCATTGAGCAGTTAGAGGCCGACGAAGGTATCGTCAATGGCGAGAAGCCCGAAGATAACCCGGTGACAGAGCAAGTTTACCAACTCACGTAATAGCCAGTGACATAAGGTAGGTAACTTGACATATCTACCTACAAAGAGAAAATTTAACTTCCACTTTTTTAATGCTGTAAAAAAGTGGTTTTGTGGTATTCTCCGTTCGCATTTCAAGTTCAGACTGGCATGATCAAACACTTTTTAACCATTAACCGACAAGGAGAGTTGGTGCAAGTTATGTAGTCCGGCATAGCTTGCGCTCAATAAGCGCCATGACAAAATTACTGCTTACCGTCATTTCCCTGTTATTTTCGGTATCAGTACTGGCAGCAGAGCCCTCTGCTGACCGTATCGATTTAACCTCCTCCACCGTTGGCTACGCCGCCCTGATTATTTTCGCTCTCGCATACATTCTGGTAATGGGCGAAGAAAAACTTCACATGAGAAAATCCAAGCCGGTGCTGGTCGCCGCCGGTCTTATCTGGATTCTCATTGGTGTTGTTTATACAGGCGAGCATGCTGCTTTAGCCGAGTCGGCGTTTCGCCATAACCTGCTGGAATTCGCTGAGCTGATGCTCTTCTTGCTAGTGGCGATGACTTATATCAATGCGATGGAAGAGCGGCGCCTATTCGACGCCTTGCGTGCCTGGCTTTTGAAAAAAGGCTTCAGCTACCGCAAATTGTTTTGGATAACGGGCATTTTAGCCTTCTTTATTTCGCCCGTTGCCGACAACCTGACAACCGCATTATTGATGTGTGCCGTGGTTATGAAAGTGGCGCAAGACGACAAAAAATTCGTCGCTTTATGTTGTGTCAGTATTGTCATTGCCGCCAACGCAGGTGGCGCGTTCAGTCCCTTTGGTGACATTACCACGCTTATGGTTTGGCAAGCCGGACAGGTTACTTTTACCGAGTTCTTGAGGCTGTTCCTGCCGTCAGTGGCTAACTACTTAATACCAGCGCTTGTGATGAGTTTCTTTATTGAAAACAAGAAACCCAGCACACTGCATACAGAAGTTGAGTTGAAGCGTGGCGCACTGCGTATTACTTCATTATTTTTACTGACCGTAGCAACCGCCGTTATCTGCCATATTTGGCTGCATTTGCCACCGGTATTGGGCATGATGATGGGTCTGGGCTACTTACAGTTCTTCGGCTACTTCCTGCGTATGACCTTACCAGGCTCACTAGCGCGTAAACGTGCTATGGCGGAGCGAGAAGGCGACCAAAAGCGCCTGGAGCAACTAGGTGGGGTAGTACCTTTTGACGTATTCAGTCGTGTCTCTCGAGCCGAGTGGGATACCTTGCTGTTCTTCTACGGCATTGTGCTTTGCGTTGGCGGTTTAGGTTTTATGGGCTACTTAAGCTTGTTGTCTGAATCATTATATGGCGGAATGAGCGCCACCCTGGCAAACAGTATTTTGGGGGTAGTGTCAGCGGTTATCGATAATATTCCTGTTATGTTCGCTGTGCTTTCTATGGAACCCGACATGTCACACGGGCAGTGGCTGCTCATTACTCTAACTGCAGGTACCGGTGGTAGCTTGCTCTCCATTGGTTCCGCCGCCGGTGTTGCCTTAATGGGTCAGGCGCGCGGCTACTACACCTTTGCCTCACACCTAAAATGGACACCCGTTATTGCACTAGGCTACATAGCCAGTATATTGCTGCACTTGTGGCTGAACGAAGCAACCTTCAATATTTAGGAGGGGAAAAAGCGTCGACGGGTTGGGTATCTGTTATCAGAGAGTGTGTGGCGCCAAGGATGGCGCCACGCAAGCCCCCCACGGATGGGTTAACGGCGTCTCTCTGGTAACAGATACCCGGCCCGGAGAGAGCGTTTCCCTGCTGTCCGCTAAACCACTTTGGAGTACCTATTCTGGCCGTGGTCCAGATATTCGTCGAAACAGGCGCAAATGCTGCGGACCCAGAGGCGGCCTAATTCTGTGACGCGGAGTTTTTTGTCGGACACGTCGACTAAGCCGTCTTCAATAAAGGGTTTTAGCAACGGTATGGCTTCAGCAAAGTGTGCCCAGAAATCGTCGATATTCCACTCGGCTTTAAAGGCTTCTATATCGAGCTCAAAGTGGCAGATGACTTGTGAAATAAGTGCTGCACGCACTTTGTCTTCGTCGGTTAATGCCATGCCTTTAACAATGGGCTTTTGTCCGCTATCTATCATTTTGTAGTAAGCCGGCAGCTCTTTTTCATGCTGCCATAGCACACCGTTAACCTGGCTAATAGAGGACACGCCTAAGCCTAGTAATGCGTCCTGACCGTCTGTGGTGTAACCCTGGAAGTTACGCTGTAAGCGACCTTCGCGTTGGGCAATGGCTAAGCCGTCGCCTTTTTTCGCAAAGTGGTCCATGCCAATAAACTGATAGCCGGCGTCGTTGAGCTGAGTAATGGCTTGTTCGAGCAAGCTCAACTTAACTGACGGCTGTGGAATGGACTCTTCCGGTATTTTCTTCTGCCCGGCGAAGCGCTGTGGTAAATGCGCGTAGCTGAATACGGAAATGCGATCGGGATCCATTTCAATGACTTGCTCTATCGACTTCTTAAAGGTTTCCGGACGCTGGTACGGCAGGCCATAAATTAAGTCGAGGTTAATTGAGTCAAAGCCCAGCTCTTTGCTGAGTTTTAACTGATGTGCAATAAAGTCGACATCCTGCACGCGGTTAATGGCAATTTGTACTTTTCTATCAAAATCTTGTACGCCATAACTAACACGGTTAAAGCCGAGTTCGCGCAAGTGACGTAGTTTTTCATCGCTGCAGCTGCGCGGGTCTATCTCAATGCTCACCTCTGGGTTTTCGGCAAAGGTAAAGTGCTGATGAACCAAGTCCATCAGTCGTGTCAGCTGTTCTTCGGTCAAAAAGGTGGGCGTTCCCCCACCCAAGTGAATTTGACGAATTTTCTTGTCTTTAACTAATGGCTGATACATCGCCATCTCTTGTGCGAGGTAGTCTAAATATTTGTCCGCTTTATGCTGATGGCGGGTAATGACCTTGTTGCAGCCGCAGTAATAGCAGAGTTTATGGCAAAAAGGTAAGTGCAGGTATAAGCACAGCTCATCGCCGGCGGTTTTCAGTGCATTGGCAATGCGATCTTGAGAAAACTGTTCAGACAACATTAATGCCGTTGGATACGATGTGTATCTGGGGCCATTAATATTGTATTTAGCAATTAATTTTTTGTCCCACTTAATAACTGACATATGAACCTCAAATTCAGACTAACCTCTGTGTATCTTAACACTGCGCCACTTATACAGTTCCGAAGCAGGTGACTTAGATCAAAGTTATTCCTTTTATTAATTTAAGGAGAATTAGTTTTTGTTTTAGGTGGGGACTCTGGGCGACTAGCTAACCAACTTCCGACGGTAAGTAAAATGAGCCCTACGGTTACTTTTAGCCAACTTGCGACTTGAGGAATAAATAGCCACAGGACTATATAACCACAAGCCATCATGATTAGGGCATAGACTTTAGAGCGTCGTTTAATGACGCGATACTCCCGCCATACCTGAATATCCGGGCCGTACTTAGGGTGGTTGATTAACCATGACTCGAGTCTTGGCCAGCCTTTACTTGCCGCCCACAGCGCAGCAATGAGAAACGGAACAGTCGGCATAACCGGCAACGCGATTCCAATTAACCCCAGCAAAACAAAAAATGCAGCAAGTGATCGCCAAAGTATCTTAATGAATAGCTCTCGGGTCATTACTTCTTTTCCGATTAAATATGCATGTTTAGGGGTAATCAGTAGCCCTGCTTAAAGTACATTACTTTTTCTAAATAACGACGACTTTCTGCCAACGGGTGTTTCGATGTTAAGTCCCGGTACACAAGCCCGGGCTGGCTTCGGTTTATTATTTGTAAAGCTTGGTTGCGGTTGCTGGAAAATGTTTTTAATACATTACCGGCGCCGCCGTTGTAGGCTGAAACAATAGCATACTCTCGGCTACTCGGGTCTGAAACACCCTTTAAATACTGAGTTTTTAATATATGCAGGTACGCGCTGCCAATGTCGATATTTTGTGCAGGATCAAACAGTTGTTGAGAAGTGGGCTGTCCTGGTATTTTTCGAATACGCTCGAACACGTCACGACCGGCGGTAGAGGGGACAACTTGCATTAAACCATAGGCATTTGCATGACTTACCGCATAAGGGTTAAAACTGCTTTCCGTTTCAATAATGGCGTAAATCAGTTCAGGCTCAATGTTATACCGGTTAGCAGCGGCTATAACGTAGTCTGAATATTGGTGCTTGCGTAGTGACTTATGCTCGTCGACAAGTGGGATTGTTACCTCGTAAACATCTGTCTCCTTGGCCTGACGAACCCGAAGCTTATTCTTTACTAAATATTCCGCAAAACGATTCGCTCGCCATTGGTATTCAACCACGACACCATCATGGTCGACGACTTGCCCGCTTAAAAATGGTTTGCCCGAGGCCTGTGACTCTTTGGCCGTAAATATATCGACTGCTGTTAAATCTGACGGTGTTAGTAATGTACGCACGATTGCCGCTTGCAGCTTTTGTCGGGTCTGAGTTTTGGTGGCGCTGTCATGTAGAGTCGCAACAGTGAGTAACCCCTGCTCAAAGTCGACCACAGCTTTAGCATGAAAGTTATCGCTGTATTTAACGTACTTTTTCGCGCTGGGAACCGTGTCTTCCTCGTCACCCCATATGGCCTCAGCAACGGCACGCAGGTTGCTCAAAGCCTCGCGTAAGTCCTCAATGTCGGTAATAAGCAGTTGTGGGTTGTTGCGGTAGCTTTGCAAACGTTCACGTGCCATAGATTCCACTACGGCGGTTGGGTCGTTACCGCTAAGCACGCCGGAATTGATCACGCGTTTTACGTTATTAGGTGTTATTTGGCATCCGGCCAACACTAACATTGTGGCTATAGCCGCCAGCAGCGTGGTTAATTGAGTCTTTTTATTCATAGCGCCTAAATTGAGCTTCACTTCCCTTGTTCAAGCTTTTACATTAGGGGAACATAAAAAGAAACCCTAAACACTATTAAAAAGTGTATTGAACAACAGGAATGACCATGCGCAGTCTCAAAATTGCGGCTCTTGTAGCCGCTTCTTGGTTTGTTTTTCCCTCACAAGCTCAGCAACTGGCTGGAGAAAGCTCACTACTACCTGAAGCTAACTATGCCGATTCTGAAGTGACGGTAGAGCAGGTGCTTGGGTATCCACTCGGCACCAAAATAACCAGCCCGGCGGATATGAGTCGCTATTTTGAGGCGCTGAAAGCGGCGTACCCTAAGCAGGTGAAGCTTTTGGAGTACGGCGAAAGCTGGGAAGGTCGCACATTGTATTATGCGATTATTTCCAGCGAAGAAAATATTGCCGACTTTGACGGCTTTATGCAGGGTATGCAGTCACTCGCGGATCCGCGCAAGACCAGCCGAAGTGAAGCAGAAAAGCTAATTAACGAACTGCCGGGTAGTATTTGGCTGTCGTATGGTGTTCATGGCAATGAAATTTCGTCGCCGGAAGCCTCTATGATGACGGCGTATCATTTGTTGCATGACCAACGCGAGCAAACGCAGCGCTGGTTAGACAACACCATGGTCTTTATTGACCCACTGCAAAATCCGGACGGACGAGCACGTTTTGTTGACCGCTACTACATGAGTGTTGGCATGGAACATTCGGGTGATCGCCGCAGTGCGGAACATAACGAGCCCTGGCCAAACGGGCGCACAAACCATTATTTATTCGATATGAACCGAGACTGGATTGCTCTGACGCAACCAGAAATTAGCGGTCAAATTGATGCCTTGCTGAAATACTACCCGTTGGTGTTTGTAGACCTGCATGAAATGGGCGGTGATTCGACCTACTACTTTACGCCGGAAGCCCGTCCTTATAACCCGTTAATTACAGAGTCTCAGCGCGAAAGTCTGAACTGGATAGGCAAAAATAACGGCCAGTGGTTCGACAAAAAGGGGTTCGACTACTTCACGCGCGAAATTTTCGATGCGTTTTACCCGGGCTACGGTGCCAGCTGGCCGCTCTATTATGGTTCGGTGGCAATGACGTACGAAATGGCGTCGGCTCGCGGGCATTTGTTTAACCGTAAAGACGGTGACGTACTGACCTATGCCGACGGGGTTCAGCAGCACTTTATTGCGTCTATTTCGACCATTCAAACAGTGTCAGAACGTCGTGAAGCGTTACTACAGAAATTCTGGAATTATCGTAAGTCCGCTGTTGAAGCGGGTGAAGACGGCGATGTTCGATCGTTGATTTTACCGGCAACAGATGACCCGGCTGGCGCACGTAAACTAGCGTCTTTGCTGGTTGAACAGGGGGTCGAAGTGAAGCAGGCTGAGCAGGCCTTTGAAGTTTGCGACGTTGACTACCAACCGGGGGCTTGTATCGTTGATATGGCACAACCGTCGCATCGTCTTATTCGCACACTGATGGACGAACAAGTCGACATGGCGGACGACTTCTTAAAAGAGCAGGAGCAACGCCGTAAGAACAACCTGCCAGACCAAATTTATGACGTAACTGGCTGGTCGTTGCCATTGATGTTTAACGTGGACAGCCACAGCTGTGACGACTTGCCTGACGTGAGAACCGCTATGGTTGAAGAAGGTCGCATTACACCGGGTAAAGTGATTAACCCGGATGCAGACGTTGCCTTTTTAGTGCGCTGGGGGGACATGAACGCGGGGCGCTTCTTAACCTCTGCGCTTCGCAAAGGCCTGAGTGTACGCCAAAGTGAATTAGCATTTACTCATGAAAAAGCGGGCCAGTTCCCAAGTGGTTCACTGATTCTTACGGTTGCAGACAACAGTCAGACTCTGCCACAAACCCTGAAAAAATTGGCGGAAGAGTCCGGCGCGACAGTGGAAGGTGTGGATACGAGCTGGATGACTGAAGGTCCAAACTTTGGCTCTCATAATGTCAGTCAGTTAGAAGCGCCGAACATTGCCATTGCCTGGGACGAACCGGTGAGTGCGTATAGCGCTGGCCACACCCGCTTTGTGATTGAACGTCAAATGGGCTATCCAGTTACGGCCATTCGCACTATGCAGCTTATTCAGAATGACCTGGACGGCTTAGATGTACTGATTTTACCGGAAGGCGGGTATGACGGCGTGTTTACCGATGGCACTATTGAAAAACTGAAGCAGTGGGTGTCAGACGGCGGTGTACTATTGACCTTAGGTGGTGCATCGGCCTGGGCGGTTGACGCAGGGCTGTTAAATACCAAACTGGAGCGCAAAGTGCCGGAAGAAGGTGTGGAAAAGCCAGCGGAAGAGCTGAAAATTGACGGCAAGGTAATTGAAAGCCGCGAACAATTCTTAACGGAAATAAAACCGCACGGCGCTGATCCAGACTGGGTGCCGGGGGCGTTGTTAAATGCGCAAGTCGATACAGACCATTGGTTAAGTGCTGGTGTAAAACCGCAGGTTGTTAGCATTTATAATGGCAACGACGTGCTGACCCCTATCGACATTAACCATGGTCGCAACATTGCCTGGTTTGCCGACGCAGACACTATGTTGGCAAGCGGTTTCTTATGGGATGATATTGCTAAGCAGCTACCTTATAAGCCGTTGCTAATATGGCAACCCAGCGGAAAAGGTATGGTGATTAGCTTTACCCAGGAGCCAACCTATCGCGCATACATGGATGGCTTGAATACCTTATTAATGAATGCGCTATTTTTGGCACCAGCGAAAGCGCAATAGGAGTAGAACTATGGCTGAATTTGGCGTTATTGGTTTAGGGCGTTTCGGCGCCCGGACTTCAATGGAGCTTTTAGACCTTGGACACCACGTCATTGGTGTCGACTCAGATGAAAAAGCTGTTGAAGCCATGGCGGAAGTGCTGACGCATTCGGCCATAGCCGATGTGACCGATGAAAAAGCACTACAAGAGCTCGATTTAGCCAATTGCGAAGTCGTCTTAGTGGCTATTGGCGAAGATCTTCAAGCCAGCTTACTCTGTGTTTTGCACCTGAAAAGCATTGGTGTAAAAGAAATTTGGGCCAAAGCCACGTCTAAGTCACACCATCAGATTCTCTCCAAACTGGGCGTAAGCCGCATTATTCATCCGGAAGAGGAAATGGGCATTCGTGTAGCGCAGTCACTGAATTACCCCATGGTGAATGAATACATGTCGCTTGGGCATAACTGGTTTTGTGTGGAAATCAGTATTGGTGAGTATTTAAAAGGTAAAAAATTGCGCGATGTTTCCTCTGAAGACTCTGAATTTTTTCACATGTTGCTGCTGAAAAAGCGTGATGAGGTGACAACTAATCCGTCAATGGATATGGAGTTGGAAGGTAATGAAACTTTGGTAATGGCAGGTAGTTTAAAAGCTCTGAAGTCCATTGCACCTAAACTGAAAGAGCCTTCATGAAACAGTGGGTTCCCTCGTTAGCTTGGTTATACAGAAAGCCCGGCCGGCGCAAGCGTCGGGCTTTTAAAGCCAGCCCGCCGGTCATTTTGTCAGGAGGCTTTGCCTGCCTGATTCTATTGGGTACTTTGTTGCTGAAAATTCCGGGAGCCACGGAGCAGCCTATCACTTGGTTGGAAAGCCTGTTTACTGCAACGTCGGCCGTAACTGTAACCGGGTTGGTGGTAGTGGATACCGGCGCAACGTACAGCGTATTTGGGCTGACTGTGTTGGCTGTGTTGATACAGGCGGGCGGCTTAGGTTTTATGACCTTCGCGGTGTTGGCCGCTATGTCGCTTGGTGGCCATGTCGGACTTCAGCATCAGTTAATGGCTAAAGAAGCCATGCATCAAACCAGTCTTGCCAATATTGGTCGTACGGCTAAAGCAGTGGTGTCTTTGGCACTGACGGTTGAGGCCGTTGCCGTAGTGGGTTTAACACTCACCTGGTGGGGTGATAAAGGCTTTGTAGACGCCTTATCGGAAGCGGTATTTTATGCCATTTCTGCCTTTAACAGCGCCGGCTTTGTGCTCTCGCCTAATGGTTTAGTCGATTACGCTAGCAGTATTCCAGTGAACCTTATTGTCAGCATTTTATTTGTCATTGGTGGCTTGGGCTTCTCGGTTATTACTAACATTGCGGAGAAGCGGCGTTGGCATGACTTTTCGGTGTATACCCGCGCGATTTTAATCGCCACGCTAATTATTAATGTGCTCTCTGTGGCCATTATTTGGTTGTTAGAAATGAACAACCCGGCCACCTTTGCTAATTTGAGTATTGGGGATCAGGCAATGGCGGCCTGGTTCCAGGCAACAACCCCCCGTTCGGCAGGTTTTAATACGGTTGATACCGGCGCTATGACAGAAGCCAGTGCCGTATTCACGCTATTGCTCATGCTGATTGGAGGCGGCTCAATGAGTACTGCGGGCGGTATTAAGTTAGGCACCTTTATTGTGCTGTTAGTGGCAACCTACGCTTTTTTAAGACGCCGCGAACACGTGACTTTGTTGAACCGAACTGTGCCACAGGAAATTGTGATGAAAGCGCTGGCGGTGACCTTAGTTACGCTCACTTTAATGTTCCTTGGCATATTTATCCTAATGATTTTGAATCCGCTGCCGTTTATAGATATAACCTTTGAAGTTTTATCTGCGTCGGCAACAGTGGGACTTTCTCGTGGCATTACTGCCGATGTTACTGCCGCAAGTCAGGTAGTATTAGTATTTTTAATGTTTGCCGGCCGTGTTGGGCCACTGACATTGGCCTATTTTTTAGCGACGCCGCGTAAACGACACATACGTTTCCCTGAAACCGATATTCAGGTTGGCTAAGCAAAACTTATAATAAAAAGCGATTAAAAATCATGCTGAAGAAACTGAAGTTCACTCAAAAAGTCATTGTCGCTGCATCGGCGATACTGGTGTTGGTCTTAGGTATTTTTACCTTGACTAATTTTTTGCAAATGTCGACGCAAACTCGGACGGAGCTTCAGCAGCAAATGCAGGCATTGTCGGACTCGGTGTCGAACAATATCTCACAATGGTTTAACGACCGCATGAGTATCGTGCAGGCCACTGCCGATGCTTATAAAACCGCTGATTCAACCGAGCGTGCACTGGAGCGTGTGCAACAGTCAAAAGCGGCAGGCAATTTTAAAAACGTGTATTACGGGTTAATTGACGGGACCTTCTTGCTCGATGACACCAACATTGACTTGCCTGACGACTACGATGCCCGCACACGCCCCTGGTATCAGCTGGCGGTCGATGAGGGACAGCCGACTTACACTACCCCCTATATTGATGTAACCACTAATGAGCTTACTATTACTGCCGTAGTCCCAATGGAACGCAATGGTCGTTTAGTGGGTGTTGCCGGTGGCGACATGATGCTGGACGATATTTCCGCCATTATTAATGACATTGATTTTATGGGAATGGGGCAGGCGTTTCTGGTCAGCGACAGCCGGAATATTCTGGTTCATCCGAACAATGACCGCATAGAAACTTCTCTGAATGACTACATAGACAGTTCGGTGTCGTTTTCCCCGACTTTTAAAGAATACGAGGTCGATGATCAGGACAGCTTGGTGTCTTTCCATAAAATTAAAGGCATTCAAGGCGTCGACTGGTATTTAGGAGTCGTCATTGACCGCACGAAAGCTTATGCCGATGTGTCTACCTTTGGTTGGACAGCTATTGTGTATCTAGTGCTGGGTATTGTCGCGGTTGTTGTGTCCATGAGCTGGCTATTACGACTGCTACTAAAACCACTTAACCGACTGAATGAAGCGGTAACTGATATTGCCCGCGGTGAAGGCGATTTAACGCAGCGATTGCCAGTGGAATCTGATGACGAATTTGGTGTTGTCTCACAACGGATGAATGAGTTTATTGAGCGTATTCAAAATGCCTTACAAGAAGTGACAAACGCTGCGAAGCAGGTTGAGCAAAACATTCAGAGTATGACTAAGGCCAGCGACGATTCGATGCACATAGGTCATGAGCAAGCGAACAAAGCGAACTCTGTGGCTACGGCCATCAACGAGCTTGGCGCGAGTGCAACTGAAATTGCCGACAGTGCGGCGAAGGCGTCTGCGCAGGCTAGCACCGGTAGTGAAAAAACCACTGCGGCTCAACAGGCGTTGCAACACAATCGTCAGCAAATTCAGCACTTGTCTGAACGAATGGACGCATCAGGGCAGGCGATTGGGAAACTCGACGAAGACACGCAAAACATTGGTCAGATTATTGAAGTGATTAAAGGCATTACCGAGCAAACAAACTTGCTGGCACTTAACGCGGCGATTGAAGCTGCACGAGCGGGTGAAGCGGGCAGAGGCTTCGCGGTTGTCGCGGACGAAGTTCGAAACCTGGCACAACGGACCTCAGACTCAGCGGCTGAAGTAGAGAACATGATTGAGAAAGTGCGGCAGGGTACCAAGTCAGCAGTAAGCGTCATTGAAGAAAGTCGTGAAATTAGTGACGCTTGTGTACAAAGTGCTGAGGAGTCTGCTGAGCACATGAGTGAAATTGACGCCATTATTTCGCAAATTGACGAGGTGAACCACTCGGTTGCGTCGGCAACGGAGCAGCAAACCTCAGTGATCCAAACGCTCGATAAAGACATTATGGATATCAGTAGTATGAACGAGCAAAGTGTTGCTAATCTGGATAATACCCAGCAAGCGTGTGGCGAGTTAAGCCGTGCATTTGAACGCTTGGAAGAATTGGTGACACAGTTTAAACTGAATTGATACATCTCAAATAACGGAGTTTTATATGAAGAAGGCTTGGATGATTGGCGCAGTTGCGCTTATAGGTACGCCGGTACTGGCAACCGCTGAAGCCGCTCAAATGGAAAGAACGGAAGCGTCAGCGAATGCACAGGCTTATATTATTTCACCCCAAGACGGTGAAGTGGTTGGCAAAACCTTTAAAGTGAAATTTGGCTTGAACGGTATGGGAGTTGCTCCAGCGGGTGTTGATGTTAAGCATACCGGGCATCACCATTTATTAATCGATAAAGATGAACTGCCAGCTATGGACAAACCTATGGGTGGTGACGTTATCCACTTTGGTGGCGGCCAAACAGAAACTATGGTGACCTTGGAGCCGGGCGAGCATACTTTGCAGCTTATCCTGGGTGACAAAAACCACGTACCACATGACCCTGCGGTAGTGTCTAAGAAAATCACCATTACCGTTAAAGACGACTAATCGAGCTCGAGCTCAAGTTGCAGCTGTTCACTGGGATCAGGTAATGCAGCACTGATCCCTAACAGTCTTACCCCTTTCCCTTTCCCCCGTTGCCAGGCTTCGCTCAGCAACTCATAAAACAAACTGGGTGACACAAACTGAGTGCTTCTTGATACTGTCGTTTGAGTAAAGTCTGAGAACTTCAGTTTTAGCGTCTGGCTTCGTATGGGTTGTTCGCGCCAGTGTTTTACTTTCATGCGTTCACGAAGTTTTGGCAGTAAGTTTTCCTGAACGTAAGTTTGTGCGGTGGACTCTAGCTTCATGTCAGACGTTAATGTCTGCTCCACACCAACGCTTTTGCGGATACGTTCAGTAACTACTTCCCGCTTGTCGCGACCATGGCAGCGCTCAAACAAAACATAACCCGCTTTTTCGCCGAGTATCTCCTGAAGTTGTTGCAGTTCTATGCTCTGAATGTCCTTACCTGTCATTAAGCCATAGTTAGTAAGTACTTGCTGACTCTTAGGGCCAACGCCGGGTATTTGCTTGAGATTAAGTTTGGCTATGTAACTCAATACGTCGTCAGGAGGTACGACAAACTGACCATCCGGTTTGCGTTCTTCACTAGCGATTTTTGCGACCATTTTTTGATTGGAGATGCCTGCCGAGCCGGTTATTCCTAATGACTGTATCCGCTCTCTTACTGCACTCATGGTTAATGTTGCACTGCCGCGGTACAGTTCGTTGTGAGTAAGGTCTAAATAGAATTCGTCAATAGAGGCTGGCTCTACCCGGTGTGTTACTTTATAAAGAACATCGAGCACTTGATTGGACAATTCCCGGTAATACGCACCATCGGGTTTGACGAAGGTCAGTTGAGGACACAGTTTTCGTGCCTGACTGCCGGGCATGGCACTGCGAACGCCGTATTGACGTGCCAGGTAATTCGCTGTGGCAACCACACCCCGCTCGCCGCCGCCACCGACCGCAAACGGGCGGTGTTTAAGCGCTGGGTTACGCAATTCTTCTGCCGATGCGAAGAAAGCATCCAGATCCAGAAGAGCAATTTTTCGGGCAATTTCAGCCAAGTGTTTATCCTTTGCGCATTTGTGGTTATAATCGCATCCACTAACTGGGCGTGCAAGAACACCAGCCATTTTAGGAGAAACCAGTGAGAGTTATGAATTCATTCTTTGTAAAAAGTGTTTTAGGTACTTTATCTTTGTTGTTTACGCTGTCTGTCAGTGCAGCGTCTGTGCAAGATGACATGTCTCGCGAAGCGATTGCTGAGCGCATTAAGCCTATTGGTAAACATTATGTGGCTGGTGAGAGCAGTGCTGCGGAAGAAAGCAGCGGCCCGCGCTCAGGTCAGCAGGTGTATGATAAGTTCTGTACTGCCTGTCATACCAGTGGTGTTATGGGTGCACCGAAAATTAACAATGCAGCAGACTGGGAAGAGCGTCTGGCGCAAGGTATGGACACAGTATTGAAACACGCCGTTGAAGGTTTCAATGCAATGCCGCCAAAAGGCACTTGTAGCGACTGTTCTGAAGAAGAGATTCAGGCCGCTATCGATTACATGATTAAAGACATTTAAGTAGCATTAAATTTCTTATAAATGTTATAAAGGGCCGCATTCAGCGGCCCTTTTAACGTCAATTGACGTGAACCTCTTAGTATTTCTTCCTAAAATATTCAAATTTTTTAGCAAAATCTTTCCAAACGTCTGACTACTGTCTATACTACTTACCTGTTAAAAAAGTTAACATCTGTTGATTAAGTGTACTTGGCAGGGAGAGTCGTGCTTAAAGGTAAGCAGAAATGACAAAAGGAAAGGTAAGTAATGCGCAAATTCAGCAATTACAGACTGAAAATGAGCGCTTACAAAAGGTCGTTGATAGGCTTAAAGGCCTGACCCAAAAATACCGATCCGCTGAAGTGGTTCAAAAGGCGCTGTTTCGTATTTCGGAACTGGCGGCTTCTGCGCGCGAGATGGATAATTTCTACCGTTCCCTGCATGAAATTATTGGCGAGCTGATGTATGCGCGTAATTTCTACATCAGTTTGTATGACGCGAAAGACGAAACTGTCGACTTTGTTTACTTTGTCGATGAAGTGGACCAGGACACCCTGTTTGAACAAGTACCTATTGACCAGCTAAGCAAAGGTCTAACTGGTTATGTGCTAAGGAAAGGTCAGTCACTGCGCTGCCCGCCAGAGGTCTATCAGCGTTTAATTGAACAAGGTGAAATTGAAGGGCTCGGTGCGGAGCATAAAGACTGGCTGGGTGTACCGCTTAAACATGGTGAAGCCACCATCGGCATTATGGTTGTGCAAAGCTACAACGAAGACGTGCGTTATGACAGTGCCGACGAGGATTTATTAATGTTCGTGTCTCAGCATGTTGTTAATGCGCTCGAACGTTTGAAGCAACGCGACTTAATGCAAAGTGAAATTGAGCATCAAACGGCTGAGCTACGCCACGTTAACGAAAGTCTGATGAGCGAAATTACCATTCGCGAACGCGCGGAGCAGCAGACCTCGGTACTTTTTGCCATTTCGGAATTAACCAATACGTCAGACGACATGGGTGCGTTTTACCGGCAGCTGCACCGACAAATTGGCAAACTCATTCACGCCGATAACTTCTATGTTGCGCTACTGTCTGACGATAAGAAATTCATTCACTTCCCTTACCACGTTGATGAAACCGGTAATAAAGCAGAGAAAAGGCGGGTGGGTAAAGGCTTAACCGAGTACGTCATTAAAAAGCGGGAACCTGCTTTTATTGATTCAGGCAAACGTCAGCAGTTGCTTAAGGCCAACGAAATTGAGCTTGGTTATGGTGGCATGAAGCTGGCCAAGCAATGGCTGGGTAGTCCGTTAATGATGAACGGGCAGGTGTTTGGTGTTATTGCGGTGCAAACCTACGATGGTGAGTTTTTGTACCATAGTGACGACCTGGAACTGCTGAACTTTGTATCACAGCATGTTGCAGTGGCAATTGACCGCAAACGCTCGGCTGAAGAAATACAACGCGTAAACCAATTCCTTGAAAAGAAAGTCGCAGAGCGCACCGAAGAGCTAGTCTCGGAAATTGAACGACGCAAGAAAACTGAGTCGAACCTGTTCCACGCTGCGCACCATGACAATTTAACCGGCCTGCCGAACAGAATTTTATTCAACGAGCGACTGAAGCAAGCGGTTGTTCATAAGCGCCGGCATCCTGAGCACCATTTTGCGGTGTTGTTTGTCGACTTAGATCGCTTTAAAAACATCAACGATACCCTGGGCCACTCAGCGGGTGACGAGTTCCTGTTGGAAGTCAGTAAGCGTATTGGTAGCTGTGTCAGAGACAATGATATGGTTGCTCGTTTAGGTGGTGATGAGTTCGTGATTTTACTGGATACCATTACCACTATTGAAGACGCAAAAGACGTCGCGAAGCGCATTATTCAGCAGATGAACGAGCCGTTTCAGCTTAACGGACAAGAGCACTATTCCGGTGCCAGTATTGGTATCGCTGAATGCCTGGAAAAAACAGATTCTGCGGAGCGTCTGCTGCGTGACGCTGATGCCGCTATGTATCAAGCCAAAGGCATGGGCCGTGGCCGCTATGTACTATTCGATGACAGTATGCACGAGTCTCTGGTGGATAGCGTCAGAAAAGAAACGGCGTTGCGACATGCGAAAGTTGAGCAAGACTTTGCGGTAAATTATCAGCCTATTATGCAACTCGATACAGGCGAGGTCAGAGGTATTGAAGCGCGTATTGAGTGGCAAGACCCGCGTTATTCATTCGACAGCAGTGAACTGCTACCGCTTGCAGAGCGCACCGGGCTTATTGTGAAGCTCGACCGTTATGCACTCAAAACCGCGTGTCAGTGGGTTGCGAACAAAGGTCTTCCGCAAGACGTTTTGCTGCATGTGAATTTGTCCGTGCGTCATTTGCTTAAAACAAGTCATTTGAACGAGCTGGTTAACATTGTTCTGGATAACGGTGTTAAACCAGAGCAGGTGGCGTTGGAGTTTGATGAAACCTCATTAGTGCAGGACGGTCGCCGTGTGCTGGCCAGCCTGAGGCGTTTATCCGAGTTTGGCTTTACGTTGGCAATAGATAACTTTGGCAGCGGCTCAGGGCCATTACAGTTCTTATATAACTTCCCGTTCAGTATTTTAAAACTGGACCATCACTACATAGCACGCCTGGGTAGCAATTCGCGTGCGCAGGCCATGCTTAAACATATTGTGACGCTTTGCCACGAGCTTGATATTCAGGTTTATGCTGACGGCTTAGAAACCGAAGGTCAAAAGCAGGATGTCGAAGAACAGGGGGTTGTCATAGGCCAGGGCAGTTATATTAATGCTAACTATGAAGTGGAACTGAAAAAAGACGACGGCAGTAACTTCGTCTGCGCTTAAGACTTCTTCAGCGCATTCTTTAGCATTTCCAGCCCCTGACTTCTTTGTTCTTCCCGCTCTTCATCTGATTTCTGCTTGCGGTGTTCCCACTCTAAGTCATCCTGAGGGAGCTCTAGCAGGAAACGACTGGGCTGCGGCTCAAGCTTTTCCCCAAACTGGCGGCGCTCTTTCGCCATAGTGAAGACTAACTTATGCTGTGCCCGGGTTATGCCCACATAAGCCAGCCGACGCTCTTCTTCAATATTGTTTTCATCAATACTGCTTTGATGCGGCAGTAAGCCTTCTTCCATACCCACCAAAAACACGTAAGGAAACTCCAGTCCTTTGGATGCATGCAGGGTCATTAACTGTACCTGCTCAAACTGCTCGTCGTCTTCGTTACGGGACATCATATCGCGCAGAGATAAACGGCTGACGACCTGATGCAGTTCCATAGGCTCATGTTCGGCATCGCCTTTTAGCATATCGGATACCCAGCGATGCAGCTCGTACACGTTTTTAACGCGCATCTCAGCGGCTTTGGCACTGGGACTTTGTTCAAACAACCAGTCCTCGTAGCCGATATCGCTCAGCAGTTGCCGTACGGCATCTCCCGCACTTTCCTGATGATCAGCCTGACGGGCGAGGGTATCTATCATATTACGGAACACGTCTACATGCTGAAAAATACCGGTGCTGAGCTGCGTTTTTAAATGCGGTGACTGGCAGGCTTCAAATAAGCTGCAGCCTAATTCCTGCGACAAACGACCAATACGTTCCACGGTTTGCGGACCAATGCCACGGCGCGGCGTGTTAATAATACGCAGAAAGGCGGTGTCGTCGGATGGATTCACCAACAACCGCAGGTAAGCCATAATGTCTTTCACTTCAGCCCGAGCAAAGAATGACTGACCACCGGTAATTTTATACGGAATGCGGTTGTTCATCAGGGCCTTCTCAAACAAGCGAGACTGATGGTTACCCCGGTATAAAATGGCAAAATGGTGATACGGCGTTTTACGTAAAAAACGGTGCTTCACAATCTCGGCCACCACACGCTCTGCTTCGTGCTCTTCATTTCGGCCAAAGATAACACTCAGCGGCTCGCCGTATTCCATCTCAGAAAACAACTTTTTCTCAAAGACGTGTGGGTTATTTTCAATAAGAATGTTGGCTGCCTTCAGAATGCGTCCGTGGGACCGATAATTCTGTTCCAGTTTCACCACTTCCAGCTGCGGAAAGTCCTGTTTTAATAGTGCCAGGTTCTTTGGCTGCGCTCCCCGCCAAGAATAAATGGACTGGTCGTCGTCACCCACTACGGTAAAACCGGCACGCTCGCCCACCAGTAATTTAACCAGCTGGTACTGACTGGTGTTGGTATCCTGATACTCGTCCACCAATAGGTACTGAAACTTTTTCTGCCAGCGCGCGCGGGCGTTTTCGTTGGTCGCCAGCAATAAGGTCGGCAGACGAATAAGGTCATCAAAGTCGACGGCATTACAGGCGCTCAGGTTATTTTGGTATTGCTGATAAACCTGAGCAAAGGCATTTTCCTGATCGTTCCCAGCTTTCTGCAAAGCCTGCTCGGGCGAGAGCATGGCGTTCTTCCAGTGTCCTATCTGATGCTGACAGGCTTGAATCAGCGCTTTATCGCCCTCAAATACATCTTCAGTCAGGGCGTTAAGCAGGGCGTAGGTGTCCTGGTCGTCAAACAATGAAAAACCGGGCTTAAACCCCAGAGTGCTGAGCTCGCGCCGAATAATATTCAGCCCCAGAGTATGAAAGGTACACACGGTTAAACCGCGCAGCTGCGCTTTCGGCAAGGTTTGCGCAATACGCTCTTTCATTTCTTTGGCGGCTTTATTGGTAAAAGTCACCGCGCCAATTTGGCGTGCCGTGTAAATTTGCTGACGAATAAGGTAGGCAATTTTCTCGGTAATAACACGAGTTTTACCGCTACCGGCACCGGCCAGTACCAATAAAGGTCCTTGAGTATAATGTACAGCCTGGTTCTGGCGATCGTTCAGCATGGGCGCCGCGGAGTTCCTGATTCGTGAAAAAGCCGATAAGAAGCTCGGATTTTACCTGAATCTCCTGCTAAGCTAAATGAATAAGCAACGATTTACACAAAGAGAGATTTATGGACAACAAAACAATAGAGAATATTGCTCGCCAAATTAACGACAGTATGCCAGCCGGTGTTAAAGAACTGGCCGGTAATATGGAGCAACGTGTTAAACAAACACTGCAGTCACAGCTGTCTAAACTGGATTTAGTCACCCGCGAAGAGCTGGACGTACAGCAGCAAATGTTACTGCGCCTGCGTGAGCGCGTTGAGCTGTTAGAAAAAGAACTGGAAGCGACCAAAAACCAAAACAAGGACTAAGTCAGACGTATGATCCAATGGATTAGTGGAAAAGTTGTCGAGAATTACCGTTGGAGTGCTGGTGTTTTCAGTTTGAGAATTGTGGCCGAGCCGTTTGATTTTAAGGCGGGACAGTTTGTCCGTTTAGGCCTGAATGTGGGTGGCGAGCAGCTATTGCGTGCCTACTCACTGGCCAGTGCGCCGGGCGAAGCCATACTGGATTTTGTCATAGCCGAAGTGGAAGGCGGCGAGGTCAGCACCAAGCTAGCTCAGTTGCAGCCGGGCGACAGTGTCGACATCACCCAGCCCGCCGGTGGCTTTTTTACACTGGACGAAGTGCCGGACGGCGACAGCTTGTGGATGCTTTCTACGGGAACCGGCATTGGCCCGTTTATTTCTATGCTAAGAACCGAAAAGCCGTGGGAACGATTCAAACGCATTAATCTGGTACACGGTGTTCGTGTGGCAGAAGACCTGGTTTATCAGGGACAAATAGAGCAGTGGCAACAAGAATACCCCGGCCAGTTGGGCTATCAGCCGGTTATAACCCGTGAAAACATTCCGGGGGCTTTTTCTGCTCGCATTCCTGAACTGATTGGTTCAGGTCAATTAAGCGATGCACTCGGCACACCGCTAGATAGCCGCGCACAAGTCATGCTCTGTGGTAACCCCGACATGATAAAAGAGTCACGCGCCGCGCTGGCTGAGTTAGGGCTTGCCAAAAACACCCGCCGTAAGCCCGGTAATGTGACCTCTGAGAACTATTGGTAAAGCTTAGTCTTCGTTATATTCCAAAAAATAGCAGATCAATAGCTGCGGTGATTCTATCTCTGTCGTGGGATAAGTCGTCGACCACGTGAGTAAGCTGAGTTCTTGAAATACTGGCCATATCTTGTGTCATCAATGCGAATGTCTTTCCCTCAACGGTAACATCCGGGTTCAGCTTGGTTAGTTGAAAGGATTCAGCCAGCGCAGCGGGTATCAAAGGTATCACTAAGGTTGTCGATAAGGCTGACAGCAGGTCACTCTGCACATCAATAAGATAGGGGTAGGTTGTGCGTGTCGCTGTATTGTTATTAGCGTAGACGGTGAATTGAGCCATCAGAATTTTCGCACGCTCTCGCTGAATGTTCCGTTGCGCTCTACAAATTGGTTATACGCTTCCATTGCGTCAGAGTTTTCCTTCAGCCAATGCGCTTGTTCTTTCAAACGAATTTGTTCCTTCAATGCAGATTCAAGTGTCGCCGATAAATTGATATCAAGCGACTTTGCTTTTGCTAGAAGTTCAGCGTTAATACTGACATTTGTCGGCTTCTTTGAAGCAGATGAGGTTGTGTAAGCAGCCATTTTATCACCTGTTATTAAAAATGCGTAATTCATGCGCATTAACCATGCGCATGAATTATAGCAGAGTTAATTTCAGATGGTTAACCCTTTCTCCTTGAGGTTTCACACAAGGCTAGTGATAAAACGACACTGATTAATTCAGATCGAACTGTGTTGTCGCTATTTCTTCCAGCTTGTCATAAGGGATGTAACCGGGCGTTACCTGCTGACCAATGATAATGGTCGGTGTGCCGCGAAAGCCCAAGTCGCGAAACGCCGACATATTTTTGCGAATAACCGCTTCGCTTTCGCTGGACGGTGACAAAAAGGCCTCGGTACCCGTGACTTGCGCAACGCTTTGCAGTGAATCGGCGGTGTGCATGCCTGACTTTTTCATCATTAAGTTGTGGGCTTCAAAGAATGCCTTAGGGTCATTGCGCCACAGATTCAGCCCATAAAGTGCGGAATTGGTTTTGAGCCCATCAACCTGTTGTTGGCGTAAAGGCACAAAAATGTTCACAACCTGAATAGACGGGTATTCCTCAACCAGCTTATGCAGGCCGGGCTCTAACTTTTTGCAAAACGGACAGTTGTAATCGGTAAACACAATTATTTTATGCGGCGCATCTTGGTCACCTAAAATTGGATGTGCCGCCGACTGATACAGCCACTCCTGATGGTTAGCGAAGGCGTTTTTTTGCTCACTTTGCTGTTCTAAAAAGCGCTGTAAGCCTCGGTGAATGTTTGGAATTAGCTGCGGGTTTTCACGCAATAGCTGTTCGACTTTCTCCAAGTCTTCTTCTTGTTGTGGGTTTAAATCTTGCGCAAATACGTTGCTGCTAAAGATAAAAGCAACGATGAAAAACGTTTTATAGATAAAATTCATACAACTTTCCTACTTAAAAATGAGTTACTTCAAAAAAACTGGTGAAACCAAAGGCGAATAAACAAACCCGGAGGCGTTGTGACTCCGGTTGTCGCTGAAACAATGTCACCGTTTTCAATAATGATGATGGTTGGCGTGGCAGATACCTGCCAGCCGTTTGATACGCGGTTGAGGTTGTCGTTAACAATAGGAAATTCATACCCTTTCGCCTGCGCGTAGCGCGTGAGTTTGTCGTTGTCGCCGGAGCGCAATGCCACGCTAATGGTCGGGTAGTGGTTGCCAATGTAATCAACCGTCGGCGAGACCGCCGGGCAAACAGGGCACCAGGTTGCCCAGAAATACAGCACAACCGGGCTGTCCTTGCTCATCTCGCGTAAGTTGTATTGCTCGCCGTTTATGTCCGTTAGTGACGACAGTTCCGCCGGAACAGACTCCGGCACGTCACTATTACGAAAGGCATCGACCACGAACGCCACTGCCGAGAACAGCACAATATAAAGCGCTGCGGTTCGTATCCGCTTTGCCCACGACGGTTTCGCTTTGTTATTGCTCACGAGCATCCTCCAGCGCGTCCATGACTTTGTCTTTACTGAGCACTACGGGCAGCGTTATGCCGTCAGGAACGCCGGGTCCGTAGACTTTGTTAAAGGGCACACCAAAGGTATTGTTGGCCTTTAAGTATTGCGTGATGCTCTCGTTGGCTTTGGTCCAGTCGCCGCGCAGGCGGGTGACATGTTCCTGACCTAAGGCTGTAAATACCGGGTCTTGCAGTAATACGCCGACTTTATTGGCCTGGCAGGTCACACACCAGTCTGCGGTCACATCCACAAACACGGTTTGGCCACTGGCAACGGCTTCATCAATACGCTGCTGGGTTAGTGGCTGCCATTGGTGGTCCTGCGGTAGTTTGTTGACCCAACGGTCCGCGGTAAGAATTAACGTCGTACCGACAACGGCAGCTAAAACTAGAAAGCCGCCAATAGATAAAAACAGCGCCTTGCGGCCATGCACTTTGCCAATAATCACCAATGTCAGAACCGATAAACCGACGGTTAGCGCCAGGAATAACTCGTTGCTGATAAAGTTTTTCAGCAAGGTTGTCAGCCAGACCGTGGTTGCCAGCATCATAATGGCGAAAACGGGTTTCACCCAGTGCATCCAGCGACCGGGTTTGGGCAGTAACTTAGCGGTATTCGGGAACACGGCTATAAGTAACCAGGGCAGCGCCATGCCAACCCCAAGAGCGGTAAAAATCAGCAGAATAACCGATGACTCAGCAGCTAATGCAAAGGCTACCGCGGTACCTAAAAAAGGCGCTGTACAAGGTGTTGCCAATACGGTGGCCAGCATGCCTTGCAGGAAATGCCCTTTATAGCTGTCATCGCCAGCGGTTGCGGCACTGGTACTCAAAGAAGACGGCAATTTAAACTCAAAGGCACCCATTAAGTTCAGTGCGAATACCCAGGTAATAGCGACTAATGCGGCAATGAAGTAAGGGTTCTGAAATTGAATACCCCAGCCGACAGAACCGCCTGACCAGCGCAGTGCCATAAGCCCCAGGGCAATGACCAGAAACGAGCTGATAATACCCAGTGACGATGCAAAAAACTGCTTACGCACGACCTTCGGCTGCTGTGCACCAGACAGCATCAGGCTTTGAACTTTCAGACCTAATACCGGCAACACGCAGGGCATAATGTTCAAAATAAGCCCACCCGCTAACGCCATAAGTAAAATGGCCCACAGCGGCGGTGTGTTATTCGAAATAGTGCCTGCGGTTAGTTGAACCTTATATTCAGCGGCAAACTTTTCATCACTGACTGTTGCTATGAGCTCAGCGCCGCTTAGGTCCGGCAGTTCCAGCCAGTGGCTAACCTCAATATTCGCCGTGAGCGTATTTCCTTCCACCTGAATATTCGGTGATGAAAACTCTGCGTCGGCCAGAGCTTCGTCGTTGCTGTGTATAAACAGCTGTGGGTTTTGCCAGCCGCTGTCACGTTCTATGGTCAGTTGAACACGCTGGTTGGCGTCGGACCAAATAGCCTGCTTCACGTTATTGCTGTCGTATTCACGAGGCACCTTGCCCATGGCCTGGTTAAAGGCAAAGGCACGATCACTGTCGACGGTCAGGGTGTCCAGGTCAACTTGCAAGTCAATTGGGTAGTCCGTTAACACACAAACGGTGGTACAGGACGACATCGTCAGTGTACCGCTAATGCGTGCCTGCCTGGCATCCGGGCTTAGCTGGATCATTAATGGAAAGGGCAACGACCCCTGATACCCCACGGTATCGATACCCTGAATGCTGTAGCGGGAGGGCACCGCCCAGCGCCACTCAATATCGTCAATATTGGATGACTCAGACCAGTCAAAGGTTGGCGGTATGCCGCCTTCCCCCGGCGAGCGCCAGTAGGTTTTCCAGCCCTCATCCAGCTCAACATGCAGCAGGGCGGGTAGTAGGTTGCGCTCAGCCTCATAGTGGCCGGTCAGTTCCAGCTTCACCGATACCGGCGGATGATCTTCATGACTCAGCCAACCGGTAGACGGCGTTTCTGCGAGGCTTTGCGCGCTGTAAAGCAGCAACGCAGCAATAAGCGATAGCAGCCACAACGGTAAAATTTTATTCATACATTACTCCTGAAGTTAGTATTCCAACGATGAAAACCCGTTGGAAGCGCTACTCCATAAAACAACAAAATACGGCGTGGGGTCGCCTTTTACAGGGAAAGAGAAAAAGTGGTGGGGCTACCTGCTTTTGAGCTGTAGCTTTCAACACCAAAGTTAAAAGAATAAAGAAAGACAGTGCCGCGTAGGTTATGTCGGACTGAAATTGCTGTAATAAATGCGCCGTTTTGTCACAGTCGGCCTTGGCATTTTCGTGTTTTGTGCCTGAGTCCGCATGGCTTCCCACTATCTGTTCAGCCGCTGGCGCGCCCTGATGCTTAGGGCAGCCTTCCAGCCAACCAAGGTTTTGTCCCCAACACAGCGCAAACACCAGTAATAGCAATGGTGCTATATACCGACCTTTTCGACACTGTTGATTCAGTTGGTGGAACATGTTGTTGGTGACCTTTGGTTATTCGGTTTGTTCTTAATTAGGGCAAGATGATGACAGAAGTGGGGGTAAAATCAAGAGAGGAAAGGCGCGATGTCGGTCAACGCTTGGCGGTCTTGGCTTACAGACAGCAGCGCAGCTTGTACTTATAGTAACGCCGTTGTTTAGTCAGGGAGAGACACATGGCGTTAGCGCGAGTCTATACGAGGGCACTGATAGGTATTCATGCGCCGGAAATTCGGGTTGAAGTGGATCTTGCCCGGGGGATGCCTGGGTTTACTATGGTTGGTATGCCTGCAACCACGGTTAAGGAAGCACGCGACCGGGTCAAAACCGCCTTGATGAATGCGGGGTTTGAATACCCGCCGGCCACACGGATTACGGTGAATTTAGCTCCGGCCGATATACCCAAAACAGGGGCTCGTTATGATTTGGCCATAGCTGTGGGTATATTGGCTGCGTCAGGTCAAATACCCGATACCATTTTAGAGCAGGCAGAGTTTTATGGAGAGCTAGCTTTAACTGGTGAACTGCGAGCTGTGAACGGGCTCATTCCTGCACTGTTAGCCTGTCGTGAGAAAAAGCGTCAGGCGTTTGTCCCAATTGCTAATCAGCAGGAAGCGGGATTAGTTCGTGAGCAAAAAAGTTGGTTAGCTGCTGACTTGGTCAGTGTGTATGAGCATTTGCATGAACATCAGCCGCTTCGAGAGTCCAAACCAGTCGACTGGGCGTGTCAGGCGGAAAGTGATGAAGGCGATTTAGCCGATGTAGTCGGGCAGGAGCAGGCAAAACGGGCTTTGTTATTGTCCGCTGCGGGTAAGCACCATTTGCTATTCGTGGGTCCGCCAGGCACAGGCAAAACCATGCTGGCACAACGCTTGAGTGGGCTATTGCCGTCATTGACTGAGAAAGAGGCGATGGAAATAGCCGCGGTTAAATCGGTGTCTTTTGACTACCACGGGACAGAGGCATTAACTCAGCGTGAAGTGAGAAGCCCACACCATACGTGCACTGCGGCTGCTTTAGTGGGTGGGGGTACCGGTAATTCTGTTTGCCCCGGAGAAATATCATTAGCGAATCGGTCGCTGCTTTTCCTTGACGAGTTACCCGAGTTTAGCCGGCACGTATTGGATTGTCTGCGCGAACCATTGGAAAGCGGTGAAATTACGATTAGTCGTGCGGGTCATAACGTTAAATTCCCCGCAAACTTCCAACTTGTTTGCGCATTGAACCCTTCCCCCTGTGGTCAGTTCGATGGCTCGTTAGCTAATTGCCGCTCTACACCCGACCAAATTCTCAAATACCTAAATAAGCTGTCGGGTCCATTGTTAGATCGTATCGACATTCAGGTGGCGGTACCCCGCGAAACATCGAGCCTGCGGTTAGATGGAACTCAGGTTACGGGAGAGACTAGCGAACAAATGAAGCAACGGGTTATTGCAGCAAGGCAGCAGCAATATCGACGCCAGGGATGTCTTAACAGCGAGCTAAAAGCAAGCGAAGTTGTGTCTCATTGTATGCTAACTGACGCTGACCACGAGTTTCTTATCACTGCGATTGAAAAACTAAAACTGTCGCACCGGGCGTATCACCGAACATTGCGGTTGGCACGCAGTATTGCCGATCTGGATAATCAGAAAAAGGTGCAAAAACCTCATTTAGCCGAAGCGATGGGCTATAGAGCATTGGATCAGCTAATTGATCAAGTGCGTTCGTTATGAGCACCCAAAATGGCGCCCCATTCGAACAGTTCCTGTAGCGCTTGCTGTGCGTGGTGATGGAAGCTGGTATCAGCGTTTATACCAAGCTGCATGGCCAATTGCTCGATGGCATCCTGCCCTGAACTAATGTCTTTTTGCTGTAATTGCTGCCAAAGCAGACCAAATATGGGGGTCATGAGACGAAAACCGATGCTCAGATCAGGCTTACGATAAACCAGTACCAGTGTATCCTTTTTTTCCTGCAAAGTGGGCTGCCGTTCAATACTGATCTCATGCACCGGGTATTCGTAACTTAACAGCCAGGCGGCGTCGGATAACACCGGTTTACCATTAACAAGGTCATCGCTAAGCTGTTGTCGCACCGCTAAGGTATCTTGTGGAATGTTGTCTAGTGCCAACTCTACCCATTCGTAATGCATCAGTTCGAGCAGAAAGTCGGGCTCGGTGGTGGTAACTGCGTCACTTTCTCTTAGAAAAGACAAAAACTCGGCGGCAATCTCATTAAAATAAGGGGACTGGCTGCGGTGGTGAATTAGAAACTGGCGCACAGCATGCTGCCACCAATCACTACTCATAATTGAGCATGCGACTGGAAAAGCGGACCGGGTAAAATTGATGAGATTATTAAAAACCAGTTCCTGGTACACGCTCATCCGTCGTGGTTCAATACCAAGCGTGTTATGGTCACTTGGGTTTCTGACCGCGGCAGTAAACTGTTGCTGGATATTACGAAACGATGGCATGCTGCGTTGCCTGCGTCTTGCGAATAGTTGCAAGTTCGTTGCTAAGCGTATCAAGCGATGGAATATTAAAATCGCGCTCAAGCAACGTCGGATGACATCCAGCGTATTGATAACTGGTCTTTAATAATTGCCAGACCGGATCGATAACATCGGCGCCATGGGTATCTATAATTAAATCCGCTTGCTGCTGATAGTGTCCGGCAATATGCATATAGCGTATCCGTTCAGCGGGCAGTCCAGTAATAAACTGAACCGGGTCATAGCGATGGTTGATGCTGTTAACATACACATTGTTTACGTCTAGCAACAAATCACAGTCGGCTTCAGCCAATACCGCATTAATAAACTCAAGCTCGTTCATATCTCCGTCGGGCATCGCATAAAAAGAGACATTTTCAAGCACCAAAGGGCGTTCCAATACGTCGCTGACGGTGCGGATACGCTCGCTCACGTGTCCGATTGCATCGGCTGTAAACGGGATTGGCATAAGGTCGTACAAATGCCCCTCGTCCGAACAGTAGCTTAAGTGTTCGGAATACAGTTCTATGTCGTAATCATCCAGAAAGGCTTTCAGGCGCCTCAAAAAAGGAAGATCGAGCGGCGCGAAACCGCCGATAGATAACGATAGGCCATGCGTAGTGAACGGCACGCGCTCACGTAGCGCCCTTAATTGGTGTTGTAAGCGCGGTCCACTGTTCATCCAGTTTTCGGGCGCAATCTCGAGAAAGTCGAAGGGGAACTGATCACACTGGATCAGCTCCTGATACATCGAACGACGATAGCCTAAACCAACAGTATCGCTGTTAAGCGGCACCGCACTTGCCTTCTTTGGACTTCTCTTTTGCTTCTTTGGCTTTATCTGACATTTTTTCCTTTGCTTTGTCAGCCATCATGGCTTCACCGCACTTACCTTCACCGCATTTTCCTTCTTTGGCTTTTTCCGCCATTTTTTCTTTTGCTTTGTCAGACATCATGGCTTCACCGCACTTACCTTCGCCGCATTTTCCTTCTTTGGCTTTTTCCGCCATTTTTTCTTTTGCTTTGTCGGACATCATGGCTTCACCGCACTTGCCTTCGCCACACTTACCCTCTTGCTGTGCGGTAAACGCATAGCCGGAGGTTAACTCTGTGGAAGCAAAAGGATTTTCCGCACTGGTTGCGGGTAAGGATGCACCCAGCGCCATAGCAGCGCCCACAGATGCAATTAGGGTTTTATTTGCGTAACTCATGTTGTTAATTCCTCTTTGGCAATAGCTACAATGGCTATTCACTCAATTAGCTTAGCAAATAGCAGCGTGCTTGACCTAATTGTTTGCGTAAAATTTTTGCAAATGTGTCACGAATTTTTCTAGTTCGGCGCGTTCGACATCCATATGTGTTACTAATCGCAGCGTCTTGCCGGCCGGCACAATGATATTTTCTGCGGCCATATAGCGTTGTAATGAAGCGCCGACTTCTGCAGAGGGCAAATCAAGATAAACCATGTTGGTTTGCACCGGCCGCACCGAAAAGTCGTGAGCCTGGCCAATTTCCGCGAGAGCTGCCGCAAGCCAGGCAGCATTATCATGGTCGACCTTAATACGTTCAATGTGATTATCCAGCGCATGGTCAATAGCAGCTGCGATAACGCCCGCCTGACGCATACCTCCGCCCAACATTTTGCGCCAGCGTCTTGCCTTTGCTATCAATGCGTTCGATCCGACCAGTAGCGACCCAACTGGTGCACAAAGACCTTTAGAACAACAGATTGAGACACTATCGAATGGCGCAGCAAGTTCACTAAAGCTACGATCGGACGCTACCACTGCGTTAACCAAGCGAGCGCCGTCTAAGTGCATCGACAAGCCATGTTGATCAGCGATGCGGCGCGCCTTATTCAAGTAGTCCTGGTCGATGACCTGACCGGCATGGGTATTCTCAAATGCCAATAACCGCGTGATTGGAAAGTGCGGGTCGTCGGGTTTGATGCGACTAACTAATAAGTCTAGATCCAGCGTCCCCGTTGCCTGTACTTCCAGTGGTTGTGGCACGATACCGCCGACAACGGCAGCTCCGCCGCCCTCATAACGATAAGTATGGTACTCCTGACCAACAATATATTCTTCGCCGTTACGGCAGTGTGCCAGCAAACCACATAAGTTACTTTGTGTTCCCGAGGCGCAGAGTAATGCCGATTCTTTGCCCAGCATTTCAGCAACCCGTCGTTCGAGTGCATTGATAGACGGATCTTCTCCATAGACATCGTCACCAACCGGGGCATTAGCCATAGCCTCCCGCATTGCGGATGTCGGCTGGGTTACGGTATCACTGCGTAAATCGAGGCGCTTCACTCTGTCTCTCCATTAGTCTATTCGTTATAACCTCAAGCAAAGCATTCTAAGCCTGTGGTTGTTATGCAAGCCAAGTATAGGGATAATGAGCACAATTCAAACAGACACTCAATAAAAAAGCGACCGCATATGAAAGTTTTCGATAACGTTTTGGAAATGATTGGCAACACGCCACTAGTGCGTGTGAATAATTTAGACACCGGCCCGTGTGAGTTGTATTTAAAATTAGAGCTACAAAACCCGGGTGGCTCGATAAAAGATCGTATCGCGGTGGAGATGATAAACGCTGCTGAGCGCGACGGTAAATTAAAAGCCGGCGATACCATCATCGAAGCGACGGCTGGCAATACCGGACTTGGGTTGGCGCTGGTAGCGGCCAGCAAAGGTTATCCGTTAAAAATTGTGATGCCCGACAAAATGAGCCAGGAGAAAGTCAACAATCTGCGCGCGATGGGCGCCGAAGTCGTGCAAACGCGCTCTGACGTGCAAAAAGGCCACCCAGAATATTATCAGGACATGGCAGCGCGCATGGCGGAAGAAAACGGTTACTACTATGTGAACCAGTTTGAGAACCCGGCAAACGTCGATGCTCATTATAAAACCACCGGTCCTGAAATTTGGCAGCAAATGGATGGCAAGTTAGACGCCTTTGTTTGTGGTGTCGGCTCGGGCGGCACGTTGACTGGCATTGGCCGTTATTTGCGTGAGCAAAACAGCAATGTTGATCTGGTACTGGCTGACCCGGAAGGCTCTATTCTGGAGCCGCTTGTGAACCGCAACGAAGAAGTGGAAGCTGGCAGCTGGCTGGCAGAAGGCATTGGTGAAGACTTTGTACCGAAAATTTGTGACATCAAATTGGCGAACACCGCATTTGCTATATCGGACAAAGAAGGTCTGACAACCGCGCGTAAGTTACTGGAAAAAGAAGGTGTTATGGTGGGCTCTTCAAGTGGCTACTTAATTGCCGCGGCGCTGCGCTATTGCCAACAACAAACCGAACCTAAACGCGTTGTAACGCTAGCTTGCGATACGGGTAACCGTTACCTGTCCAAGCTGTTCAACGACGATTGGATGCGTTCTCAAAACTTGCTGTAACCCTTGCTGTAAATTAAGGAACCTGAATCATGGCAAATGAAAAAACAATGAAATTCGCGACGCGCGCCATTCATGGCGGGCAGTCTCCTGAGCCGTTAACAGGCGCGGTTATGCCGCCAATTTTCACCAGCTCAACCTACGCACAGGAAAGCCCGGGTCAGCACAAAGGTTTTGAATATTCTCGTTCACATAACCCAACGCGCTTTGCCTGGGAGCGTTCTGTTGCCTCTTTGGAAGGTGGCAAGCAAGGTCTGGCTTTTGCGTCAGGTATGGCAGCAACCTCGACCATTCTGGAGTTATTAGACAGCGGCGATCACATCGTTGCTATGGACGATTTATACGGTGGCAGCTTTCGTTTATTCGATAAAGTGCGTGGTCGCTCTGCTGGTCTGAAGTTCTCTTATGTCGACTTAGCCGATTTAAACGCAGTGGAAGCCAGCATTCAGGACAACACCCGCATGATTTGGGTGGAAACGCCAAGCAACCCGATGCTGAAGCTGGTTGATATTGAAGCCATTGTTAAACTGGCGAAGAAAAAGAATCCGGATATTATTGTGGTGGTGGACAACACCTTCGCTACGCCATTTAACCAGCGTCCGCTGGAAATGGGCGCAGATATGGTGATGCACTCGGCTACCAAATACCTTAACGGTCACTCTGATATGGTCGGCGGTATCGCGGTTGTTGGCGACAATGACGACCTGGTTGAGCGCATGCTGTTCTTACAGAACTCTGCAGGTGCTATTGCCGGTCCGTTTGACTCTTACCTGGCGTTGCGAGGAGTGAAAACGCTGGCATTGCGTATGCGTCACCACAACGAAGCGGCAATGGAACTGGCCAAGTGGCTTGAACAACATCCGAAAGTGGAAAAAGTGATTTACCCGGGGCTTGAAAGCCACCCGCAGCATGAGCTGGCTAAAAAGCAAATGCAGGGCTTTGGCGGCATGATTTCTATTTTGCTGAAAGGCGATTTAGAAGCGGCGCGCAAATTCTTGGAGTCGGTAGAAGTGTTCGCCTTGGCGGAAAGCTTAGGTGGCGTTGAGTCGCTTATTGAACACCCGGCTATTATGACGCATGCGTCAGTGCCGAAAGAAAACCGCGAGAAGTTAGGCATTTTAGATAACTTTGTTCGCGTATCGGTTGGTATTGAAGATCTGGATGATCTGAAAGCCGATTTAGACAAGGCGCTCAACGCATTTTAATCGCCACGAACGATTAAAAGTATAACTTTTAATAAATAAAACCGGCTCTCGAGCCGGTTTTTTGCGTTTTAATTCAACAATTTATACAAAATTTTACACTTTCGTCATAATTCAGTAGAGTTATCTCAGCCGGAAAAACATCGGCGATAAATAAGAAAAAACGCAAAAAGCGTTACATACACAACGAGAAGGAAAGACTTATGCTATTGAGCCTAATGGTACTCCAGGGACTCGTAGCCGCATTGTTGTTTTACGTATTAGTGGGCCAACACCAGAAAAAGCCTCTTTGGAATTTGTTAGCCGTGCTTACCGCCGGTTTCATTCCACCATTAAATTGGGCGTTACTGGTATTGTCGATTGGTGTCAGAATGTGGCGCCGGTCTCCCGATACAGTTGCGGCGGCAAAACTCAGTCACTAACCGGTAAGGCAAGTTAGCAGTATGTCAGACACCACCAACGTACGACCTTTTCATTTAGCCATTCCTGTTAGTTCGTTGGACAATGCCCGAGCGTTTTACGGCGATGTGCTTGGGCTTCCTCAGGGTCGTAGCAGCGACGACTGGATAGACTGGAACTTCTTCGGTCACCAATTTGTCACTCACGTAGCACCCGACGTTGCAGGCATGAAAAACCATAGCGGCGTTGACGGTCATTCAGTTCCCGTTCCTCACTTTGGCGTGGTACTATTGCGCAACGACTGGGAAGCATTGGCTGAGCGAGTTAAAGCTGCGGGTATCGAGTTTGTTATTGAACCTTATATTCGTTTTAAAGGTAAACCCGGCGAGCAGGGGACTATGTTCTTCTACGATTACTGCGGTAATGCGCTGGAGTTCAAAACCTTTAACGACGACAGCCAAATCTTCGCAACTTAAACGCTTCAGCGACCGCACTTTCGGAGTTTCAACGTGAGTCAACTTAATACGTTCCAACGTATTCGCGAGCTGCCTTGTGATCAGCAAATTGTTCTGGCGCTTTATTTGTGCGAACGTATGGTGCCCAACTATGACTTTTTCCACCACCTCACAGGCTTTGGTGACAGTAAACCGCTGCACGGCTCGCTCAATGCGTGTTGGGACTGGGTAGTAAATCCGAAGAAAACCAAAGTGAATTTTGCCCGTTGGCAGGAAAAGGTCGACGAACAAACCCCGAGCGAGCATGGGCATGACATGTTGGGTGTGTACCCAGCGATGGACGCCTGTACGGCAATAAGTACCTTACTCCAGGGCTTACTGGACGATAATGCCAGCAACTTTCTGGACGTTGCAAAAATATCCCAGGCGAGTGTGGCGAAATTTATTGAATTAAACGACGCTGAGGACGTGGGTACTGAAAACTTAAAAGAGCACGTCGATAACCACGAGCTGATGGAGTACGAAATCGCCATTCAGCAGGCCATGCTCAATTTTCTGGAGCAACAGCCTGCAGTAAATAGCGCGCTAGTGAAACAGCTAAAAATGATGCTCAGTGACGAGGGCGTGTCTAACCTTGGTCTTGCTTTGGACGCTGAAGAATAGACAACCAGGCGAAAATACCAAACGCGAGAATTTGCCAACTGTCGCCTTTTTTCCAGGGTAAATGCTGCTTCATAGTGCCAACGAAAACGCCCAGAAGCAGCAAGTGCATAATCACCAGAACTGCCAGCAACACACTTAAAAGCCCTATGGACTGACTGCTCAGCTCACCAGTAGCGCCGCCTAAAATAGCAAACAAGCCTAGCCAAATTACGGCAAACACGACTTTGCCGGCAATAATGATAACTTTCATTCGATGTCCTTTGTCAGTAAACGAAAACACACTTGCCCATGTGTCTTCTCTTTTAAAAGCTGCCAACCTGCGGGCAATGCCAAGTCATAGTCTTTTTCAGTTTCCAAATACACCTGATTGTCGGGTGCCAGCCATGATTGCTCATTGAGCAGAGTTATAGCTGACGTAGCGAGCCCCTGACGAAATGGGGGATCAATAAACACAATGTCATAGCGGCTGTCGCTGGGCTTTTTCAGCCAATCGAGAGCATTCGCAGTAACGACTTCCATACCCTTAGTGTGCAACAGTGACACATTGTCTTGTAATTGTTTGCTGACTTTATTCTCAGCCTCGATAAGCGTGATCTGAGCCGCCCCCCGTGACGCCGCTTCAAACCCTAAGCTGCCACTGCCGGCAAATAAATCCAATACCTTAGCGTCGGCAATATCCCACTGCAGCCAGTTAAACAGGGTTTCACGCACACGGTCCGTGGTCGGCCTTAATCCGGGACTGTCGGCTATGGGCAAGCGTCGCCCGCGCCATTGTCCGCCGATAATGCGGTAGTCGCCGGTTGTTTGAGAGGGGCGGGTCTTTCCTGCACGCTTTCTGGCCACAATGAGTTCCTTTATTCAGACCGTCGTCAGTTTCTAAACAGCATGGTAAACTAAAGCCATAAGTTTAACGATTCCTGCGTGTCAGTTCCAAGGAAACCTATATGTCGATGTTTTCGCTGTTTAAAAAGAAGCGTGATAAAAAAGAGTCTGAAGAAGAAAAGGTACAAGACGAAGCCGTTGTTGACGAGCAAGAGTCGTCTGACGGTGAGCAGCAAGCCGAGCCGGAAGCGTCCGATGAAGCGCAGCAAACAGAAGTAGAGCCTGAGAAAGAATCAGCGGAAGCCGAGACTCCGAAAGCAGAGCCTGTCGACACAAAAACTCAGGAAAAAGGTGAGAAGAAAGGCTTTTGGGCGCGCTTAACGCAAGGGCTGCGTAAGACATCTGGTTCCATTGGTTCTGGCCTTATCGGCGTATTCCGTGGTAAGAAAATCGATGATGACTTGTTCGAAGAGTTGGAAACTCAGCTTCTGATGGCTGACTTAGGTGTCGCAACCACGACAAAAATCATCGACAACTTGACACAGCAAGCTGACCGCAAGCAATTGAAAGACGCTGAAGCACTTTACGAATTGCTGCAAGAACAGCTAGCTGACATTTTAAAGCCTGTCGACAGACCACTAGAAATTCCGAAATCTGACTCGCCATACGTCATTCTTATGACGGGCGTAAACGGCGTGGGTAAAACCACCACCATTGGTAAGTTAGCAAAACAATTCAAAGCCGAAGGTAAGTCAGTCATGCTGGCAGCCGGCGATACTTTCCGTGCGGCCGCAGTCGAGCAATTAGAAGTGTGGGGAGAGCGTAATAACATCCCCGTTATTGCTCAGCATACCGGTGCTGACAGCGCCTCTGTTTTGTATGACGCTTTAGAAGCCGCGAAAGCTCGGGGCACCGACGTGCTTATTGCAGATACAGCAGGGCGTTTGCAGAACAAAGCGAACTTAATGGAAGAGCTTAAAAAGTTAGTTCGGGTGATGAAAAAGCTCGACCCGGAAGCGCCACATGAAGTTATGCTGACACTGGACGCGGGCACGGGACAAAACGCCATTAGCCAGGCCAAGTTGTTTACTGAAGCGGTTGGGGTGTCTGGTATTGTCATGACGAAGCTCGACGGTACCGCCAAAGGTGGTGTTATATTTGCCGTTGCTGACCAGTTTGCCATTCCAATTCGCTATATTGGTGTCGGCGAAAGTTTGGAAGATTTACGCCCATTTGTAGCGAAGGACTTTATTGCGGCGTTATTTGACCGTAATGTAGAAGCATCAGAAACCACAACGGTGAACTAACATGATCCGCTTTGAGCAAGTCAGTAAAACGTACCCGGGAGGTCATCAGGCACTGAGCCATGTCGACTTCCACGTAAAGCCCGGAGAAATGGCTTTTTTAACCGGTCACTCGGGGGCGGGGAAAAGTACGTTACTGAAGCTCATTAGTTTGATGGAACGACCAACAGCGGGTCGCGTGCTTATTAACGGGCATGACTTACGAAAAATTAAGCCGTCACAGGTGCCTTATGTGCGCCGGGACATTGGCATGATTTTTCAGGACCATCGTCTGCTAATGGATAAAACGGTTTTCGATAATGTTGCCTTACCGCTTATTATTGAAGGCTACAGCGTTCAGGAAGCGCGCAAGCGGGTACTGGCAGCACTGGAAAAAGTTGGCTTAGCCGACAAAGTGAAGCATTACCCACAAATGCTGTCCGGCGGTGAACAGCAACGCGTTGGAATTGCCCGCGCCATTGTCACGAAACCGCCATTGCTACTTGCCGATGAGCCCACCGGTAACCTCGACCCTAAGCTGTCGATGGAAATTATCCGTTTGTTTGAGGAATTCAATAAAGTGGGTGTTGCGGTGCTTATTGCAACGCACGACTTAGGCCTCATTGCGCGACTGCGCTACAGAACGTTGACATTGAAAGACGGACGCATGATAAACGACGGTTTGGAGGATAACGAGCTATGAGTTTGTTATTTCGCAACCGCAGCGTTGAAAAAGGAGCGAGTAATCGCGGACGTTTACCCTGGTGGCGGCGCGCTATTATGGTGCCGGTACATCATGTTCAACAAGCAGTTGCCAGCCTCGGTGAGCTGTGGCGTAACCCTTTCGCGTCGTTAATGACCATGGCCGTGTTGGGTCTAAGCTTAACGCTGCCGTCGTCGCTGTATGTCTTAGTCAAAAACACCAGTAGTATTACTGACAGTTGGCAGCAAGCGTCCGAAATTACGCTGTTTTTGAAAAAAGAGCTAAAAACCTCGGAAATTGAAACTTTCAAAACTCAGACGAGCCTGTCTGATAAAGTCGAATCGGTACGCTGGGTACCCAAGGACGAAGGGCTGGAGCAGTTTAAAGAGCAGTCCGGCTTTGGCGAAACGCTCGATTATCTGTCGAATAACCCGTTGCCCGATGTGTTGGTCGTGATACCGGCCGAAAACTACCGAGCCGCTCAGCAGGCCGAGGCGTTATTGCTGGAATTCCAGAATAAGCGTGAAGTAGAGCATGCCAAACTGGATATTGAATGGCTCAACCGGTTGCAGGCAATACTCGACTTAATTGAAGACACCTTAGGTGCGTTAGCCTTAGTGCTGTGTTTATCAGTGGTTCTGATAGTTGGTAACACCATTCGTTTGAACATACTCTCGAAGCGTGACGAAATCGTCATTATGAAATTGGTGGGTGCCACTAATGCGTTTATTCAACGTCCATTTTTGTATACCGGTGCCTGGTACGGCTTTATAGGTGGTATTTTCGCCTGGGTCGTGACGCTTTTATTGATCTGGTGGATTGAAAGTGCCGTATTAACCGTCACAAACTTATACGATAGTCAGTTTCAGTTAGACGGTCTGACATTCGGCGAATTAATCGCCATTTGGGTTATTGCAATTGGACTTGGTCTGGCAGGTTCTTACTTAGCTGTAAGACGTCATATACAAAGTATCGAACCAGAATAAATTAGAGTTGCGAAAGCCATAGTCTTAGTTATACTAATTTGTCCGATCGCCAATGATCTGAACGGAACTTTTAGACTTAAAAACGGTCTTAGACACTGACGGTTAAGCGGTATTTTGTCGGTATTTTTACTAGAGGTTGTTAAATGAGCACTGAATTAAGCACCATGGCATTATCGGTTCCCCAAGGGGGAGGACTCGACGGTTATATTCAGTCAGTCAACCGTATTCCTATGCTAAGCGCTGAAAAAGAGAAAGACTTAGCAACTCGACTGTATGAAGAAGGTGATTTAGATGCAGCGCGTGAGCTTATTATGTCTCACCTGCGTTTTGTGGTGCATGTCGCCCGTAGCTATTCTGGATACGGTCTGCCACAAGCCGACTTAATTCAGGAAGGTAACATTGGCTTAATGAAAGCCGTGAAGCGTTTCAACCCGTCTGTCGGTGTTCGTCTGGTTTCTTTTGCCGTTCACTGGATTAAAGCAGAAATTCATGAATATGTACTGCGTAACTGGCGTGTTGTAAAAGTTGCGACCACCAAAGCTCAGCGCAAATTATTCTTTAACCTGCGCAAAATGAAAAAGCGTTTAGGTTGGTTCAGCCAGAAAGAAGTTGAAACTGTTGCTGAAGAGTTAGGCGTCAGCACCAAAGAAGTGCTGGAAATGGAAGCGCGTATGAGCGCCCATGACCAGGCTTTCGAGCTAAGCTCAGATGACGATGACTCAAAAGAAGGCAGCACTTATTCTCCTGCCATGTACCTGGAAGATAAGCGCTCGGACTTGGCCGCTGAAGTTGAGGCCGAAGACTACGAGTCTCATAATCAACAGAAACTGCTGACAGCAATGAGTGAGCTTGACGAACGTAGTCAGGACATTGTGCAGTCACGCTGGCTGTCTGAAGATAAAACCACATTACATGACCTTGCCGCGAAGTATGAAGTCTCTGCCGAGCGTGTTCGCCAGTTAGAGCAGAACGCCATGAAGAAACTTCGCGTCGCTATGAGCTAAATGCAGTGCCGCGTTGGCTGCGGCGCTTGCTGCATAGCTCCTTCCATTAGTTCTCCTATCCCCGGTATGCCAAATGGCAAACCTGCCGGGGTTCGTTGTGTTCAACTCGATGACAATAATTTGTGCCGGCTATTTGGCAAACCAGAGCGTCCAGATGTCTGTGAAGCTTTTACGGCGGACTACGATATTTGCAAAGATACCCGCGAAGAAGCGCTTATTTTGCTGACGTCACTGGAAGAAGCGACATCGAACGATTAGGTGCAACAGTAAGCTCGGACGCAAAGACTAACTCTATGCCTTGCTCCTCTAACTGAGGTAAATGCTGCTTGAGGAAATCTAACGTTTCTGGGTAAGGATGCCCAATACCAACGGCAGAGCCGTGCTTCCTAGCATGCCGTAACAAAGTTTTGAATTGTTGGGCGAGATAAGCTTTGTCGGTTTCGTTATCAAGAAATACATGGCGTCGACTCGACTTAACACCGACCGATTTGGCGGTGTCTTCTGCCACACTAAACTCTGAGGTGCGGCTGTCCAGGAAGAACAGCTGTCGAGAGGACAGGGTTTCCATTACTGCGTGCATAGGTACGGGTAACTGCGTTAGCTTGCTGCCCATGTGGTTATTTACACCTGCAACGTACGGAATAGACTCCAGGGCATCGGTTAATTGCAGTTTTATCTGTTGTGCGCTCATAGTTGAGGTAATTTCACCCGGCCCGGACCAGATGTTGTCGACCGCTTCCATTGGCATGTGCAGTAAAATTTGTTTTTGCTGATGGTGCGCCCGCAGCGCAAATGAACGGGCGTAAGGCGTATAAGGTAGTACGGCAAAGGACACCTTACCCGGCAGCAACGCTGCATCCAGGTGACTTCGGTGATTCCCGATATCGTCAATGACAATGGCAATTTTTGCGGCCTGTGCGCTGCTGCAAGTCAGAAGTGCCAGTGCGATTATTACATGAAAGAGTTTCATTAACGTATCCAGTGACTTGGGTTCTGCGGTTTGCCCTGATGACGAATTTCAAAGTACAGAGACGCTTTGTCGCGAGAGCCGGATTGACCCATAAGTGCTATCTCTTCGTCTTTTTTGACTTTCTCACCAACGGTTCTAAGCAATGCCTGGTTATGTCCGTATAAGCTCATGTAGTTTTCACCATGGTCGACTACAATGACTAAACCAAAACCGCGCAACCAGTCCGCATAAACAATGCGGCCATCGGCAATAGAGCGTACTTCCTGTCCGTTATTGCCTTCTATCAATACGCCTTTCCATTCAACCGGGCCTTCGCGGCGCTGGCCAAAAACGCGACGGACTGTGCCGTCACTGGGCCATTTTAACTGTGACTTGATGGGCTTTAAACCGACTAAGCGAACATCGCCCTGACGCTTAAGAGCCGCCTCAATAGCGGCCAGAACTTGTTCTAACTGCGCGCGACTTTGCTCCAGCTGTTTTATTTTAGCTTTGTCACTACGCTGCTCGGCTTGCAGTTTTGCTAATGTTTCTTCCTGTTCTCGTTGCTGACTCTCCAGCTGTTGCTGTTGCTCTGCCTGCTGTTCACGAAGTGAGACAACGTCAGCTTTTTTATCCGTCAGTTCTGCTGTTAATTGTTCAATATCGGCTTGAGTCTGCTTGATTTGCTCAATTTCTTCGACGCGCGCGTCATTCATGTACTGATAATAAGTGAGTAACCGCTCTAGCTTTGCGGGACTGCCCTGGTTAAGCAGCATTTTCAGGAAGTCGTTATCGCCATTAACGTAGGCAGAAACAATTTGCTCTTCAAGCAGGGCGAGTTGTTTTTGCTGCTCTGCCTGTAAGCGTTCCAGTTCTTGTTGTGCTTTTTCAATTTCTGAATTAATACCACGAAGCTCTGTTGAGGTCTTTTGAATGGCACCCGCAATTTCAGCGGTTTTCAGCTCTAACCGACGCAACTCGCTTTCAATATCAGACAGTTCTTCGTCACGGCTCTCAATGGCTTGCAGATGTTTATTTAACTCCGCATTTAACGCTTCAATTTCGGCCTGCGTAGCAGCTTTGTCTTCTTCACTATAAGACTGTGTAAACGCCTGGCCAGAAAAGCTGAGCCAGGCGAGTGCCAGAATTAAAGCAAAGGTTTTTATCATGACTGTTTCAGCGTCATTAAGGTTTGCCCGGTCATTTCGTCAGGCTGCTCCATACCCATTAAGTGAAGAATGGTTGGTGCCACATCTGACAAGCGGCCATCGCGTGCCTGTGCGTCTCGGCCCACATAAATGAAAGGAACCAGCTCATTGGTGTGCGCAGTATGCGCCTGACCAGTTTCAGCGTCACTCATTTGTTCCGCATTGCCGTGGTCTGCGGTAATCAAACACTCTCCACCAACCGCTTCCAGTGCTGAAACAACACGACCAACGCTGTGATCAACTGCTTCACAGGCTTTTACTGCCGCATCGAAGTCGCCGGTATGCCCTACCATATCACCGTTCGGGTAGTTACAAATGATGACATCAAAGGCTTGCGACTCAATGGCGCCTACCAATTCATCGGTTAGTTGCTCAGAGTTCATTTCTGGCTGTAAGTCGTAGGTTTTGACCTTAGGCGACGGAATTAAGACACGCTTTTCACCTTCAAACTCTTCTTCGCGACCACCACTAAAGAAGAAGGTCACGTGTGCGTATTTTTCAGTTTCTGAAATACGCAACTGGGTTTTGCCATGTTTTTCCAACCATTCGCCCAGTACGTTATTGAGTTGCTCAGGCGGGAATGCACAGGAGGTTTTCAGGGTATCTGCATATTCGGTCAGCATGACAAAGTCTGAGGTCTTTGCACGAGGTCCGCGTTCGAAGCCGTCAAACTCTTCGTTAATAAAGGCTTGGGTCATTTCGCGAGCGCGGTCAGCACGGAAGTTCATAAAGAAAATAGCGTCGCCGTCTTTCACGGGCGCAGGTGCACCAATAATGACAGGCTTCACAAACTCGTCAGTTTCACCGCGCTCGTAAGCGTCTTCTAACGCATCGGTTGCATTCGGACTGGTGACGCCGGATACGCCGTGATAAATCGCTTTGTAAGATTCTTCAATACGCTCCCAGCGCTTGTCTCTGTCCATTGCGTAAAACCGGCCACTAAGCGTTGCAAAACGGCCTTTCCCTAAACGGGCGAATAGGGCCTCAAATCGCTCAATTGTTGTTTTGGCTGACTTCGGTGGCGTGTCGCGACCGTCTAAAAATGCATGCACATAAACGTCGCTAGCGCCTTGTTCGACTGCCATTTCAACCATTGCAATCAAATGATCTTCGTGACTGTGTACGCCACCTGGTGACAGCAGCCCCATAATATGCACAGCGCCGGATGCATCTTTCGCTTTTGCCAATGCATTGCAAAGCACTGGGTTTTTAAAGAAACTGCGATCAGAAATTGCCTGACTAATGCGCGTAAAATCCTGATAGACGATACGGCCTGCACCTAAATTAACGTGACCGACTTCTGAGTTGCCCATTTGTCCGTCAGGAAGTCCCACTGCGCCGCCCGAGCCATCGACTAAGCAATGTGGATATTGCTCCCAAAGCCGGTCCATCACAGGTGTTTGAGCATTTGAAATGGCATTGTCCGGTGCGTCTTCTCGGTATCCCCAACCGTCAAGAATCAATAGAACCAAAGGTTTAATCGTACGACTCATAAAGGGCCTCTTCGTTTAGCTTTTGCAATGCATTGTTGAGAATTATTCTACTTTATTTCTGGCGCATCCGCATCCATTCAAGATTTTACTGGCAACTGAAATTTGTACAGGTATACTCTTTGCCCGCGAGATTTTTCTGAAACCCTCTGGTAGTGGTAGCTTATATGCAAGAACTGTTAGATTTCATTAGCCGAAACCCCATGATGAGTGGCCTGTGGGTGGTGTTATTGGTTGCGCTTATTATTACTTATGTGCGTTCTGCAATGTCACCTATTAAGAGCCTACAGCCGCAAGAGGCAACGGTTTGGGTTAACCGTGGCGATGGCATTTTTGTTGACATTCGTAACCAGGATGAATTCAAAAAAGGCCACATTCACGGCTCAAAGCACTTAAGCATGGACAAAATTAAGCAAAAAAGCTTAACGTCTATTGAAAAGTTCAAAGACGCCCCCATTGTGTTAGTCTGTGCAACAGGAATGACGGCAAAAGCAGCCGCATCTCAGTTAACCGCTGAGGGCTTTAAGCAAGTGGCGGTATTACAAGGTGGCATGAACACCTGGCGTAATGAAAAACTGCCAGTTTCGCAGAAATAATAACAACGAATTGAAAACTCATAGTGAATAGGAAGTAAAATCATGGCTGAAGAACAGCAAGCAAACGGCGCAGCAGCCGAAAACCAACAGCAACAAGCACAATTTGCTATCCAGCGTATCTATGCAAAAGACATTTCTTTTGAAACGCCAAATTCTCCTAGCGTATTCCGCAAAGAGTGGAAGCCAGACCTTAAACTGGACTTAAACGTTAAGCACGAGAAAATCGAAGACGGCGTTTACGAAGTGGTATTGACGTTAACAGCAACAAACAAAGTTGAAGACGACGTCGCTTTCCTTTGTGAAGTGCATCAAGCAGGTATCTTCTCAATTGGTGAAGAAGTTCAGGAAGGTCAACTGGCACACATGCTGGGTTCTTTCTGCCCGAACATCTTGTTCCCTTATGCACGTGAGTGTGTAGCGAGCTTGGTAAACCGTGCAACTTTCCCTCAGTTGAACTTAGCACCAGTTAACTTTGACGCTATCTTTGCACGTCACATGCAGCAGCAAGCAGAGCAAGCTCAGGGTCAACAGACTGCTGACGCCTAAGCGAACGCTATAATGCAAACACCACAGGTGACGATATTAGGGGCGGGCTCTTACGGGACCGCCCTTGCTATTTGTTTTGCGCGAAAAGGCATCCCGACAATGTTGTGGGGACGGGACTCTGAGAAAGTTGCGTTAATGACGTCGGCTAGAGAAAACGCCGCGTATTTACCCGGCTGTCCATTTCCTGAGTCTCTGCAAGTAACCGATGACCTTGAGCTCGCGCTGAAAGACGTCGACAACGTGGTCGTTGTGGTGCCCAGTCATTCATTTTCCAGCATGTTAAAGCAGGCGAAGCCTTTGCTGAAAGAGAATGCCCGCGTTGCCTGGGCAACCAAAGGGCTGGAGCCCGATACAGGCCGACTTCTGTATGAAGTTGCCGAAGAGATTCTGGCTGACAAGCATCCGCTGGCGGTATTGTCAGGGCCCACGTTTGCTATTGAAATGGCGAAAGGTCTACCTACCGCTATCTCTATGTCATCGACCGACCAAACCTTTGTCGATGAACTGTCTGACATGCTGCATTGCGACCGCTCCTTCCGTGTTTACACCAACAATGACTTTATTGGTGTTCAGTTAGGCGGGGTGGTAAAAAACGTGATAGCTATTGGCGCCGGTATGGCCGACGGCATAGGCTTTGGCGCGAATGCACGTACCGCCCTAATTACCCGCGGTTTAGCTGAGTTAACTCGACTGGGTCTGAAGCTAGGGGCAAAAAGCGACACCTTTACCGGTATGGCAGGCCTTGGTGATCTCATCTTAACCTGTACTGACAACCAGTCGCGCAATCGCCGTTTTGGTTTGGCTTTGGGTGAAGGTAAGTCGGTTGAGCAAGCGTTAAAGGATATTGGTCAGTCTGTAGAAGGGTATCGTAACACCAAAGAAGTGGTTGCACTGGCGTCCAGAAACGGTGTGGAAATGCCCATCGCGGAGCAAATTTATGCGGTCCTTTATGAAGGTAAAGAACCGCAGCAAGCGGCTATCGATTTGTTGAGCCGGGAGCGTAAAACGGAATAACCGTTTTACGCTCCCGGTTGCATTAGCTAGGTTCGCTTAAGCACCTGCTAATTGCTGTTCCATGACCTGCCATTGCGCGGCCAGGTGCTCAGTAGGTAAGCGTTTAAAGTTAGAGCGAACAAACTGACTGATTTTACCGTCGGCATAACTTAGCAGCATATTTGCCAGAACGGCCTCATCGACAATAAACTTCTGCTGTTCCCGCATCGCTTTTTCACGCAGAACCTGCTTAATTGAGCTTTCAATACGATTAAACAAGCCTTCCATGCGACTGCGCAGGCGGTCATGTTCACCCATGAGTGCGTCGCCCGTCATAACTCGGGTAATGCCCGGGTTGCGTTCAGCGAAAGTCAGCAGTAGCTGTAAAATCATGTAGCAACGAGACAGCGTATTTTTTTCTTCATTCATAATGAGGTTTATACGCGTCAGCAGGGTGTCTTCCACAAACTCAATAAGGCCTTCAAACATTCGCGCCTTAGAAGGGAAGTGACGATACAAAGCGGCTTCGGAAACGCCGAGGTTAGCCGCCAACTTAGCGGTGGTAATACGCTGACCCGGGCTGGTTTCCAGCATTGCGGCCAAAGCCTGAAGTATTTCTTCGCGACGGTTGCGTTTTTGTTCTGCCATGAGTGGTTATTTCCTTATGTATGGACAGTTAAGAACGACCAGAGTGACCGAAACCACCTTCGCCACGGTCTGATTCTTCGAATTCGTCGACAATGTTCATGCTGGCTTGTACCACTGGCAGAATCACCAACTGGGCAATGCGGTCGCCCGGTTCCATGGTGTATGCCTTATTGCTGCGGTTCCAGCAGGATACTTTCAGCTCACCCTGATAGTCAGAATCGATAAGACCCACCAGGTTACCCAAGACCAAACCATGTTTATGACCGAGGCCTGAGCGCGGCAGAATAGTAGCGGCATAGCCCGGGTCACCAATGTACATAGCAATGCCGGTGCCAATGAGTTGGGTTTCGCCCGGTTCTATGGTCAGTGGCTCGTCTAAACAAGCACGCAAATCCATGCCGGCAGAGCCGCTGGTTTCATATTTAGGAAGAGGGATAGACTGACCGATACGTTCGTCGAGAATTTTAACGTCCACTTGCGTCATGAGTTGTTCACTTAGCTCCTGTTGGATGTATCAAAATAGCGCTTTGCAATAGCATCGATAATGGCAACAGCCATATCATGCTTGCTCATGGTTGGAAGTGACTGCTCACTGTCCTTGCTTAATATCAACGCACTGTTCTGGTCACTATTGAACCCCTGATGAGGCTCACTGACGTCATTGGCGATGATCATTTGCAGTTGCTTACGCTGTAATTTGCTTAAGGCATTTTCTTTTAAGTTCTGGGTTTCGGCAGCAAAGCCCACGGTAAAAGGGGCGTTGGCAGACTGTGCCACCGTTTTTAAAATATCAGGGTTTTGCACCAGTGACAGTTTGGGTGGTTCACTGTTTTGTTCTTTCTTAATTTTGTGTTCGGCGATGTCTTCTACGCGATAGTCGGAGACCGCGGCGCAGCCTATAAAAACATCGCAGTCTGTAAGCTGTTGTTGTACTGCTGTCAGCATTTGCTCAGCGGTTTCAACATCAATACGTTGCACGCCTTTCGGTGTGGCAAGCTGGGTGGGTCCGGACACCAATACAACCTTTGCCCCGGCATTCGCAGCTGCCTGAGCTAACGCGTAGCCCATTTTCCCTGAGCTGTGGTTACTGATATAACGCACGGGGTCGATAGCTTCGCGCGTTGGGCCTGCGGTAATGACAAAGGTTTTACCCTGCCAGGTTTCAGAAACTGTTGACGTGTTTTCCGGCAACTTTTCGTTGAGCAATGCCTTAACAATATCGGTGGGGTCGGTCATGCGGCCATAGCCAATATCGCCACAGGCTTGTTCACCGCTTTCAGGGCCGATAAAGGCAATACCGCGCTCGCGTAAAATGGATACATTATTTTGCACTGCGGCGGCCGCCCACATTTGTTGGTTCATTGCTGGTGCAACGCAAACAGGTGCTTTACTGGCTAACACCAGCGTACTGAGCAGGTCGTCGGCAAAACCGTGGGTAATGCGGGCCAGAGTATTCGCCGTGGCCGGGGCTATAAGAATAAGGTCGGCCCATCGTGCCAGTTCAATATGGCCCATAGCGGCTTCTGCTGTGGGATCAAGCAAGTCATCGCTGACCGTAAAACCAGACACAGCTTGTAAGCTAAGTGGGGTTACAAAGGATTTGGCACTCTCGGTCATGACACAGCGCACGACTGCACCTTGTTCACGCAATCGGCGCACCAGGTCAGGTGTTTTATAGGCTGCAATGCCGCCGGTAATACCCAAAAGAATGTTTTTGTTCTGCAGTTGTGTCATGCGAACCCCTCTGTGTTAACTCATGTAAAGATAACACGAGACCCAGAAACACGGTAGATGCTCGTTATACTTATCCGCTGTTCAAACGAAGGAGAGAATAATGAGTGTCAAGGAGTGGCCAGTTGCTGAGCGTCCGCGTGAAAAATTGCAGTTACAGGGAGCGCAGTTTCTCAGTGACGCAGAATTACTAGCGGTATTACTGGGCAGTGGCCGACAAGGGCAGGATGTAGTGACTTTTGCGCGCAAGTTGCTGCACCATTTTAATGGCATCGGACCGTTACTTGTTGCCAGTCGGGAGCAGCTGCTTGAATGTGATGGTATCGGACCCGCGCGGGTGAATCAATTGCAGGTCGTTATGGAGTTGTCCCGGCGGTATTTAAAATGGCAACTGGAGCGCACCGACGGCTTTACAGAACCCAGCCTGGTCAAAGATTTCTTGACGGCGAAGCTCAGACACCAAAGTCGGGAACTGTTTGTCTTGCTATTGCTCGACAGCCAGCACCGCCTGTTGCACTACGAAGAATTATTTCAGGGGACTATTAACGCGGCGCCGGTGTACCCTCGGGAAGTAATTAAGCTGGTTATGAAGCACAATGCAGCGGCGGTTATTTTAGCGCATAATCACCCGTCGGGCGTGGCAGAGCCAAGTCAGGCGGACCAACGAGTGACCGAACGGGTGAAAAAAGCCCTGAACTTAATTGATGTTTCTTTGCTCGATCATTTCGTTATTGGGGCAGGTGCACCCATTTCGTTCGCTGAACGTGGATTGTTGTAGTTTTATACTGGCAGTTTGGTGAAAAATCACGTAAAATCCGCCCGAACGATCGTTAAGGATCATATTTCCGTCGTATTAGCTTGATTAGAAGGGCAGTTTGCTGTATAAAATGCGCCCTCGGATTTATAGGCAAGGTCACGTTGGGCGACAGGCGAGCTTGCAGCAATTTTGGAGTAAAGACATGTCACAAGTATGCCAAGTTACAGGTAAGCGTCCGGTAGTCGGTAACAACCGCTCGCACGCACGCAATGCGACTAAACGTCGCTTTTTGCCGAACCTTCAATCGCACCGCTTTTGGGTAGAAAGCGAGAAGCGTTGGGTTAAGCTGCGCATTTCTACTAAAGGTATGCGTATCATCGATAAAAACGGTATCGACTCGGTATTAGCGGATCTCCGCGGCCGTGGTATCAAGGTGTAAGGAAAAGATATTATGCGCGATAAGATTCGTTTGGTGTCGTCTGCGGGTACTGGTTACTTCTACACGACAGACAAAAATAAACGCACCATGCCAGAAAAAATGGAAATCAAAAAGTACGACCCAGTGGTTCGTAAACACGTGATTTTCAAAGAAGCTAAAATCAAGTAATTGGTTTTATCGCTTACAAAAAACCCAGCTCTGGCTGGGTTTTTTATTGCCTGTTACTCAGCTATTTAGCGCGGTGGGTCAATAATACCGGAAACACTGGCATTAATACGGAACCAGCCGGTGACACTGAATCGGTCACGTTTTGATGGCAGTACTTCATGCACAAATCGGTCACTTAAAAACACGACTAAGCGGCCTTGTTGGGGTAATACAGTCTCCAGCACTTCGCCTTTTGCGCCGTATATCACCAGTTGTCCGCCATCTTCTTCCCGCCATTCCGGGTTTAAATAAAATACCGTGGTTAGCACTCGGTTACTGCGCCCTTTAAAAGCGTCTAAGTGTTTTTTATAAAACGCGCCGTTTGGGTAGTGCGCCAGGTGGCATTCGTAATCGAACAAACCCATAAACAGCGACCGGTTAAATTCAACACGCAGCTCTTCCATAATAGCGAGATAGTCAGCGTGTTCAGGCTGATCCGGGGTTAGCCAGTAAATACGGTCGTTACGAACCATAGTGTTTATGGTTTGCGACTGCTGTCGGCCTATGCCAGCCATATTCCAGTATTGTGCGGGCAGTTGCTGAGAGTAGTCATACAAAGCTTGTGATTGCTGCTTTGGCTGGAAATTATCGACAATGCAGTATCCGTTGTCGGCAACACGGTCGATGATAGTAGTTAGCAGCATAGTAGTAAGGCCATATTCATTTTTTGTCGCGCGAAATATAGGGTATTCTTAACACAGCGACAAGCAAAAAATAACACACTTAGGTGCCCTTTTATGAAGGTAAATGAGAAACGCAAACTCTTTGGCGTGACAATGACAAAACGTGCCTGGAACAATGTTCTGGTGTACGTCATTCTAATTATTATGTTTGTGTTCTGGTACGTAGCGCCGCCATTGAAAGAAACGAATGAAGCAGCGCCTGAGTCTGCGGAGCAAATGGGGTTGATTCCTGACAACGGCTCTTTGTCCGCCATAGAAATGCCGGATTTAACTCTACAATTGGCAAACGGCGAATGGCAGTGTGCGAACGAATGTAGGCTAACTAACCAGCAAATCAGTGGAGTGGTCAATAACTGGTTGTCGATAAAAATGACACCGGTTGATGTGCAGGCTACCGATAAAATTACCGATGTTTTACTGTCGTTTAATGACGGTAATACCGCCCGGGTAGAGTTGTATGCGTCGCCGTATTTAATTCTACGGTTACCAAATCAGCAGCAGAATTTTAAAATTGAGAATTTACACGTAAGTCAGTTATTAGGACGTTAGTACATGCCTGAATTACCAGAAGTTGAAGTCAGTCGGTTAGGCATATCGCCGCACATAGAAGGTCACCAAATACATCACGTTAATGTCCGTGATAGCCGTTTGCGTTGGCCTGTACCTGCGACAGTGAAAGAAGTTGAAGGGCAAACGCTGTTAAACGTTAAAAGGCGAGCGAAGTATTTGCTATTGGAGACCCATGCCGGCACCTTAATTCTGCATTTAGGTATGTCCGGAAAATTACGTGTGGTACCTGTTGAAACGCCTTTCTACAAGCATGACCACATCAGTATTGAGTTCGACGACGGGCAGAGTTTGCGCTTGAACGATCCGCGTCGCTTTGGTGCCTTGCTATTTACCAAAGAGCAGCCTGACGTTCATGATTTATTGAAACACTTAGGGCCTGAGCCTTTAACAGATGCGTTTCATGCGGACTACTTGTTCGAGCAGTCACGCAAGCGCACGCAGCCGGTAAAGACCTTTATTATGGATAACCGGGTGGTGGTTGGCGTCGGTAATATCTACGCGAACGAAGCTCTGTTTAAAGCCGGTATTAATCCTAAACGCGCCGCTGGAAAAATCAGTAAACAGCGCTACGAGAAGTTAGTGCCTATTATCAAAGACACTTTAGCGCAGGCAATAGAGCAGGGTGGCACGACACTTCGTGACTTCACCCAAGTAGACGGCGCGCCGGGCTACTTTGCACAAAAGCTTCAGGTATACGGCCGTGGTGGCAAATTGTGCATGGTCTGCAGTCAGCGTCTGAAAGAAATTCGGCTGGGTCAACGCAGTACTGTATATTGCACGACCTGCCAGCGCTAACGCTGCGTAAACTCAGTGAGTATACGGGAGAAGTCGCCTGGCTCTGATAAAAACGGAGCGTGTGAACTTTTATTAAAAGTGAATGATGTCGACTGCGGTGCCAGTGCGTCAATGTTTGTAATGGCGCGCTCCGGCACTAAGCTGTCCAGGCGACCATAAAGCCGTAAAAAAGGTACCTCTATATTGGCGAGCTGTTCGCGAAGGTCGCACTCTTGCAGCAGCTTTAATGTTTCTTTAAGCACTTTCTGACCCGGTGTTGGCTTACTAAAAATAAGCTCTCTTACTAATTTTATTTGTGCTTTGGCGTCGCTACTGCCCATTGCCTGTATTGCCAAAAAACGCTCTATGGTTTTGCGAAAGTCGGAATCGAGCTGGCGCTGAAACTGCTCAAGAACATTAGGCTTTATACCTGGCCAGCTGTCCGATTCAACAAAGTGTGGGGAAGATGCCACGGTTGTCAGCGACAACGTTCTATTTGGATGCTTCAGGGCAAACTGTGTAGCAACTAAGCCACCCAGTGACCAGCCCATAACATGGCACTTTTCAGGCAATGCAGGCGCTATTGCGTCGACTAAAATCTCTAAATTAACCGCTTCTTCGAACGGCCATGAGGAGTCACCAAAGCCCGGTAAGTCAACAGAGTACACCCTGTGCTTATCACTTAAGGAAGGAATAACCGGCTGCCATATGTTCGAGTTCATTCCCCAGCCATGGATTACAACTAAAGGCGTTCCTGCCCCGTGGCACTGAATAGATAGACTCACTATACTTCCTCAACGTTAATAGCAAACGGTTAACTGCGCTTATGCTAGCGTTTTTAAGAGATATCGCCAACCAGTTTGGTCGCGGCAAGTGTTGGAGTTGTGGTACGAACCAAGCTGGCAATAGCGGCTTTTGCGGCTACTGTGAGCTGGCGTTACCTCGCTGGTATCCAGCTTGTTGTCAGCACTTGGCAGACTTAAGTCATGCATTAACCGAGCAGCAGTGTCGCTATTGGTTTGCCAGCCTGCGCTGGGAGCCTCAAACCCGCCAACTGATGCAACTTTATAAGTTTCAGTATCGATCTGAGTTGTCTTCAGTGTTCGCCCGAATTCTGGCGGCGCATATCACCTTGTGTTATCAGGGCAAGCCGCTGCCGGACTCTATTGTCGCTATGCCCATGACCGAAGCTTCCTGGCATAAGCGCGGCTTTCATCAAACAGCGCTTGTTGCGCGTGAAGTCGCTGGCTTATTGAATGTTAGGTATGTATCTAATGCGCTTAGAGTCGTGCGAAAAAAGCCGATGCAGCATTTAACCAGTAAACGAGAGCGTTGGCATAACAGCCATAAAAGTCAGTTGGCCCTGGGTGATTTTAACGGACAGTCAGTTGCGGTACTTGATGACGTTATTACCACCGGAGCGACGGTAATGGCAGCGGCAGATGCGCTTTATAGAAAAGGGGCAAAATATGTTGACGCATGGGCTATTGCTTATAATCAGGGTGACTAGAAAGTGAGTGGGATGTCAGGTACACTATACCCTAGTAATTTACTCAGGTATAAGCCGTGAGGTAACCAGTTTATGATTCGTATTTCAGAAGCCGCGCAGTCGCATTTTCAAAAGCTATTGGCAGAACAACCAGAGGGCACCAACATTCGTGTGTTTGTGGTCAATCCGGGTATGCCAAACGCAGAATGCGGTGTTTCTTATTGTCCACCAGACGCAGTTGAACCAGACGATGAGCGCTTGCCATTTAACGGTTTCGACGCGGTAGTCGACTCGGGTAGCGCACCGTTTCTTGAAGACGCAGCCATTGACTTTGAAGAGCAGGAACTAGGCTCTCAATTGACGTTGAAAGCGCCCAACGCAAAAGCGCGCAAAGTAGCTGACGACGCGCCGTTAGTAGACCGTGTTGAGTATGTCATTCAGGTGGAAATTAATCCGCAGCTAGCAAACCACGGTGGTCAGGTTATGGTCACTGAGATTACCGATGACGGTGTCGCGATACTTCAATTCGGCGGCGGTTGTAATGGTTGCAGCATGATAGACGTGACACTTAAAAATGGTATTGAGAAAGAGTTGCTGGAGCGCTTCCCGGATGAAATTACCGGTGTACGCGATGTTACCGAACATGAGCACGGTGAGCACTCTTACTACTAGTTCGCCATAACCAAATAGCCTGGGTAACACCACGCATGAATAAAAAGCCGCTGAGAGCCAACCACAAACCGTGGTTCTCCAGCGGCAATCCTAACCACCACAACGGCATAAAGCCGATTAAAGCGGATAGCAGCATGGTATTGCGCATCCCTTTGCTCATCGATAATCCAATAAATACCCCGTCAAACCAATAACTCCAGTGCGCGATAATCGGCATAAGAATTATCCATGGAAGATAGTTCATGGCGGTATTCACGACTTCAGGAATGTCTGTAATTAAACGAACGATTTGCTCACCGGCAATGGCAAACACTAAGGTGTAACTGACGGCAAATAATGACGACCAAAGCAGGGTTATTTTGCACCAGTAGCGAATTTTATCGGGCTTTTTCTGGCCTTTTGCAGCTCCGGCTAGCGCCTCGACCGCATAAGCAATACCATCTAACCCCAAAGATATCAGCATTAAAAACTGCATGAGAACCGCGTTAACCGCTACCAATGTACTGCCGTAACGAGTTGCGTAACCAGTCATAGTCGCCATACACAGCTGTAAAACCAAACTCCGAACAAAGATGTTACCGTTAACACCAAGAAAGCGCCTTAGTGCCTGCCCGCTAACAACGAAATGCGGCAGTGACCATTGCAGCGCCCGGGCTGTCCAGTAGAAGCCAATAAGCGCGGTAACCCACTCAGCTATCAGCGACGCCCAGGCCGCCCCTTTCACGTTGAGGTCGAGGCCGATAATCAGCACTATGTCCATAACGACGTTAACGGCGTTGGTGATAATAACCAACAACATGGCTTTGCGGCTATTTTGGCGGCCCAGTAGCACACCTAAAGCTACCAACGTCATAAGGGCGGCAGGGGCTGACCATAAACGAATACGAATGTACTCGCGAGCGTAGGGTTCTAATTCAGCCGAAGGTGCGACAACCCACATGGCGGCGTCGTTAATCCAGGGGCTGGCAAAGGCAATCACCAAACCCAGAATGACTGCAATAATGACACCATTGTTGAAATGCTGGCGCTGTGCACTCAAGTCTTCAGCCCCGTACGACTGCGCTATATAGCCCGTGGTCGCCATACGCAGGAACACAGCCAGCAAATAAATAAAGCTGACGACCATGGCACCGACGGCAACGGCCGATAAGTAGATAGCGTCTGGCAGATGCCCTATGATGGCAGTATCAACCAAGCCGAGAAGCGGCGCGGCGATATTGGAGACAATCATAGGCAGTGCAATGGCAAACACATGCCTGTGGTCAACGGTTGGAAACCCCAAAAACGTTCGCATAAACTTTTCGTGACTTTTTAAAGTATTAATTCAAATACTTATACTGTATCAGGAGTGACTATGAAGGTGTTGAACAAATTACTGGCGGGCAGTTGCGCTGTGTTAAGTCTGGGCTGCTCCTCTGACAGCCTCGCCGCAAACGACAGTGTGGTTGTTTTGCAGTACCACCACGTGAGTGACAGTACGCCGGCGGTTACCTCTATTGATCCTGACACGTTTAAAGAGCACCTGAACTACTTAAAAGACAATAACTTTAACGTCATTGATATTAAGCAGGCGCAAGAAGCGATTGAGGGTAACGGTGAGTTACCTGAAAAAGCGGTCGTTATTACGTTTGATGACGGCTACCAAAATGTGTATGAAAACGCGGCTGACTTGCTAGAGCAATATGAAATGCCGTATACCGTCTTTGTAAACCCGGACTTAATGGCTAAGCACCAAGGTCATTATATGGGCTGGGAGGAGCTGAAAGACATTGAAACTCGAGGAGCTCGTATTGCCAACCACGGTCAGACCCATGCTCATTTAATTCGCCGTGAGCCCGATGAAACCAAAGAGCAATGGGTGGAGCGTATGCGCTACGATATAGTCAGCGCACAAGAAGCTATCGACGAAAATTTAGGAGAGCAGCAAAAGTATTTCGCGTACCCATACGGAGAATACGACAATGAGCTCAGAACGTTGCTCGATGACTGGGGCTTTCTGGCATTTGCACAACATTCGGGGCCATGGTCAAAGTGGAGCGAAGAAACGGCGATTACTCGCTTCCCGGCATCGGGTATTTACGCCAACTTAGACACCCTAAAGACAAAGCTGCGATCCAAGGCGATGCCGGTGGTCAGTTACAAGCCTGAAGAACCACTGTTGGATTATGAAAACCTTAAACCAACGTTGGAAGTGACTTTAACGGGTGGCGAAGCGTTAAAGGATGTGCGTACGAACCAGTTGCGTTGCTTCTCAGGAGGCCAGGTGTTAGAGCCTGAGTGGCACAGTGACACGCGATTTACCGTAGAAGTAACGACCAACTTACCGATAGGCCGTTCGCGGGTTAACTGCACGGCGCCGAGTGCATCCGAGTCACGTTATTATTGGTATTCAATAGCGCTTATTCGCCCTGACGCACAAGGTAGCTGGCCAGACTAACAGAATCTAAACGTTAGTCAGCAATAATAGCAAAGTCGCGCTTTAACTGCTCCATGTCGACCACCGGTATTTCGCCGCGCTTGTGGTCGGCATTAAAAATGGCCTTTCGGTGTCCGTTGGGATTCACCAAAATAATGGCGGCGCTGTGATTTACCAGGTAATTTTCTTCACCTTCCTCCGGTATGGAGTACATAAGCCCTAAGTCACGCACAAACGGAAACAGCGCCTTATGCTCAGCACGCACACCGACAAAGTCTTCGCCAAAATAGCCAACGTATTCTTGCAGTCGCTCTATATTGTCACGCTGAGGATCGACTGAAATCATCCATACCTTAACAGGCGCTTCTGCGGTTTTTTGCAGTTCAGGAAGGGCTTGTTTTAAGTCCGACATGGTTGTGGGGCAGATATCCGGACAGAACGTGTAGCCGGTGAATAATAACGTCCACTGACCTTTTAGTGCGTCGTTTAAAACATCACCGTCATGAGTGCTGGCTAAGGTAAACGGCTTCAATGCGCGAGGCGGCTCGTAAATAAGGGCTTCAGGTTTCGCCTGCGGTAAGTTGCTATACACCAGCCAGCCGGCAATTAACGCAACGACAGCAACAATAACGGTAATGAAACGACTCATAAAGGACCCTATACGTAGTGATCAACCAGCAAAATAACGAACAGCAGCATCAGGTGCCAAATAGAGAAGGCAAACATGTTAAAGGCTGTTTTCTTATTCGGTGCGTATTTCAGTTTCCACGCATAAGCCAGGAATATTGCGTTCAGCGCTGTAACACCCACCAGGTAAATCATACCGGTCATGCCAATAAGGAATGGCATAAGGCAAACCACGCCTAGCAAAATGGTATACAGGAAAATACAGGTCTTAGTGAACTCGATACCATGGGTTACCGGCAGCATAGGAATTTCTGCGCGGGCGTAGTCTTTGGCACGATGTACAGCTAGCGCCCAGAAATGTGGTGGTGTCCAGGTGAAAATAATCATTACCAACAGAATAGGGAAGGCCGATATTTCATTGGTAACCGAGGTCCAACCCAACAGCGGCGGTGCGGCTCCTGCCAAGCCACCAATGACGATATTCTGCGGTGTCGCACGCTTCAAAAACATGGTGTAAATAAAGGCGTAGCCGACCATAGACGCAAAGGTTAACCAAGCAGTTAACGGATTTACCCAAGCGTACAAGGTGACAAAACCGATAACACCGATAGTGGTCGCAAAAGTGATGACTTTAGCCGGCGATAAATTCCCCTGAGGCAGCGGACGACGAAGCGTTCGAGCCATTTTGGCGTCTATGTGGCGATCAACCAAGTGGTTAACCGCTGCGGCAGCAGCAGACATTAAGCCGATACCGGTTAAGGCAGGCACTAATACCGACAGAGAAACAAGCTGCTCAGTGGCCAGGCACATGCCAACAACGGCAGTGAGCAGCAATAACGCGACGACACGAGGTTTGGTTAACTCAAGGTAGTCTCGCCAATGTGCGTTGCGCGTTTTTGTTATTTGTTTTGTGGCAACGGATTGCATAACTACGACTCCTTACGCTTTTCTGGACAGATTGTAATTCAACCCGACCAAAGACAGCAGCAATAATGCCCCAACGGCATTGTGAGCTACCGCATTCCAAAGCGGCAATTGAAAGACTACGTTACTAATACCCAGCGCAATTTGCAAAACTAATAACAAGCCTATAACAGATAGCTTACTGCGGAAAAATTGAGACTTCGTTTTACGCCAACATTTAAACAGTAACGTGCACAACACTAAGAAGGTCACAATAGCGCCTATACGGTGAATAACATGCATGGTCATGCGGTCATCATAGTCGTGAGCACCAAACTGGTAGGTGTCGGCTTCCGGAATACTAAACGCGCCGGCAAAGTCTAAGTTTGACGTCCAGTCGCCCTCACAAAATGGCAGCTCGGTACAGGCAACAGCGGCGTAGTTGGCTGCGACCCAACCGCCCAGAGCTATTTGTCCAATAACGACCAGCATCGCAAAAAGTGCCAGGCCCCGGTATCGTCGAAGTTCGGGGTCACCGCCAGCTAATCTGAAGTCGGACAGCCTCAGTGACAGCAGGTAAAGCAGTGATATGACCGAGAACCCTCCCAGCAAATGGCCCATGACTATCAGCGGCTGTAAGTTCATAGTCACCGTCCACATACCCAATGCGGCCTGGAAAATGACCAGGCCTAGCAGCAACGTCGGCAACTTCACTGGTGGTGGGTAGTGACTGGGTTTGCGGCTTCTTATCCAGGAAGCAACGGCAATCACCAAAATGAGAATGCCAAGTGTGCCTGCGAAATATCGGTGAATCATCTCATTCCAGGCTTTGTCCTGTTCAACCGGGGCGTCCGGGAAACGAAGCTCCGCCTGCACAATATGCTCTTCCTGCGAAGGCACTTTCAAAAATCCGTAACATCCGGGCCAGTCCGGGCAACCGAGACCCGCCTCGGTCAGGCGGGTAAAAGCGCCCAGAACAATAACAACAAAGGCAAAAAATACGCTAATTTTAACCAAAGTTCTCATTAGCTAAGCTCCTTATCCAATTCGACTTAGCTTAAGTAGCTTGCGAAGGTCAGCCAGTACGTTTTTACCTTCTTTAATCATCGCTTCTTTGTCGCTATGTGTTGGGTAGTACAGCATAACGTTGTGCATAGGGTCGATGATGAACAGCGTATTGGCGGGTAAATTGTGAAGCTCTCGAATGATAGCCGGTGCTGTTATTGGAGTTATTTGCGGCGCATCACGCTCATAATCTGAGAGCTTGTCATTGTTGTCGTGAAAGGTGACCGGCGTTAAGCGATCGGTATCCTTGCCAATGGCGACATCAACTTGATTCATTACGTAGAGAGCATTTTTGCAGGTCTGGTCGCAGTTTTCGGGAGGTATATAGCCCAGCTTCCAGCCTTCCGGCAGTGTATCGACTTCTGAACTCAGCGTAACAGGCGGCTGTAGTAAAGTGCCTTTGTTGGTGCCTGCTTCATACCAGTTCTGCGATAAAATAACCCAGGCAGCTATGACTGGTAATAGGAATAACGCAAACACCGTTAAAATAGCTTTTCTTGAGCGATTTGGGGAGCTCATTGGGTCTCCTCTTCTTTTTTTGATTGTTTGTTAAGTTTTATAACAGCAATTACGAAAATCACCAAACATGCGACCGCAAGAGAGAACCATTGTGTCGCATATCCATAGTGCTTTTCTGGTTTCATGACTTGTGGTTCCCAGTCTCGTTGCCAGCCGATATTTTTTGGCGTTTCAAGCAGTAGCAGGTGAGAGCGGGGGATCAGGTTGAACTCCTGAGAAAGTGCATTTGGTGCCGCTTCCTGAATACGAACGGAATCATTATTTGTGGCGTATTCGAAGGAATTCTGGGTTAGCTCGTTTTGACTCGGGAAATACAGATAGGCGGTGAGTGTTAACCTGCCTTTAGGTAATTCGACCTCGGGAATATCGCTGCGTAACGTGGGAGCTGGTATCCAGCCCAGATTAACCAGTTGTGTTGGCAGTTCGGACGAGTCTGGTTGAAAAAAGCCCAGCACATTGTAGCCAACGGTTCCGTCCTGAATTTGATTATCCAGTAATAACACCGGTGCCGGCTGAAATTCGCCGATGACTGACACATAAGTAAACCGGTGCTTATCTGCGTTTAAGTCTTTGATAGAGCTTAAAGGCCGAGCTTCATTAGTTTGTTGAGACTCGTAGTCGGCAAACAACAGCTGTTTTTCCTCAGCTCTGTCTAACTGCCAAAAGCCAAGCTTGACCAACACCCCAATTGCCAGCAAAGTAATGATTGTTGCAACAGGGGGAATTTTTATGTTGGTCGTTTTTAAGGTCATTATTGTTCTACTGCTCGTGTATATGGTGGTGAATTTGTTTCGCGCATTATTTTCGATGCTGCGTAACGATCCCAACAAACCACCGATGTCTCATTATTTGGGAAAACGAGTGGGAATAGCCGCTATTATTTTAATTGCATTAATAGCGGCCACTTACGGCGGCTTTTTGCCGTTAAATCCACGCCCCTATTAAACGGGGCGCTTTTCTTACAGTACGTAAACCACCACGAATAAACATAACCAAACCACATCAACAAAGTGCCAGTACCAGCTGGTGGCCTGGAATGCGAAGTGATTATCCGGCGTGAAGTGGCCTTTCAGGACCCGCAGGAACATAATAATGAGCATGACGGTACCTAAGGTCACGTGCAGACCGTGGAAGCCGGTAAGCATATAGAAGGTATTACCGTAAATGCCTGAGTCCAGGGTGAGTCCAAGGTCTTTGTATGCGTGTACATATTCCGCACCTTGCAGGTACAGGAAGATTAGACCAAGAATAATGGTCACACCCAGCATGGCGGTCAGCTGTTTGCGTTTACCTTGCTCAAGGCCTGTGTGCGCAAAGTGACAGGTAACCGAGCTAATTAACAGAATGATGGTGTTGATAGCCGGCAAGCCGTACCAACCCATTGCCTGTGTTTCTGTACCACCCGGCGTATTCACTAGCGGCCAATGCGCGACAAACTCGGGCCAGAGCACTTCGTTGGTCATGGCATTGTTACTGTCTCCGCCCAACCATTGAACCGCAATGACACGCGCATAGAATAAGGCACCAAAGAAGGCGGCGAAGAACATAACCTCTGAGAAAATAAACCAGCTCATGCCTTGCTTGTAAGAAACGCCTAACTGGTCGCTGTACAAACCTTTCATCGACTCGTGAATTTGGTCGCGGAACCAGCCAAAAAGCATAACCGCCATGACAACAAGCCCGGCAATAAGTACGGTGCTGCCGTAGCCGTCTTGTTCTTTCGACATATCAATAACGGTGTGGCCTGCGCCCCACGCAATAAGTCCCAGGCCGACAGCGCCGACTATCGGCCAAGGGCTGGAAGCAGGAACATAATAACTTTGTTGTTCTGCCATAACGTCTTTCCTTATTCTGTTTTTAATAACTGAGACATTTGCTCAGCGGACGTATTGGCTGTCATATCGTACAGCGTGTATGACAGGGTAAAGGTTGTAATATGGTCCGGAATGTCCGGGTCGACATAAAACTGCATGGGCATTTCGGTGTCAGAACCGGCCGCTAGCGGCTGTTGGTTAAAACAAAAGCACTCGACTTTGTTTAAGTACAACGACGCTTCAGCGGGTGCTACCGAAGGAATAGCCTGTGCAACCATATCGGACGCGGTCGGGTTCGCCGCTAAAAAGTTAACGACTTTGGTCTCCCCCGGGTGAATACGAACTTCTTTTATCGAAGGTTCGAACTTCCACGGAATGCCCTGGGCGTTACGAGTCAAAAACTGAACCCGAATGGTTCGTGACTCGTCCACCTCGACCATTTCATAAGTCGCAGCTTCATTGCTGGTACGGCCGTTGAAACCCGTGACTTCACAGAACACGTCGTACAACGGCACCAGTGCGAACCCAAACGCAAACATTCCAGCGACTGTCAGTAACAGTCGCTTAACCAGAATGCTGTTATTCGGACGTTCTTCAGACATAAGCCTTAATCCACTTTCGGTGGTTTTTCAAAGGTGTGATACGGAGCCGGAGATGGAACAGTCCACTCCAGACCTTCCGCGCCTTCCCACGGCTTAGCTTCTGCTTTTTCGCCGCCTTTCACACATTTGATAACAACCCACAAGAAAATCAGTTGTGACAGACCGAAAGCAAAACCACCAATACTGGTAATTTGGTTCACATCCGCAAACTGAGTCGCGTAGTCAGGAATACGACGTGGCATACCGGCCAGTCCCGCAAAGTGCATTGGGAAGAACAGTACGTTCACTGAAATGACTGACGCCCAGAAGTGGGTTTTCGCCAATGTCGAGTCGTACATGTGGCCTGTCCATTTGGGTAGCCAGTAATAAGCCGCCGCCATAATCGAGAAAATGGCACCGGATACTAATACATAGTGGAAGTGTGCAACCACAAAGTAAGTATCGTGGTACTGGAAGTCGACCGGTGTAATTGCCAACATAAGCCCAGAGAACCCACCAATGGTGAACAGAATGACAAAGGCCAGCGCAAATAACATAGGCGTCTCGAATGTCATCGAGCCTTTCCACATAGTGGCAACCCAGTTAAAGACTTTCACCCCGGTTGGCACCGCTATGAGCATGGTGCAGTACATAAAGAACAGCTCTGCGAAGACCGGCATACCGGTGGTAAACATGTGGTGAGCCCACACCAGGAATGACAGTAACGCAATGGCGGCGGTTGCATACACCATCGACGAGTAGCCAAACAGCCGTTTTCGCGTAAACGCGGGAATAATTGCCGAGATAATACCAAAGGACGGTAGAATCATGATGTAGACTTCAGGATGCCCGAAGAACCAGAAAATATGCTGGAACATAACCGGGTCACCACCGCCTGCGGCATCGAAGAAGCTGGTACCAAAGTATTTATCGGTCAATACCATGGTGACTGCCCCTGCCAATACTGGCATAACTGCAATTAGCAGGAATGCGGTAATTAACCAAGTCCAGACAAACAGCGGCATTTTCATGTAGTTCATGCCAGGCGCGCGCATGTTCATTATGGTCACAATGACGTTAATAGCACCCATAATGGATGAAATACCCATAATGTGAACCGAGAACACGAACAGAGCAGTAGAGTCTGAACTGTAAGTGGTTGAAAGCGGCGCGTAGAATGTCCAACCGAAGGCAGGACCGCCACCTTCCATGAACAAAGAGCCCAGCAGAATAATGAAAGCAAATGGAAGAATCCAGAAGCTCCAGTTATTCATACGAGGCAATGCCATGTCCGGCGCCCCAATCATCATTGGAATCATCCAGTTAGCCAAGCCGGTAAAGGCAGGCATAACAGCACCAAAGACCATAATAAGGCCGTGCACCGTGGTCATTTGGTTAAAGAAATGCGGATCAACCAGTTGCAGACCCGGCTGGAAAAGTTCCGCGCGGATAACCATAGCCATGGCACCGCCGGTTAAAAACATAATAAAACTGAACCATAAATACATTGAACCAATGTCTTTATGGTTGGTTGTAAATAGCCAGCGACCAATACCAGACGGCTTATGATCGTGGTGTGCGTCGTGATGGTTTGCTTCGACTGCTGTGCTCATCACCGTCTCCTTATTGATTCATGACTTCGTTAATGTCGGCTGCCTGTATCAGGTCGCCGGTGTCGTTACCCCAGGCATTACGCTCGTAGGTGATAACAGCTGCAAGCTCACGCATGCTCAGCTGTTGGCCGAACGCCTGCATAGCAGTGCCGGTAACGCCATTAACAACGATGTCTATATGTTTTGCTTTAGCGTCTGGGTCGACAGATACACCGCTTCCTGCCAATGCAGGGAATACGCCGTCAACACCTTGGCCGGTAGGTTGGTGACATGAAGCACAAGTACTGTTGTAAACTTTCTCGCCTAAGTCCATGAGTTCGTCTTCTGACATTTCCATGGCTAAGAGCTCTTGCTCACGCTCGCGAGCGGCTTCTTGCTCTGCTTCAAGCTCGGTTATCCACTTTTCGTATTCAGCCGGCTCTTTGGCAATAACAACCACAGGCATGAATCCGTGATCCTGACCGCAAAGCTCGGCGCACTGACCACGGTAAATACCAGGCTCGTCTACTTTGGTCCAGGTTTCGTTGATGAAGCCGGGGTTAGCGTCTTTCTTAACCGCGAAGTCAGGAACCCACCAACTGTGAATAACGTCGTCGGAAGTTACCAGGAAGCGGACTTTTTGACCCGTTGGAATAACCAGCGGGCGATCGACTTCGAGTAAGTAGTTTTCGCTTTTGTCGAATTTATTGTCTATTTGTTCTTGTTGAGTCGCCAAACGACTGAAGAACTCAACGTCATTCTCGAAGTATTTGTAGTGCCATTTCCATTGCGAACCCGTAACCTGAATAGTGACATCAGCGTCTGATGTATCTTCCATAGCAATTAGGGTTGTTGTTGCCGGAATGGCCATACCCACAAGAATTAACAGTGGAATAATGGTCCAGGCAATTTCAACTTTTACGTTCTCGTGGAAATTCGCTGGTTTGGGGTTTTTCGATTTGCGATGGCGAATCATCGAAATGAACATTAAACCGAACACGACCACACCAATGGCACAACAGATGTAAAATATCGTCATGTGCAGGTCGTAAACTCGGTTACTGACTTCAGTAACACCCTTGGTTAGGTTGAGTTGGTTTTCTGCGCTAGCAGGTAAGCTCAACATAGCCAATAGTGCCCACAGAGGCTTCATTTTCACGTGACTTCTCCTCTTATTCTTCAATGAGACCGAAAGGCCAATTCCGATCAAAATTCGAAGAACAAAGAGGTAAGCAGAAAAAGGAACAGCTTCTCCCCAGAAATCACTTTCTCTACAGACTCTTTGTTATAATTATCGTTGTTATAATATTTTTATAGTCGGGTAGTACATTTATTAACTAATTTACAAAGAAAGATCCAGATCAAATCAAACAAATGGTCAATAAATGAGCTGATCTGTTAAAAAAAGGCTGCCGAAGCAGCCTATCAAGGAAGAAACACACTAACGAGGATTTAGTGGAGGTGGGATGTTAGTGTGTTTTTATCAAACAGGAAGTATTGAGTGTGACTTAATTTACTTGCCATTTTTGCGCGCTGCCATGTGCGGCTTGAGACAGAGTCGAGATAGGCAATAACCATACTGCTGTTTCCCGCTAATAGCGCTTGCTCCAATGCCCACTCACAACGTTCGGCAGAGTGACTGCGTAACCAACGAATTTGATGCTCCGCAACACCGGATTCAATAAGCTGGGCAATGACATTTTTGTCACCGCCGATAACGGTGACCCATTCACTTGGCTTTTGTTGTAAAGCATTCTGAACAGCTGGTGATAAGGCGTCTGTCTCGACTGCCTCTGCGCCTGTTTCTTGTTCAAACTTAATATCCGTCGGTGCAGCTTTCCACAAACCCGGGTGGTGCAATTTGTTGTTCTGTTGAATTTTCATAGTGCAGCTCCATTTCTGATAACACCAACCGCCAGACCTTCAATCGCGAATACTTGCGATGCTAGATCAACAGTGATGGTGGAGAATTCTGGATTTTCCGGATGTAACAAGACAGTGCGACCTTTGCGCTCAAACCGTTTTACCGTGACTTCGTCTTCAACCCGAGCAACAACAACCTGTCCATTTCTGGCTTGCTCAGTTTTATGCACGGCAAGTAAGTCACCGTCCAAGATACCAATGTCTCTCATGCTCATACCGTTAACTTTCAGGAGAAAGCTGGCGGCAGGCTGAAATAATGATTCGTCGACTTTGTAATGCCCTTCAACATGCTGTTCTGCAAGCAGCGGCTCACCGGCGGCGACCTGGCCAATCAGCGGCAAACCTTCGGCGACATCAAAGTCGTCGCCGACTAAGCGAATGCCGCGAGACATACCTGGCATAATTTCAATAACACCTTTACGCGCTAACGCCTTTAAATGCTCTTCGGCGGCGTTGGCAGAGCGAAAGCCAAGCTTGGAAGCAATTTCCGCACGTGTCGGCGGCATACCGGTTGCGTGCAGATTGTCTTTAATAAGCTCTAGTATTTCCGACTGTCTTGGTGTTAAAGGGCGCATATTCGAACCTGTGTTTATGTACAGTGATACTGTGAGTATATACAGGTATTTTTATTTCGCAAGTCATTTCACCAACGACTTTTATTTTTTAAGTTGGTATCCTATAGCTCTGTTTAAAACAGAGGTTGATGTATGAGCAAAAAAAGCCCTTTTTACGCGGTGTTGAAGTATCCGTTACGTTGGCTAACACGGTTCGAAGATATTTGGGACGGCGATGAAACTGATCACAAAACCACGGTGCAAAAGCCGGTGGCTTACGTTATGCGTTCAACCTCTACGGCTGATCTGTCCATATTGCAGCGTGCAGCTAAGCGCCGAGGCCTGCCTGATCCTCTCGAACCGCTTGAAATTAATGGCAAAGAATACAGCCGGGTTATGTATTTGGAAGAATTTGCCAACGAAACCTCTGAAAAAGCGGTGCAAGAATTCCATCAGTTATTGAAGTTACATAAAGACAATAGCAACCTCGACTTACAGCTGATACCCGCAGGGGTGTTCTGGGGGCGCCAGGCAGGCCAGGAAGCAACTGCCGGCAAGGCAATGACGGGTGACCTCGATAACCCAGGCGCTATTCGTAAATTCTGGCTTGTGCTTTTTTCAGGTCGTCAGGTCTTGTTGCGCTTCTCGCGTAGCGTCAGTTTAGGTCAAATGGCTAATGATTACGGCGCAGACATGCGCATAGCCCATAAATTGGCGCGTGTTGCCCGTGTTCACTTTGTTCGCATGCGTCATGCAGTTGCCGGACCCAAGCTTAGTCATCGGAAAGAGCTTATGGCGCAGCTTATTAACACGCCAGCGCTCAAGAAGGCCGTTGCCGACGAGGCCAAAGGCAAGAAAATTAGTGAAGAGGAAGCTCGCAAAAAAGCACTCTCTTACATTGACGAAATTGCGGCGAATTACAGCTCGACATTAGTGCGAGTACTCGATCGCTTTATGACCTGGATGTGGAACCGTATTTATAACGGTATTCATGTAAAAGGCGGTGAACGCATACGTCGTCTTGCTCAGCAGGGACACGAAATTATCTACGTGCCGTGTCACAGAAGTCACATGGATTACTTGCTACTGAGCTATGTTATTTATAAAGAAGGCTTGGTGCCGCCCCATATTGCAGCAGGGGTGAATCTGAACTTCTTCCCGGTTGGCGGCATTTTCCGTCGTGGTGGCGCGTTCTTTATACGCCGCAGTTTCCGTGGCAATAAGCTTTATTCCGCGGTCTTTCGCGAGTACTTGTGCTGGCTGTTTCAAAAAGGCTACCCGGTGGAATACTTCAGTGAAGGCGGTCGTTCCAGAACTGGGCGTTTATTGCCGCCAAAGACTGGCATGCTCGCTATGACCGTTCAGGGTATGCTGCGTGATCAACAACGCCCAGTGTCGTTGGTGCCGGTGTATCTTGGTTATGAACACATCATGGAAGTCGCCACTTACCTGAAGGAGTTAAAAGGTAAGGACAAAGAGAAAGAATCCGTTTTTCAAATTCTAAAAACAATTACCAAATTGCGTAATTTTGGTCAGGGCTTTGTAACTTTCGGTCAGCCTATCGATTTAAAGCATACGCTGGATTGTAATGCACCTGACTGGCATAAGTCGGTAACGCGAGGGGCCGAAGAGCCTCTAAGACCGAATTGGTTAACCCCTGTGGTAAACGGTTTGGCCGAACGCGTTATGCAAGGTATAAACGATTCCGCAGCCGCAAACAGTGTGAACCTAACGGCTCTGGCATTGCTCAGCTCTGAGCATCATGCGCTGACGAAAGAAGAGTTATTAGCTCAGCTCGAAGTGTATCTGGGTGTGTTAAAAGAAGTGCCTTACAGCACCGATATTAGTGTGCCGAAAGAAACGCCGGAAGAATTGTGGCAGCAGGCGCTGCGCACCGATAAGTTTAAAATTGAGTCAGATACTATGGGCGAAGTTATCTCGCTCGAACGTATGTCGGCTATTGCGATGACATATTACCGTAACAACATACTGCACATGATGGTTGTGCCGGGCATTGTAGCCTCAATTATCATGGCGAAAAAGCGTGTGTCGGTTAATGAGATTGTCGAGCGCACTCAAGCTATTTACCCCATGCTAAAGGCAGAGCTGTACCTTAGCCACGAAACTGACGAAATTCCATTGTGGGTGGAGGCGCTATGCGAAGAGCTGGCACGTCAGCAATTAATTACCTGCGAAGGTAGCGACTGTGTCATTGCGAAGCGTGAAAGTGCCGAGTGGTATCGTTTGCGCTTGCTAGCCAACAGTGCCAGTGAAACTCTGCAACGCTACTGTATTGTGTTAGAGCTTCTTCAGCAGGCACAGCCAATAATGCGGGCGGAGCTTGAGAAACAGTCTATTACTCTGGCCGAGCGTTTAAGTTCTATCCACGGAATTGACGCGCCGGAGTTTTATGACAAGAAAGTCATGGCGACATTAATTGCTAGTCTTAAGCAGCAGGGGCTGGTTGAAATTGATGACGATGGTCAGCAAATTGCGGCTGAGCCGGTTGGGGCGTTAAGTGACCAGGTCGATGAGCTGATTGACGGGCCTGTCCTGCAAACTATAAGGCAGTCGGTGCAGCAGTTCGTCAATCAGCCGAGTGAATAGCCTTTAGTGTAAACTTAGTACCAGTAATGTAATGCCAGGCCTATAGCGAAAACCATACCGACGTAATGGTTGTGCAAAAAGGCCTGGAAGCATTTCATTGGCTCGCGATGGCGTATTAACCAGTGCTGGTACATAAACAACAGCACACTTATCGCAAGCGCCGCCCAGGCTATCCAGTCCGCTGTGAGTATATAGAGCACCCATGCCAGCAAGCCGATGACAACCAGCTGTAATAACGCAATAATGAGTTTGTCGTAACGGCCAAATAAAATAGCCGTGCTTTGCAGACCAATTTTTAAGTCGTCTTCCCGGTCGGCCATGGCGTATTCGGTATCGTAAGCCACGGTCCAAATAATATTGGCGATAAACAACAAAGCAGCGATAAACCACTCACTGGACTCTAGTGCCGTAAACGCCATTAGTATGCCGAAACTGAAGGCTACGCCCAGTACCACTTGGGGTAGGTGAGTCCAGCGTTTGCAGAAAGGGTAAAGTGCGGCAACGCCGGCAGCCAGGAAGCTCAGCATAACGGTGTTGGTATTCAGCTGAAGCACCAGTCCAAAAGCAATAGCCAGCAAAATAAAGAAACCAATAATAGCTTCCGTTGCGGAAATTTTTCCGGCGGGAATAGGGCGTTGCTTAGTGCGCCTGACATGACCATCAAAGTTGCGGTCGGCAAAGTCATTGATCACACAACCGGCGGAGCGCATCACAAAAGTACCCAGCAAAAATATCACCACAATTTTCAGTGGCGGGTTACCGGTGCCGGCAATCAGCAAAGCCCATATTGTCGGCCACGCCAGCAAATAAGTACCAATGGGGCGGTCCGCTCGCATTAACTGCCAAAAAGCCTGAAGTTTTTGTGCTATCACTTGTTCTCTACCTCTAACTCATGGTCGTAAAGTGGTGATGACGTTAAAAATATCTCGCTCACTAACAGTTGCTCGCCTGCGGTCGAGAATATTCGGCGGCGACCAAGTAAGGAGGTCGACTGACTAAACCATTGCTGGTTCAGTTTGCCTATAACATGAGATTCCGCCACAGTCGCTACTTCAATGGGCCCTGAAGTTAAGTCTTCTCGTTGAAATAACGAGTCGCCCAATGAACGGTTACCTAATTCTGAAAGTTGCAACTGCTCGTTGTTTTCGGCGCTTTTTGCGAAAATACTGCGGGCAAACACCCAGGGTTTACCATCACAGTATAGCAGTACTTCGCGCACTACCGCGGGCTGACTCTGCTTTAAGCGACGGCACTCTTCGTCATGAGGCAGCATTTCCTGTTGCCCTAATAAACGAACCTCAAAATGCCCGCAATTACTTTTCAGACGCTGGGTTAAAGAGCCCTCGAAGCACAGCCAGTCATGCTGTGTAGAGGTTAGCTCGACCTTATCAGGAGCCTGCCATTTAAGCGGTTCACTGACAGGAAATGTTGGTGTTGGGTATAACTCTGTTGTCATTTGTATTGGCGTTATCAAGCTCTATCGCTATGATAGCAAAGAGGAAACAATTGAACAGCGAAAGCTGGGTGGCTATATGAAACTGATTCGGACATTGGGTTTACTGCTAACAATGTGTTTATTAAGCACAGTTGCAAGCGCGCAAGACGAGGTTGCGTACTATGGTTTTGAACCCGACATAACAACAAACTTTTTAAAAGAAGGGAATGATTACCGCCTGGGGTTTGTGCGCGTTGCGGTAGAAGTTATGGTTCCGGACCCTAGCTACGTGAGTGTGGTCGAGCATCATGCACCGTTACTGCGGGATGCCTTTATAAACATATTCAGTACGGCAACGGAGCGTCAGGTTCGGACTATGACAGGACGTGACCAGCTGCGACTCAAATGTCTGGAGCGCGCCAAAGAATTAATGACTCAGGAAACCGGCAACCCGGTCATAAAAGAAGTTATTTTTACCAAGTATATTTATCAGTAACGAATTTTGGGTGTCGGGTTTAGCGCCCGCACCACAAAGCCCGCTAAGCACCCTGACAGTAATCCGGCTAAATGCGCCTCGTTGGCTACGTTGACCCAAAGTACGCCGGTGTAACCCAGCACTAGCCAAAGCAGCATAAAGACAATGAGCCCCGGCGGCAGATACAGCGGTGTCGCCCGGCGGAAGCTATACACCCAGCAGAAACCAAGCAGACCATAAACCACACCGGACATGCCACCAAAGTTAGGACCATTCATTAGGTACTGAATAACATTGGCGGTAATGCCGGAAAACAAGAATAGGGCCAGTAGCCAGGAAGTGCCCAGTGTCTTCTCTATACGACCGCCTAAATACCACCACCAAAATACATTAAACACAATATGAAGCAGCGTGAAATGCATGAAGACCGGAGTGACAAAACGCCAGGGCTGGTCAAAGGGCAGTGCGTTAAAGAAGCGACTGATTTTTAGAGCTTCTAACGTAGCTTCAGGCCACATATTCAGAACTAAAAAGACCAAAGCCGCTAGTGCTGCGACTATTCGTGTGAGCCAGCCACTTTGCGCTAAAAGTGTCAAGGAAATAGGCGCTGAGCGACGCGACGTTGAAGAAGGTTGGTTTGAGTCTTGTGTTGAAGCCGACTGCTGCGGCTCTTCGTCCAGCAGCTCAGGGTTCGCTTTGCATTGTTGAACAAGATCTTTAGCGAGCGCCTCGTAGCTGCTTTGGTGCAGCCATAGTTCAAGTTGCTCGCCTTTTTCCGTGACGCTAACCGGTATGCCGTGCTGACGCAGATATTGGTAGAGCTTTCGCATCCATTCCGGGTCTTTACTGCTCAGCAATCGGCGCATGGTTTATTCCTTGTTAACGTGCTCGGGGTAAGACATTGACCAGGCGGTAAAACCGCCGTTCATGCTACTGACATTAGTAAAGCCCTGCGCCGCAATATATTCTGCGGCGCCCTGGCTACTAATACCGTGATAACAAACCACAATAATAGGGGCGTTTTTGTCGACAGACTCCAAAAATACGCCCAAATTACTGTTGTCGATGCGCTGCGCACCCGGAATGTGACCCATCGCAAAAGACTGTGGGTCGCGAATGTCGGCAAACACCGCATCACCGGCTTGCCAGTGCTCTGCCGCGGTGTTTAGCTCCACTAATTCGTAGGTACGTTCGTCTGCACTCATAGGGTTTAGTCCCAGTTCAGAATGACTTTACCCGACTGACCTGAAATCATGGTTTCAAAGCCTTTTTCGAAGTCGTCGACTGACATTTCGTGCGTTAATATCGGCGAAATATCTAAGCCTGACTGTAGCAAGCTCGCCATTTTGTACCAAGTTTCGAACATTTCACGACCGTAAATGCCTTTAATGACCAGACCTTTGAAAATAACTTCGTTCCAGTCAATGGCGACATTCTCTGGCGGAATACCTAACATAGCAATTTTGCCGCCGTGGTTCATGGTCGCCAGCATTTGTGAAAACGCAGAAGGCACACCAGACATTTCAAGTCCCACGTCAAAGCCTTCTTTCATGCCGAGCTCTGTCATTACGTCAGACAGCTTTTCTTTGCTGACGTCGACCGCACGGGTGACACCCATTTTACGGGCTAAGTCCAGGCGGTATTCGTTAACATCGGTAATAACCACATGGCGCGCGCCAACGTGACGAGCCACCGCTGCCGCCATAATACCGATAGGGCCAGCGCCTGTAATCAATACGTCTTCGCCGACTAAGTCAAAAGCGAGAGCCGTGTGTACGGCATTACCGAATGGGTCAAAAATAGACGCCATTTCGTCGGTCACATCGTCTGGCAGTTTAAACGCATTTTCTGCGGGCAGTGCTAAATACTCAGCGAATGCGCCCGGACGGTTAACACCAACTCCGTAGGTGTTGCGACATAAGTGACGACGGCCGGCGCGGCAGTTACGGCAGTGGCCGCAAGTAATATGGCCTTCGCCAGAAACGCGATCACCAATCTCAAAACCACGAACACCGTCGCCCATAGCAGCAACTTCGCCCACGTACTCGTGACCGACTACCATAGGTACCGGAATGGTTTTTTGCGACCAGTCGTCCCACTTGTAAATGTGTACGTCGGTACCACAAATTGCCGTTTTCTTAATTTTAATCAGAATATCGTTATAGCCGCATTCCGGCTTCTCGACATCGGTCATCCAAATGCCGGGTTTGGAATGCAGTTTCGCCAAAGCTTTCATTTCAATACTCCTTAAATCACACCCAGCTCTTTACCAATGCGGGTAAAGGCTTCAATGGTGCGATCCAATTGTTCGCGTGTGTGAGCCGCCGACATTTGCGTGCGGATACGAGCTTTGCCTTTAGGAACGACAGGGAAGGAGAATCCGATCACGTAGATATCTTCTTCCAGCAATTTATCCGCCATTTCCGATGCTAAGCGTGCGTCGCCAACCATGACTGGAATAATGGCGTGATCAGCACCGCTCAGGGTAAAGCCGGCCGCGGTCATTTTCTCACGGAAGTACTGGGCGTTTTCCCACAACTGAGCGCGCAGTTCATGGCCATTTTCCAGCATTTCCAGTACGCGAATAGACGCCTGAACAATGGCTGGTGCTACCGAGTTAGAGAACAGGTATGGGCGCGAACGCTGACGTAACCAATCAATGACTTCTTTCTTGCCTGAAGTGTAGCCACCAGATGCACCGCCTAAGGCTTTACCTAAGGTGCCGGTGATAATATCGACACGGCCCAGTACGTCACAGTATTCGTGTGTACCTTTGCCGTTCTCACCTAAGAAACCAGTGGCGTGACAGTCGTCCATCATAACCAGTGCGTTGTATTTATCGGCCAGGTCACAAATGCCTTTTAAGTCCGCAATAACACCGTCCATAGAGAACACGCCGTCGGTCGCAATAAGCTTATGGCGTGCGCCGTCAGCGTCAGCCTGCTTAAGCTGTGCTTCCAGGTCTTCCAGATTGTTGTTTTTGTAACGGTAACGCTTGGCTTTGCTCAAACGGATGCCGTCAATGATGCTGGCGTGGTTCAGCTCGTCACTAATAATGGCATCTTCCGGCCCCATAAGCGTTTCGAACAAGCCGCCGTTCGCATCAAAGCACGACGAATACAAAATGGTGTCTTCGGTGCCTAAAAAGTCACTCAGCTTTTGTTCCAGCGTTTTGTGAATGTCCTGTGTACCGCAAATAAAACGGACAGAAGCCGTACCAAAACCATGCTCGTCCAGACCTTTTTTGGCTGCCGCAATAAGGTCAGGGTGATTCGCCAGACCCAAGTAGTTATTGGCGCAGAAGTTAAGCACACGGTGGTCATTAACGGTAATTTCAGAACTTTGATCAGAGGTAATAATACGCTCTTTCTTGTAAAGCCCTTCGGCTTTGGTTTCAGCCAGTTGGTCGGCCAGTTGCTGGTAAAACGCAGAACTCATGTTCGACTCCATGATTTGAAAAATTCGTTACCCTCTAGTTTACTGATGTTAGCCCCAACTCGCATCCTTAATTTCAATTTCAGACTTTTGTTTGGTGTCCAATTGCGTGTACTCTTTAGGGAAATTTGAGCGATAATTTGTCGGTTTAGGAGAGTTTATGCATCGCCGAGCTATTTACCCAGGCACTTTTGACCCTATTACCAATGGGCATGCAGACCTTATTGAACGCGCAGCAGCGCTATTCAACGAAGTGGTTGTTGGTATAGCAGAAAGCCCCAGTAAAAAACCTTTATTCACGCTAGAAGAGCGGGTTTTACTGGCGCAGCAAGTGACCGAAAAGCTCGATAATGTCAGTGTGGTCGGTTTTTCGGGTCTTTTGGTGGACTTTGCTCACGAATACGATGCAACGGTGCTTATTCGTGGACTGCGTGCGGTGTCCGACTTTGAGTATGAATTCCAGCTGGCGAACATGAACCGCCGTTTGGATCCTAATTTGGAAAGCGTCTTTCTAACACCAGCTGAAGAAAACTCGTTCATTTCGTCGTCGCTGGTGAAAGAAGTGGCATTGCATGGCGGTGATGTATCTGGCTTTACCGACGCGCGAGTGGCGTCGGCTTTAGAGCAGAAATTTGCGGGGAAACGTCCGGGTCAGTAATGCCTGACCCGACAGTATTAGCTAAGGGCTACGTGGTAAAATACGATACTCATTAGAACCGGGCATAAGTAACGAATGTGCCAGCGCAATAACGTAAGCCCGAAACTGCCCGCAGCAATTTCTTTTAAGTGGTTGCTGCGGCGCCATAACCAACCCACTACCAGTAAATAGAATAAGCCAGACAGCGGCAGCTGGAACTGTGTCACAGCGGTGACGACCCAACCAAACAGTGGCTCGAAGAATAAAATCAGTAATAGTGAGAACACACCAATAAGCGCTAATGACGCGGCGGTTGCAACCGGGCGGCTCAGTTTGCGCTCTTCAATGCAATAAGACACAGGAACTTCCGCCTGAGCAATGGTCGAGGTTAGCGCGGCAATACTCAGTAAGCTAAAGAATGCAAACGCGACAAACGGCCCGGCAACGCCCATGCTGTTGAATAGCTCCGGCAGTACCGCAAAAATGAGCTGTCCTTCGCCAACCAGCTCGGTGCCTTCACCAACGGAAACGCCTAAATGAATGCCTGCGTATAGTGCTGGAATAATCAGTAAGCCGGCTAAAAACGCTATGAAGGTATCAAGCGCTGCAACTGAAAGGCTCAAACGACCCAGTTTTGCACCGGGCTTTAAGTACGAGCCATAAATCATCATGCCGCCCAGGCCAATCGACAGTGAGAAGAATGCCTGACCCATAGCGGCAACTAAAATACTGGTATTGGTTATTTGTGTGAAGTCCGGTATCAGGTAACGTTCTAAACCGACGCTGGCGCCTGGTAACGTCAGCATGTAAATAATCAGGCCGACTAGCAGAACCACCAATGTTGGCATTAAACGCTTGGACCAACGCTCAATACCTTTTTCCACGCCCTGGAAGACGACTAATGCGGTGGCGGTTAAAAACAGCCCCGTGAATATTAAGTCGCGCGGCATAGAGCTGTTCAGCAGGAATTCGGACACCGATGTGAGGCCAACGCCTTTGGCTAAGAAGCCGAGTGCGTGAACCACCATCCAACCGGCGACTACGTGATAGAAGCTCAGCATTAAGCATGAGCCCAGTACGTTCAAATAGCCCATTAACCTACCGACCGGGCGAGCTTTACCGCCGGAAAGCAGAGTCAATGACTTAACCGGGTTAGCCTGTGCGCTGTGACCTATGAGCAGTTCGCTATAAAGGGCGGGAATAGCCAAAATAAAAATAACGCACAGGTACACGAGTAAAAAAGCGCCACCACCATGGTTGGCTACTTGCGTCGGAAAGCCCCAAATGTTGCCGAGTCCGACAGCGGAACCCGCGGCCGCTAAAATAAAGCCAATGCGGCTATGAAATGAATCACGCATAAATGTCCAAAAAGCTTACTGCCCCTACTTAAGTCAGGCGGGCATTCTAACGAACTGAGAAAATTTTGCCCTATCTTTTTTTAGTCAATCGGGTTACTATTCGCGCCCTGAATTTCAGCCGGTTGCCCAATTACTGAACAGGACGTTTCGAGTAAACGCAGCTGACCTAAACGTTAACGTACAAGACCGTAATCTCAGGAGCCTTACGTCATGCCAAATCTGGATCTGAGCCGCTACGGCATCACCGATGTCGAAGAAATCGTCCACAACCCGTCCTACGACCTGCTGTTTGAAGAAGAAACTCGCGATGACCTGCAGGGTTACGAAAAAGGCACGGTAACGGATTTAGGAGCGGTTGCTGTCGATACCGGAATATTCACCGGCCGTTCACCAAAAGATAAATATATTGTTCGTGACGACACTACGCGTGACACTGTGTGGTGGGCTGATCAGGGTAAAAACGACAACAAACCTCTGTCGACCGAAACCTGGAAAGAACTGAAAGGCTTAGTAACTGAGCAGCTGTCGAACAAACGCTTGTTTGTCGTCGACACCTATTGCGGTGCTAACGAAGATACACGCTTAGCGGTTCGCTTCATTACTGAAGTGGCATGGCAGGCGCACTTCGTGAAAAACATGTTCATTCGCCCAAGCGAAGAAGAACTGGAAACGTTCGAGCCAGACTTCGTGGTCATGAACGGTGCGAAATGCATTAACCCTAAGTGGCAAGAACAAGAGCTGAACTCTGAAAACTTTGTGGCGTTTAACTTAACTGAGAAAATCCAGTTAATTGGCGGTACCTGGTACGGCGGCGAAATGAAAAAAGGTATGTTCTCAATGATGAACTACTTCCTGCCGCTAAAAGGCATTGCGTCAATGCACTGTTCAGCAAACGTTGGTAAAGAAGGTGACGTTGCTATCTTCTTTGGCTTGTCGGGTACCGGTAAAACCACGCTGTCGACTGACCCTAAACGCGCACTGATTGGTGACGACGAGCACGGTTGGGACGACGATGGTGTCTTCAACTTTGAAGGCGGCTGTTATGCGAAAACCATCAACCTGTCGAAAGAAGCAGAACCGGATATTTACAACGCGATTCGTCGCGACGCGCTATTAGAAAACGTTGCGGTTGATGAAAATGGCGTTGTCGACTTTGATGACAACTCGAAAACCGAGAACACTCGTGTTTCTTACCCTATTTACCACATCGACAACATTGTTAAGCCGGTGTCTAAAGCGGGTCACGCGAAGAAAGTAATCTTCTTGACCGCTGACGCATTTGGCGTATTACCGCCGGTATCTAAGCTGACCAAAGAGCAGGCGCAGTACCACTTCCTGTCTGGCTTTACCGCGAAATTAGCGGGTACTGAGCGCGGTGTGACTGAGCCAACACCGACTTTCTCAAGCTGTTTTGGTGCGGCATTCTTAAGCCTGCACCCAACCCAGTATGCAGAAGTATTGGTAAAACGTATGGAAGCAGCTGGCGCAGAAGCTTACCTGGTTAACACGGGTTGGAACGGTACTGGCAAGCGTATCTCTATTAAAGCAACGCGCGCTATCATCGACTCTATCTTAGACGGCTCTATTGAAGACGCTGAGTTTGTTGAACTGCCATACTTTAACCTGGCCATGCCAACTCAGTTAGCTGGTGTTGAAGACAGCAGCATTTTAGACCCACGTAAAACTTATGAAGAAGACGGCGAGTGGGACGTTCGTGCGAAAGACTTAGCGGAACGTTTCGTGGCCAATTTCGAGAAGTTTACCGACACCGAGAACGGTAAAGCCTTAGTGGCAGCTGGTCCTAAGCTTTAGCCAACGGTATAAGGTTAAATACTAAAAACCCCGCAACACACTATGTGCTGCGGGGTTTTTTAATGCCCCGATTGAACGGGGCGATAAGACTTACTTCAGTTGTTCTGCGTGTGGCAGTTCGAACGATGGTTTCTCTTCCGCTTTCTCTACCAGGAAAGTATCCATCCAACGCATGAAACGCATGCTGTAGTCTAACTGTGCCGCCACTTTGCGGTTACCATGGCCTTCGCCCGGGTAGAATACCAAGCGTACTGGCACATTACCGTGAGTTTTCAGGTAACGGTATAGCTCCATCGACTGTGACGGATGCACACGCGTGTCTTCTTTACCGTGCATAATCAGAATTGGCGTACGAGCCTTCTCTGCGTGGTAAATAGGGCTGCGCTCTAAGTACCATTCCCACTTGTCCCACGGGTAGCTACGCGCGTGAACGGCGTGCATTTCTTTAGGAATATCGGTGGTGCCGAATTTCGACAAGTTATTGCTAATACCGACGAACATAACGCTGGCTGCGAAGTGCTCAGTTTGCGCCGTTGCGCCCCAGGCCGAAGCATAACCACCGTAAGAGCCGCCGGTAATACCAACGCGAGACTCATCAGCAATGCCCATGGCCACTAGGTGCTCTTTGGCATCAACAATGTCGTCGAACTCTTTACCCGCGTAGTCGTTCTGACCTAGCTTTGAGAACTCAACGCCACGTCCGGTGCTGCCACGGTAGTTAGGGAAGAACAACGCATAGCCTTTAGACGCAGCATGCTTAACCGGCGACGCATAGCGATCTAACCAGCCGTTGCTGTAATGCGACTCAGGACCGCCATGAATGACCATAACGGTCGGGTAGCTTTTGCCTTCTTCGTAGTCTTTCGGGTAAACCAATATACCTTCCAGCTCTAAGCCATCGCGCGCTTCATAGGTAATGGTTTCCTGACGTGGCATATCAATTTCTGACAACCAAGGGTTTGAGTCTGTTAAACGCTCTAACCCACCGTTGGCGTACTTAAAGGCTTCGCTTGGGTGAGAAGGGCGGTGTGCAGTCAGTACAAATTCCGATTTACCCGCTTCGCCGTCAATGCTTGTCACGATGGCTTCACCCGGCTCAACCAGAACGCGGCTTTCCAGGAATTTAAGCGTTAATGCCTGAACTTCTGACTCAGTACCACGGTGGCCAAGCCAGACTAGCTCTTCACCGGTGCGCCAGATGAAGTCTTTCACCGAGCCTTCGTAGTTAGGCAATACGTTGCGATGCTCTTGTTCGCGAGTGTCGTAAACAAACAAAGAGCCGGCAGACGGGTCGTTATAGTCTGCTGCACGAATCATGGCTAAGTAGCGACCGTCCGGTGAAAACTCAGCACGACCCAACTTGCCTTCAGCCTCAAAAGTAGCAGCCACTTCGCCATCTAAACCAATGAGCTGGTACTGGCTGCTCATATAGTTGTCATCAATAAGCGGGGTAGGTGCAGTGCGAACTAATAACTGTTCGTTGTTCGGGTGAAATGCTACTGAGTAAACTTGCTGATCATCCGGCGTTACCGCCTTAGCTTCAGCGTCTTCCTCACCAAGCGTTACGTGGTAGGCCTGTGTATAGGTTAAATCTTCTTCATAAACTTCTGCTTTAAAACCTTTTTTAGACAGCTTTTCTTTGTCGCTGTCTTTAGGGCCAGAGGACAAGAACACTAACTGTGCGCCGTCTTCGCTTAAGTCGTAGCTACCAATATTACCGTCGAATTCAAATACCGACTGTACGCCACCGCCATTAACCGGCATGCGATACAGTTCCTGGTAGTCGTCGCCGTCTTTTTTAGCGGTGAAATAAAGATACTCTCCTTTGGGGCCGAAGCTAACGCGGCTGAACTTGTCATCTTTGCTCAGGTAAGACGTAGCTTCGCCTTGCGCGTTAATAAGCGCTAACTCAGTGTATCCGTAACCATCGTCGTCTTCATACGGCGCACGTGGAATAGAGCGAAGAACCGCAGTAAATTCGCCTGTTGGCGATAGGTCAGCCATACGTACTGACTCTGTTGTTACGGTATCCATTAGCGTCATTTCACGGGCGTCGGCATCGACTGCCCAAGTCGCTAACGCGATACCCCCTGCTACACGTAAAAGCATAGTTGTCTCCGTTGTTGTTCTAATGTTTAGGTTTACTTCATAAATCGTTTTGTTGCTTCGGCGCCACGCGCAACCAGGCGCACTTGCGCTATAGTCGTTTCGGTAATGCGTTCGCGTTCTTCTTCGTTTACGTCGAAACAGTCAGCCCCGGCACTGAATACAATTTTGGCGATAGTGTCTGACTGCAGCTCTGCTAATTCACGAGAAAACGACTGCTCATTCACTAAATACTCTTCCAGCTCAGCTTTAAAATGCTCAATTTCACGCACAACCGCTAAACGAAAGCTGCGCGAACGGCCTGAGCGCTCCTGCAGAAGTAGCCGAAAAATTGCCGTGTTTTCCGCCACAAATTGCATAAAAGTTTCTACTGACACTCGGATAATAGAGCCGCCGGTTTCAATGCGTTGTCGTGCCTGGCGAAGTAGTTGACGCAAGGCTAAACCGCACTCATCAACCAGAGTGAGCCCTAACTCATCCATGTCGCGGAAGTGCCGGTAAAAAGACGTTGGTGCAATACCTGCCTCGCGTGCTACTTCGCGTAAACTTAAGCTGGAAAAGCCGGCTTCAGCGCTAAGCTGATTCATCGCTGCGTTAATCAGTGCGCGGCGCGTCTTTTCTTTCTGTTTTGCTCGAACCCCAGCCATATTTGTTGCCATCCTTCGCTGTTATTGAACGAATAGTAACACAGGTCTTTACACATTTTCCGCTTGTAATTTGAACGCAAAACCCGTACATTCAGCGAACAGGTGTACGCTGTTTTGTCACCTGACTTTTTTGATTGTTTTAGGTTATATACATGCAAAAGAATTTTGAAAAACCCCCTCTTATTTGGCTCAACACCCTAGTGTTCTCCATTACTTTCGCTATAGCAGCCATTGGTGTTCCTTTATATGCGTTCACCGTCGGTATTGGCGCAGAATTTTGGTGGGTTATGTTTGGTACCGCATGTTTTGCGGGTATTTCCATTACTGCGGGTTACCATCGTTTATGGGCGCACCGTACGTACGACGCTAACCCGGTATTGCGCTTTTTATTCGCAATAGGCGGCGCTGTGGCGCTGCAAAACAGTGCCTTGCACTGGTCGTCCGATCACCGTGTGCATCACACGCATGTCGATGACAACGACAAAGACCCGTATTCGGCGAAGCGCGGTTTTTGGTATTCGCACATTGGCTGGATGCTGCGCGAGTATCAGGCGAGTCGTTATTCCGACTACGACAATGTCAAAGACTTACAGAAAGATCCTATCGTTATGTGGCAGCACAAGTATTACCTGCCGCTGACGCTGTTCGTGAACTTCGGTTGGCCAATTGCCGCCGGCTTTATGCTGGGCGATGTTTGGGCCGGCTTATTGGTTATTGGTGTATTGCGCCTGGTGCTTAACCACCACACGACGTTCTTTATTAACTCGCTGGCGCATATTTGGGGCAAACAGCCTTACACGGACAAAAACACGGCGCGTGACAATGGCGTACTGGCGTTTATGACTTTTGGCGAGGGCTATCATAACTATCACCACATTTTTGCGAGTGATTATCGCAACGGCATTCGCTGGTGGCAGTTTGACCCGACCAAATGGCTTATTCGTGCCAGCAGTTGGTTCGGTTTAGCGCGTAACCTAAAACGCAGCTCGCCGTATCAGGTCGAGCGTGCGAAGCTGCAAATGCAGTTAAAAGTGGCCCGTAAGAAGGCCATGAGCGCACCAGAGTCATTGTTCGAAAAAGCGCACGAGCACTACGAACAACTGGGTACGCAGTTACGTGAATACTACAAAGCGCGTAAAAAGCTGCTGGACTCTAAAGCGCAGGACTTAAAAGATCACTTAAACCATGACATTGATGCATTGAAAAAACAGGTCGATGACATGCGTGAATCTCTTGCTGAGCAGAAGCGTCACTGGAAAGCTTTGTTGAACCAAATTCAACAACACGCGTAAAAGAATTTAACCCTTCAGTACTTGAAAATGAACAAAATATAATCAATACTGGAGGGTACATTCTTCGAAGTAGGCGCAATGAGTTTATTGTGCAAGAGAGGTGACTATGGAAATTGGCGCAGCAATGAATACAGGCCTGCAGGGTATGCAACGTGCAAACCAGCAAGTGTCTGAAGCAAGTCAGGAAATTGCATCTGCAGCGGGTCGTAACGACGTGCAGCAGCAAGACAATGCCAATACAAATGGTGGTCAGCCAGCTACGGAAACTGCGACTGAAACGGCGCAAAGTGTTAACGCCGCCAGTACAACTGACTCGCTGGTTTCGTTAAACGAAGGGCAGACTAACTTTGAAGCCAATACTCGTACAGTAGAAACCGCTGACGAAATGTTGGGCACTCTTATCGATACTAGTGCGTAACTGAATGTTCTAGCCATGAATATCACCACAGCGCTACCGGCTATTCCTGTTACATCGGCTCCGCCTATGGAGTCGATGCAGACAGACAATGCCGCGAAAGCGCTGGTTAGTGAACCTACCGCAACTGAAAAGCAAAACAACAGCGCTGACAGCGCAGCTCCAACTTATTCACCCAATGGCAAGGTCGCCAAAAAAGGCCAGGACTCAGCTGAAGGTGAAAAAGGTGCTGAAGCGAAAGGCTCTGAGTCCGAAGAAACTAAGGACGAGAAAAAAGCTGACGCGACCGAAGAAAAGAAACCGAACGGCCAACAACTGGACGAGCAGGAGCTCGAAAAAGTTGATGAACTGAAAAGTCGTGATCAGGAAGTGCGTGTGCACGAGCAAGCACATGCTGCTGTTGGTGGGCAATATGCCGGTTCACCTTCTTATGAATACGAACGCGGACCTGACGGCAAGTCTTATGCCGTCGGTGGTGAGGTTCAAATTGATGTCAGCCCGGTTCAGGGCGACCCCCAGGCAACTATTCAGAAAATGCAGGTGGTACGCCGTGCAGCATTAGCACCGGCACAACCCTCTGCCGCTGACCGCTCAATTGCTGCGGATGCTGCTAACAAAGCCACACAAGCTCGAGCGGAATTAGCGCAACAGCAAGTGCAGGGTGAAGGGGAAGACGGCGAGCAAGCGCCTGATATCAGCATTAATGCGCCATTTAAGAAAAGCTTAGAAGGTGAGGGCTCGGATAAAGACTCTTCTGACAGCGCAGCATCCGCTGAGCAAGGCAAGAAAACTCTGTCTGCGCCAGAACGCGGCGCTATGGTTGCTTCTTTCTACGACAATAAAGTTCGTCCATCCGTGGACTCATTCAGCGCTACTGCTTAATCCTTTCTCTTATTTATTTCCGTTTCGCTTTTGCAAAAGCGTCGGCTAAGGCATTACCCATAGCGGCATTTTGTGGCTGCTTGTTTTGCTTCCCACGATCACGCTGAGGCTTGCCTTTATTTGAGCTGCTACCCTGTGGCTTAGTCTTAGCGGCCGGCTTCGCAGCAACTTCGTCATTTAAGCGCATGGTTAAACCAATACGGTTCCGCTCAATGTCTACTTCCAGCACTTTAACCTTCACAATATCGCCGGCTTTCACCACTTCGCGCGGGTCGCTGACAAACTTGTCTGCTAAAGCTGAAATGTGAACCAAACCGTCCTGATGCACGCCAACATCCACAAAGGCACCAAAGTTCGCCACGTTGGTAACCACACCTTCTAATTGCATGCCGGGTTTCAGGTCGCTGACTTTCTCAACACCTTCTTTAAACTCCGCCGTTTTGAATTCAGGGCGCGGGTCGCGGCCCGGTTTTTCAAGCTCAGACAAAATGTCGGTGACCGTTGGCAGACCAAAGCGCTCGTCGGTGTAGTCGGCAGCGTTCAGGCTTTTAACCAATGAGTGGTTGCCAATAAGCTCTTGTACCGGCAAGTCATTTGCCTTCGCCATGCGCTCGACCACTGAATAAGCTTCCGGGTGAACCGCTGAGGCATCTAACGGTTGCTCGCCATTGTTAATACGTAGGAAGCCCGCTGCCTGTTCAAAGGCTTTCGGTCCCATGCGTGGCACATCGAGTAACTGTTTACGGTTAGCAAAGGCACCGTTGGCGTCTCGGTAGTCGACAATGTTTTTCGCTAGCGTTTTCGACAAACCCGAAACGCGCTGAAGCAAGGCCGCAGAAGCCATATTGGCATCCACACCCACCGCGTTTACACAGTCTTCTACGACGGCATCCAGACTTTGGGCGAGTTGCGACTGGCTAACGTCGTGCTGATACTGGCCGACACCAATGGATTTAGGCTCAATTTTAACCAACTCGGCTAACGGATCCTGCAAGCGACGGGCGATAGATACTGCGCCACGTAGCGACACATCCATATCCGGAAACTCTTGTGCTGCCAATTCCGATGCAGAGTAAACCGATGCACCGGCTTCATTCACTATAACCTTGGTGGCTTTAATTTCGCTGTGCTGTTTGAGCATGTCGCCAACCATTTTGTCGGTCTCGCGCGAGTGAGTGCCGTTACCAATGCTGATAAGCTCAACCTTGTACTGCTTGCACAAAGTTGCCAGCGTGCGCATGGCTTTGTCCATTTGGTTTTGCGGCTGGAACGGGAATACCGTGTTAGTAGCAACCGCTTTACCGGTTTCGTCCACGACCGCAACCTTAACACCGGTACGAACGCCCGGGTCTAAGCCCATGGTCGTTTTTGCACCCGCAGGTGCCGCCATCAGCAAGTCTTTCAGGTTCCTGGCAAATACTTGAATGGCCGCTTCTTCGGCGCGCTCACGCACACGAGCCATAAGTTCAGTTTCCATGTGCAGTGACAACTTCACCCGCCATGTCCACTGAATTACCTGACGCAGCCAGTCATCGGCAGCGCGGCCTTTGTGCTCAAAGTTCAGGAAGTCGGCAATAATGACTTCGCAGTGCGATCCAGTGGTTTTGTCTTCACTGCCCGGGTCAGCGTCCATAGAAAGCTGCAAAAAGCCTTCGTTACGGCCGCGCAGCAACGCTAGCGTGCGGTGCGAGGGAATGGTTTTAAAGAGCTCCGAAAACTCAAAGTAGTCGCGGAACTTCGCGCCTTCTTTTTCTTTACCCGGTGCAACGGCGCTGGTTAAGTGCGCGTTCTGCCACAAGTGAGAACGCAAACGCTTCAGCAGCTCCGCCTGCTCGGCAAAGCGCTCCATTAAAATAGCGCGAGCACCGTCTAATACCGCTTTAGCGTCCGCAAAGCCTTTGTCCGCGTCAACGTAGTCAGCCGCGGCTTGCTCTGGGCTCTGCGTTGGGTCTTTCCACAGTAAATCGGCCAGCGGCTCAATGCCTGCCTCAATAGCAATTTGGCCTTTAGTGCGGCGCTTAGGCTTGTAAGGCAGATATAAATCTTCCAGCTCGGTTTTCGAGTCGGCGGTTTTAATACTCTGAGCCAGTTCGTCGGTTAATTTGCCTTGCTCGTCAATCGACTTCAGTATCACCTGACGGCGGTCGTCCAGCTCGCGCAGGTAGTTCAGGCGCTGATGCAGCTGACGTAATTGCGTGTCGTCTAAACCGCCGGTTACCTCTTTACGGTAACGGGCAATAAAAGGCACCGTCGAGCCTTCGTCCAGCAACTGGATAACAGCGGCAATCTGACGCTCGTCGACCTTCAGTTCATTAGCAAGTAATTGCGGTATCTGGCTCATAGTACATCTCTTGGTTTTAATACGTTACGACAAATAATGGGGACGAATACTATCACGAATTGGCTACGCGGGCTGTTGGTAACTTATCTTATTAATAAACCAGGTCTTGGTGCCCTGCGGCGTGTTAACCTCCGCCTCGTCGTCCACCTGCTTTTTCAGCAGAGCGCGCGCCATGGGGGAATCAATAGACACCGCGTCTTTGCGATCATAAATCTCGTCCGGACCGACAATTTGAAACGCCCGAACGTTTTCGTCCTCGTCCTCAATTTCCACCCAGGCACCAAAAAACACCTTACCGTCCTGTTGTGGCGAATAATACACAACCTTCACCTGCTCCAGACGCTTGGTTAAGTATCGAATACGACCATCAATTTTACGCAGCTTCTGCTTATTGTACTTATAATCCGCGTTCTCAGACCGGTCGCCCAGGCTCGCCGCCCACGACACCTTCTCCACGGTTTCGCGGCGCTCCACCCGCCACAGGTGCTCGAGTTCCTGCTGCAACTTTTCATAACCGCCAAGGGTAATTAAATTGGTTTTCATACGCTGAACCGTTAATGCCTGCGTTGAATGATTAGGGGATTTTACTGGGTTCTTTCATTGAAGGAAATGGAGTTGAGGGAAATGCCAGATTGTCTAACGGGCTAGACGTACCAGCGTAATGTTGACCGATAACATGCGTGTATATTTGGGTGGTCTTAACATCGTTGTGGCCCAGCAGCTCCTGAACAGTACGAATATCGCAACCGCTTTGCAGCAAGTGCGTAGCGAAAGAGTGACGAAAAGTGTGACAATTAACTTTTTTGAAGACCTTCGCTTGAATGACTGCTGGTTTAAGAGCCTTTCTAATGACGCTACTGTGAAAATGATGTCGACAAAGAACGCCAGTGTATGGATGTGCGCACAAAGAAGACGATGGAAAGATGAACATCCAACCTGGTTGCTTGAAAGCGTTGGGATATTTTCTATCAAGTGCACTGGGCAGTGATGGGCCGACACCGATACTGTTATCATTAGCTTGTACCTTTAATGCTGCACTTATCGCCTCTTTAATCTGAGGAATTAAGCGTTCGCTTAACAAAGTTTGCCGATCCTTCTTGCCTTTCCCATCACGAATAGTAAGAGAAAGATTTTCTAGATTCACATCCTGAACTCTTAAGCTTAAAGCCTCACTGATTCTCAGGCCGCTCCCGTAAAGTAATTCAACGACTAAGCGGTTACGTCCGGCTAGCTGACTAAGAATGCTCATTACTTCGTGAGGGGATAAAACAACAGGCAGTTGCCTCTGCTTGGTCGCCAGGCTAAAATTTAAGTCTCCAAGCGTTATACCAAGTGCTTTATGATAGAGATAGACTAAAGCATTTAAAGCCGTTTTTTGAGTATTGATAGCGACATGGCGCTTGTTAGCTAGCCAACTTAGAAACTCGCGAACTTCATTACTGCCCAGATTTTTAGGGTGTTGCTTTTTATGAAAGAAAATGTACTGACGGACCCAGCCTAAGTATGACTTCTCTGTTCTTAAACTGTAACCACGTAAGCGCATATCAGCGCGTAATTGCTCAATAAATGGGCTAGACATCAATTACCATCCTCGATTTTTGAATTGAGTGATTTACTTTAGCTTAACTTGTGGCTTAGTTTTGTAAGCAATAATGCATAGTTTGTTGTTGTATTACGTATTTAACTCGTTTAATGTCAATGACATAATAAAAACGTAAAGTTAGATACCGTGCACTCGTTAGAATGGAAATGAGCATGCTCGGATTGTTTTCTCGTTTTTTTGCAGCTTCTTTGAAAAATAGATTGAGTTATTAAATAGTTACGAAAAAATATCTGCCGTTTAACGGAGAACAAAGTGCGCACGCACAATATACAAATGTTAGCTGCCTTTGGAAAGAATCATGGATGTAATAGATATTAAAACTTTTGTTCCCAGTAAGGATTATGAAATCTCAAAGTCTTTTTACTCGGAAATTGGGTTCAAATCGGAATACGTAACCGACGACCTCACACTTTTTGAAAACGGGGATTGCCTTTTCTTTTTGCAGCGCTTCTACAATGAAGACTTAGCCAAGAACTTCATGTTGCAAATATGCGTTTCAGACATCTACGATGCACATGAGTTATGTTCTAAGTCGGAACATAAAACTAAGATTACGCCAGTGCAACAAGAGTCTTGGGGTAAGGTTTTTTATTTATGGGGGCCTGTAGATGAACTGTTGCATATTACGCAGTTGGACAGCTAACAAAGCGCTAAACTCGTTCCCTGCGGTCACTGGGACAGTAACGCAGCGGCGCTTCGCGATTATGCCACTACGTCACTGCCCGTTAGCTTAGCGTTAGTTGCTAATGGAGTAAAATTCATGTGTCGTAATTATAACTGGATACTATTACTTCTTTTACTGTTTTCGAGCCGGGGGATAGCAGCTAGCGAAATCTCTGCTGTTATCATAAAGAGCCCTGCTGGAAGTTGGAGTGTCAGTTATACGTCTGATGCACCCGTTACACGTATTTCCTTTCAAAGAAGTCCGGATAGCTCAAGGGGAAAGCGTTGGAGAATTAAATCTGCAGATTTTAAAGTTGTTAAGGTAAATGACTACGAAACTGTAAGACGAGTCGATGGTAAACCTTTCACTCAAGTTGAATTTGAACTTACACCTACATATATCTCATTACCGAAAGACTATGCACCTTTTTCCCCTTTCACTGACGGAGGAATGCTGTTTCATTCTGGCAGGTTCTTTGCGTGCCCGGACCTTTGTGATGGCTCATTAAACGAATGGCATATCCGTATTCGGGCGGCTAAAGACGATAATATAATTGTTGACGGAGTTGTTTATACTGGAGATGCCAGTTGGGTGGATAGCGACAGCGGCCAAAAAGTATACGTTGGTAAGGGAGAGCCAATACAAGATGAAAGTTTTGTCAGTTTGATCGATAGAGGTCTTCCTGTACCGCTGAAAGAGTTGATGTCTCAAAACCTGCCAAAAATCCTTTCATATTTCGCCGCCCGCATGGGAGCACTTAACTTTCGCCCAAGCTTGTATGCTTCCTATAGCCAGACTAGCGATGGACGTTATGGTAATCAAGGCGGGACTCTGCCAAGGCAAATATTTATGCATTGGTATGGAGAAAAAGCCATAGAAAAATTAGATGAAAATGCTACATTTTGGTTTTTTGCTCATGAAGTGGCGCATTTATACCAAGGAAAGGCTGGCAATGTAGAAGCTTTAGCCGACGCGTGGTTACATGAAGGTAGTGCTGAACTATTTGCCGGTCTTTCATATTCAGAAATACACGGTAATCATAAAATATTTCTGAGTAAAATGGAGAAGGCAAAAGAAAATTGCTTGAGTAGCTTTGGAACTGAAACCAATTATAGAAACGTTGCCTTAAAAAGCAGTAAAATTCATTATAGTTGCGGCTTACTGCTCTTTGATGCCTTAAACAATGAGCTTCAAGAGCGAAATAGCGATGTTTTTTTTCTGTGGAAGGCTTTCAATTCGGCTGTTAACGAAGGCAAACCAGCTACAACGGCAACTTTTGTAGAGGTTAGCAAATCATTCGTATCACACACGTCGTGGTTAACTTTGTTAGATTTTGTAACAAAATCTGAATTTAACTCAAGACAGTTCTTTCAGCAAATAGCAACTAACAAGTCAATACAGCCGACCGCTAACGCGTCGGCTGATTGAAGCGTTAGGTGCTTATGGGTAATAAGACGGATTCTGGACCTTATATAAATACTATTACAAACTCTCATTGGCTTCTGCTTCTGTTCGTTGCTACTTTTGTTGCTTCGTTTTATTGGCAAATGCCATCTATTTTTGTTTACGTTATTGGCTCTATTATCGGTATTTACTGTTGTGCTATTCACTCGATTGCTTGGCGCTACAAAAATGAATTTATACGCTTATTTCTGTTTTTCATACCTGCTATAGTCTTCGTCAGTAAATATGGGCTTTATGGGCTTCAAACATTACTGTGGGGGTTTATTCTGGCAATGGCTATATGGACAGTTTTCCGTAAAAAAGCATTGCACTACGTGGTTGGCCGCACCTAACAACCCAATAAACTCACTCACTTCGTTCGCTGGGACGCATACACGCGGGGCGGCTGCGCCATTATGCCCCACATGCCTGCGCCCGTTATTGGAAAGTTATGTGTACAAAGATTCCACCTCGGAGATAGTGAATGGAAGATGATTTTGAAGTCGAGATGAGCCCCCTTTGCCAGGACCTGACGGCTGACGGGAAAACTGTCAGAGTGGACATCTACCGTGGTGACACTGGCGGCTGGATTCTCGAAGTGGTGGATGAGTTCGGTAACTCCACCGTATGGGATGATGAATTCGATACTGATGTGGCAGCTCTGGACGAGGCCAAAGCGACTATCAGAGACGAAGGGATTGATTCTTTAATTGGCATCGACTCGTGAACCCTGGTGAATCAATCACATAACCAAGCGGTCAACCGGACGCCAAAAGCGTGCCGCTTTTGGTTCCCTTCGCTGGCGCTCCGGCGCCGGTTACCTCAGCGTTAGTTTCACAAGGAAAGTTTGTGCGAATATTTAAAATTCTTGTACCTGTTTTTATATTGCTTCTTTTTGCGTCTTTTATCTTCTTTAAAAAGGATGCGATAGCATGCGAAATGATCGGGCAGACGCATTTTTCTCAGATTTCAACAAATCTCTATGTTGATGACAGCCTTGACGAAGCACAACAATCGAACTTGATAGAAGCAATAAATGATGCAATCGAAAGAGTTTCAAATGTGTATGGTAACCCTATATCTTCACCAAGAATTATTGCTACAACTGGGGATCAGTACTCCAGTTTTGGCTTTAATCCAACGGGCATGCAAGCATCAGGGTTCTTTAGAGAATGCATATTTCTAGGCCCTAAGGGGCTCAACACAGACGTGATAGCGCATGAATTTGTTCATGCAGAGGTAAGGTACAGAACTGACCTTCTTGTAGAGCTTACGCAATTACCAGCCTGGTTTATTGAAGGAACAGGTATTAAAGTTGACTATCGCAGACCTTTTTTACTTGAAAATATAGAGATAACAGAGGAAGAACTAGCAAAAGTTAAATCTATTTTTTTTCTAAGCGACTTTCCAAATACAAGTGTGAAATACTACCAAGCATCAAGAATAGCTGTTGAACCAATGCATACTAAAAGTTTGTACTCAGGATTGGAAAGGTTAAACAAGGGAGAGAAGTTTGAAGTGGTGTTTGGGCTGTGAAACTAACAAGGCGCTACTACGGAAAATTTATTCGCTAAGGCTCCTATATTTCCGCAGAGCGTGGCGTTATAAGCTTTAAGGAGCATCGCAGTTAATGAAGTATTGCTTAATGGCTTGGCTTCTTGGGGATGTTCCTGAGATCGAAATTGATGCTCAAAAATTCAACTCTCTACTCAAAGCACGAAAAGTTTTGGAAGGTGCTTTGGCTATTGAAGAGAAGTACGACTTACTTTTTTCCAACTATTTGGATTTAGAGAGAGAGGGGCTTCACTATGCCACTGAGTGTATGGTTAAAGGCTCGTTAGGTCACGTTGGTTTTGCTGATGCGATTCAGAGTATAAACAGGCGAGTTGTAAATCTACTCACATCAGCTCGATTGTATATTGATCATGTGCAGCAAAACATTAAGTTGTGTGTAAATAATGAGAACATTAAGAGCCTTTTTTCAGAGCAGTATGACAGTGTGTTTGAATATCGTTTCATGGAAGCTTTGAGAAATTATGTTCAACATTGTGGGCTATCCGTTCATAAGGTAACAACACCAATGAAATGGACGTCACAGGATGAAAGTGCACAGTTGGAGTTTGGATTTATTGCTTTCTCAAGTAGAGATATTTTTCAGGATTCAGGGAAGTTTAAAGCCTCAATTCTGGAAGAAATGCCTGAAAAAGTAGAAATCTTTAGCTCCACACGTTCATATGTTGCGGCGATTAGCTCTATCCATGAATCCATAAGACAAATTATTAGTGTAAACGTTGATGCTGCACGATCTGAGCTGGAGTCAGCAATAAACGATTACAAAGCGATAAACAGCGGCGATGCTGTCGGGTTAATGGCTATAAAGTATGAGCCTGATACTCCGTCGCCAAAGCGTGTAATTGAAAAGTTTCCTGTTCTGTTGAGTTGGGATGACACACGAATTTCCCTAAGTATAAAAAACAAGCAATTAAAAAACCTTAATAAACGATACGTCAGTAGTGGCGCTTATAACAAAGCATTACAGCGGACAAGCCGCTGAATGCGGCGTTATAGAGAAAAGGAGACCTAATGGCATATCAAAACCAGCCTTCTCAAGAGTGGCTTGATGATCAAATGTTGAATAATTTATCTGTCGCTTTCTCGCGTTACTTTCTGAAAGAAGAAGGGCATCACATTTCTAAATCGGACATACAGGAAAAGCTAAGAGGATTGAGTCCACAAGATAGGGTATCGATTGTCAGAGAAACGATTGACGAAAAACATTACCCTCCCTCGGAGCTTTCTCAACAAAAGCTCGAGCACTACATAGATCTTTACCTCAATAGTTAGGCAGCTATAACAAGGCCATCAAGCATCGCCGCCCGCGTATCGGGCGGCTGGACCTCAAAAACCTGGCGGTTTTTTCGGCCGCTTATGGCAGGCGTTATATTTATAGATGAGTTTTTTACATGTCTGATAGAGAGAGTATCGAATTCGATACGATGATGGATATAAAGTGCGAACTAGAAGCATTCGATATCGCGTCCTCCGAGTCAGCATTAGAGCAGTGCATTTATCTTTTTGTTGAAGGGGAAAGTGAAGAGAGCGCATTTCGTATATTGCTTGAAGAAGGGCTGGGTATAAATTTTGACAAAGATGGAATTGTGATTGCCAACTATAACGGAATAGGTAATCTGAGACATACAATTAGGCTTATGCAAAAAACACTGAGTCACTCTAGGCCTATGATCTTTACCTTCGATGATGATGACAAAAAGTTGATATCGAGAATTGGTCCTGTTCCTTCGAACTTTCATTTATTTAAAGTTCCTGCTCAACCAGTTGTTACTCTTACCAATGGAGACTTTGGCGGTTCCTTTGAAGAGTCGTTCAAAGCTAGTGACTTTATAAATGCGTGTTTTGAAACAACTCTGCTACAAAATAACCCAAATATAGAAAAATCCGACTTTGAAAGCTATTTCGATAGCGGTAAGCCGTTCTACGCACAAATTGTGCGTTATCTACAAGAACAAGGACTGCAGAGTTATTTGCCTTCGAAAATAGAAATTGCTGAGGTCATGGCCTGTAGTTGTGATCCTGAACCTGAAACTTACAAGAAACTTGCAGAGTTGATTCGATCAATTAGGGATCAGAACCCTGTGCAGGTAAAAATATAACAAGAAAATCCATTCGACGCCTACGGCGCGTATGATTTTAGCGTTAAAAGCTTTGAGGTACAGATGAACCTTGCTCTCTTCGATTTTGACGGAACAATCACGACGCGAGATACGTATACTAAGTTTGTCTTTTCCTCGACGAAATTGGCTCGTCTAGTTATTGGCGCTTGTCTTATTTCTCCGGCAATCATCTTACACAAAGCTAGGCTTCTTTCTGCTCCTAAAATTCGACCTCTCATATCACGAGTTGCTTTCATGGGCGTTTCTGAAAAACAACTTGATGCTAGTGCTGAACGTTATGTTTCTGAGTATTTACCCTCCGTGATTCGGAGCGATATGCTGCAGAAAATAGCTGAACATAAAGAGAACGGCGATCACGTGGTCATTGTGTCTGCATCTATCTCTCCTTATTTAAAAATTTGGTGTAAACGCCACGAGGTAGATTTAATTTGCAGTGAACTTGAAGTGCGTAATGGTCGATTTACCGGCGCTTACCTGAATGGTGATTGCAGTAACGAGAGAAAGGTCGAGCGCATAAAAGAACGCATCGATTTATCTCTTTATAGCGAAATTTTTGCGTATGGAGATTCAGAAGAGGATTACCCTATGCTAAACCTAGCCAATACGAGTTTTTATCGGGGCGAGCTCTTTGAAGTTTGAATCGCCACTAGTTCACTAGACACTCAGTAGCGGTTGCTGTCGCGACAGCTCACTCGCGAGCTCGTTCACTGCCGCACAACCGAGCGTTACAACCTTAGAAAATTCGTTTCACATCACGATAAAAGTTTTCATGGCTGCCCAAAGTCATAAGTTCTAAAGCAAAAACTCCGTCATCATAACTATAGCCAAGTAAAGTGAGCTGCTTATTCATTTTAAATTTGTGAACCCGTAAAAAACTTAAATCCCCCTTTTTCTGCTGGCCTATAAATGGATCAATCATCAACTCCCTGATTGCACTGTCGAGATCTTTCTTTTGGTTAGGCTTTAACTTTTTAACGGCCTTCTTAAAAGTTGGCGTTTGTAATACTGTTTTAACTTTAGTCAAAATCGTAACTCTCGAGCTTACCCGCATCTTTTTCAGCTTGCGCAATAATAGCTTGTTTCACAAACTCATATGGTAGCTCTGGGTTATCTTCCATAATTTCACCAATCCTAGCCCAGTGCTCAATTTGTTTAGGCGGCGTTCTGTTATAAGCCTTGGCTATAATAGTAGCTTTTTCTACAAGTTCTTGGTCTAATCTTATGCTGTTTGTAGCCATAATTAGAGCTCCTGTGTTATTTTGCATCAAATGTGGCATATTACCACAAAATAGCAGTTATAACAAGCGCGTGCACCAAGGACTTAATTTCCGTTACACCTTTTAGCATTGCTGCGCAATTATATGCCAAAAGGCTCCATTCCAATGAAGCCTGTGACGCGGGCGTCATATAAACAGGAATCACACCGGTGAAAATTAAAAGTAGCTGTATCGTTTTCGCGTTAGCTTTATTCGTATCAGCTTGCACATCGGGGCGTTTGGCGTATTTCACCGCCTATTTAGATCTCGGTCATGATAGCGATTGAGCGTGAACGGCAAATACCAGCATGATATACATCAGAAAATATAACGAATCAGATGCGCGTGATTTATGGACTATTTTTTATCACACCATCCGTAATGTGAACTCACGTGACTACACTCGAGCGCAGGTCGAAGCATGGGCGCCAGATGACGTATCTCCTGAGGCATGGCAGCGAAAAATGAATGCTATCTCTCCGTTTGTTGCGGAAATTGACGGGGAAATTGACGGGGAAATTGTCGGTTATACCGACCTTCAGGAAGATGGACTAATTGATCATTTCTTTTGCCACCATGAGCATCAGGGTAACGGTATCGGGCGTCACTTAATGGAGCACGTGCTAAGAGTGGGTGAGTTACAAGGAATTAACCGGTTTTACTCTGAGGTGAGCATTACGGCTCGTCCGTTTTATGAGAAATTTGGTTTTAAAGTCGTAAAAGAGCAAACGATAGAAATTCGTGGTCAGAAGCTGCGTAACTTTGTTATGGAAAAATTTAGCTAAACCGGTTTGCTGTTCTCAAAATTGGAAGATGTTTTACTGGACGCAGTGGCTAACCAAGCCAATTGATAGGCAGGTTTATTTAACAGGTAATGTCATGGTGAATAAATATTACGGTTCGTGTCTTTGCGGTCGTGTCAGCTACGAGGTCAGTGGTGACTTTGACGCATTTTATTTATGTCATTGTAGCCGCTGCCAGAAAGACACGGGCTCTGCTCATGCGGCTAACTTGTTTGCTAAAGCAGGGCGGTTGGTTTGGTTAAAAGGCGAGGCGGACGTAACCCATTATCAATACTCTGGCTCGCTGCATACGAAGAGTTTTTGTCAGTGTTGCGGCCCCGCACTTCCCACAGTCGCTGAGTCTATTGATTGTGTTGTGGTGCCGGCCGGTAGCCTCGATACGCCAATATCAGTTACGCCTACGGCTAAGATCTTTGTTGCTGACTGCGCTGCGTGGTCAGCTGATTTGAGTAATGTGCCGAGTTTTGATGCGTTACCTGAGTAAGCGGCCAGCGAGCCAGAATAAATACTGCACATGCCCAATTAAGAGAGGGCATATTGAGGTGACAAATGAAAATAGTTTCTTTGAACGAAGCCAGAAAAGACTTAAAAGAAGTTTTGGATAGCGTAATAAAAGATGCCGATACAACGGTTATTACCCGCAGCGGTTCTGAAGATGTTGTGGTGATGCCTTTAAGTTATTACAACAGCCTAATGGAAACTGTTCACTTGCTTCGTTCACCGGCGAATGCTGAACATTTGAATAAATCGATTGCTCAATACAAAGAAGGCAAAGCTAAGCAACGTGAGCAGGATAAGCCGAATTATTGACCACATGCGGTGCATAAGTGTTTAAAATGAAATTCCAAAGATTCCAAAAGCGACAACATAAATTTGAATCGTCAGAGCTGGATGTTTCTTATGACCGTCTGACGACAAAGTTCGAGCTAAAAGAAAATGGCACTCTGGTTTACTCAGTCTTTCTTGGCTTGCTGCCGTTTAGAAGAAGTAAGTTAGTCATTAACGATAAGCCTGCGACGCTAACAATATTTTGGATGATCTTTTGGTTTTCTAAATTGCGAAATAGTGACGGCTCTGTTGTTTCGGAATTGCTGCCTCAAAGGCGCAGAAAATCGATAGGCTTTCTGGCTTATATCGTGATAATAACCACGATGAAAGTTAGTATTGCGCTTATGGCGTAAACTAAGCGGAAGTGAGGACGACCTCACCGCTCAATTTGCATTCGGGGACGGCCCCACAATCATGAAGAGGTGCTTATGAGTTGGGTCATTCTATTTATCGCGGGTCTTTTGGAAGTCGCTTGGGCGGTTGGTCTAAAATACACAGACGGCTTTACCAAACTTTGGCCAACCATTGGCACCACAGTTGCTCTTGTCGGTAGCTTTGTCTTGTTAGGCTTGGCACTGAAAACGTTACCCGTCGGTACTGCCTACGCTATTTGGGTGGGCATTGGTGCCGTCGGTACAGCGGTTATGGGTATGTTTTTGTTCGGCGAGTCAGCGGACGCTCTGAAACTGGTCAGTTTAGGGTTAATTTGTGCGGGTATTGTTGGTCTTAAATTGGCTCATGGTTGAGCATTTTGGACTTTGCCCTCAGTCAATTCGTTAATCAACTCGTCGACAGAATGACTTTTATGACCTTTACCCTCAGCTAACTCTTTGATAGCAGCGACGGTTGCCGCATTTGGCTGGCGCGCTTTTAGTTCAAAAGGTATTCCTCCGTGATTAATGACTGCTCGGGCAAACAGCTTAAGTGCTTGTGAAGGGCTTAAACCTACTTCGTCACAAATATTAGTGAATGCGACTTTCGTGTCATGATCAATTCGCGTGCTTAGCATCTCGGTTTTCATAATAAGTACCTTATAATGTGTTGCATTGTTATCTATTGTAGCACAATGTGGTACTTTTGAATCGCAAAAGCTGCTATTTGACTTATTCGCCATAAGACTCCTCCATGAGCTGTTAATGACTGTATTTTAGCCTAAGTAAAAAACGTCTTCTGTCATCAATATCGTATAACTTGCTGTTTTATTGCGTATTTAATTACTTTAGAGTTAGCTATATAAAATACTGAAGTTAAGGTCACAAAAAATGTCTTTCGAAGCACGAAAAGAGGCTGCTCTAAAAGAGCTTAAAGAAGCGGGAATTTTGGAAATTAATTCTAAGCCGCCGGCTTTGCTGTTTTTGTGGTGGCTGGGTTTAAAAGCAAGGCCATTCCATTACAACAGCTTCTCCCGAAATACACTGTTTATGGGTTTGGGCTTCACTGCCTTCTGGGCGCCATTATGCTGGTTTTTGCAGCTGTACTCTTTCAATATGCCATTGACGCATTTCGTCACCACCGTGGTAATTGTTGGTTGTGTATTCGGATTGGCTATGGGGATTAATTATAAGATCGCAGCCAGGAAGCATAACTTATCTGCGTGGGATGAACTTGAAACAAATGCTGATTGAAAGAACAAACGAATTCTTCGAGCGCCATTGGAGCGACAACCAAAGTGGGGCGAGCTTGGAGCTAACCGATTGGCAACTATTGGCTTCCCTGCAGACTACGGCTACCTTGCTCCAGCTTTAGAAGATTATTTAATTGAGCGATTAAACCCACCAGCGAATAGAGTGGGGAGACGGCGTAAGTGAGTACTGGATAATCTAACAATACCCCCAACTTCTGTTCTTAAACCTGCTAGCTTGCTCATTGCCGCAACGTGTCGACTAAGCGAATGCGTTCAGCACATAGTTATATGATTTTGTTGTATTTGTAAATCATCTACCTTAGGATTTAACACATTGACTTAACTTGGGGATTAGTATGAAAAACTTAGCGTTAACAGCCGGTATGGTAGTGCTCTTATCAGCTTGTAGCGAACCGTATGACTTTGAGGGACGGTACTTCGTGGCAACTGGAGATGAATGTGCTTTAGAAGACAATATGAAGACAGAAAATAATGTGTTTCTTCAGATTACCGCTCAAGGTAAAGGGGAAAATAAAACCTATGCCGCAAACATCCCTGTAGCGGCCGCTTGGGGGCTGCCAGCTTCGAGTAACGCAACTGCGTCACCCACAGAAAATGAAGAACTGAATTTTACCTTTTCCAAAGACGAGAGAGTGGGTTGGGTTTCGAGCTCGCCAGGTGTAGATATGTCAATGAAGGTTATTCCGCACGAAAGTCGAGAGAACCATTTGTGGCTAACTAAGTGGCACACGTCGGTGAGCCAAAATGGCACCGTAAATCAAACGTCTGTTTTAGATAAGTTGGCAAAAGGCGATCCTCGATATTCCAATATTCCCAAGATTACTGAAAAAGGCGCTTGTTTGATTAAGCAGAGCTAACTTAAAAATGAAAGCAACGGATTTAAAACGAGGACAGTTCGTGTTTGTCGATAAACCAAATAGTCAGTTTGATGGCGAAGAAGGAAAAGTTTTATCGGTATACAGCGACTATGGAGAAAACTCTGATGTTGTCTCTATTAGACTTGAACTCGATGACGCAACTGTCCTTTGTGGATTAAAAGAGCATGAGGTCTGTATTTAATATCATGGTGGGTATGGAAAATTCCTTATTTGACGCTGGGCGTTAACTCTGCCTCCTTCCCCCAAACCTGATAACATAGTAAAAATAATCAGTTGCCCAACATGGATGAAGTACGAGCATGTTTGAACAAGCCTTTAAAAATATCGATGACATTCTTCACAAGGACGCAGGTTGCTCAAGCGAGCTGGACTACACTGAACAAACCAGCTGGATGCTATTTCTCAAGTATTTGGATGACTTAGAGCGTGAACGCGAACTGAACGCGCAGCTGGAAGCCAAAGAGTACAACCACATTATTGCGCCCGAGCATCGCTGGAGCACGTGGGCGGCACCGAAAGACGCTAATGGCAACTTCGACCATAATAATGCTTTAACGGGCGATGACCTTATCGACTACGTTGATGGTGAGCTTTTCCCTTACTTAAAAAGCTTTAAAAAGGCGGCGGAGAACCCGCACACCATCGAATACAAAATTGGCGAGATATTCGGTGAAATAAAGAACAAAGTTCAGAGCGGCTACTCATTGCGCGATGCCCTGGAGAAAGTGGACGAACTGCGCTTTCGCTCACAAGAAGAGAAGCACGAACTTAGCCACCTGTACGAAACAAAAATTAAAAACATGGGCAACGCCGGACGTAACGGCGGTGAATATTACACACCACGCCCACTCATCCGTGCCATGATAGACGTTATTCATCCGAGTATTGGCGAAACCATTTACGATGGAGCAGCCGGGTCTGCTGGCTTTTTATGTGAAGCATACGACTATTTACGTCAAGGCGGTCGCCAGAAAAAGCAACTGTCGACAAAAGACCTCGACACCCTGCAAAAATACACCTTCTACGCCAAAGAGAAGAAGTCACTCGCGTACGTTATTGCCATTATGAATATGATTTTGCACGGCATTGAAGCGCCAAACGTCGTGCATACCAACACCCTTGCCGAGAGTGTTCAGGACATTCAACCGAGTAATCAGCATGACATTGTGCTGGCAAACCCGCCGTTTGGGGGCAAAGAGCGCAAAGAAGTGCAGCAAAACTTCAATATTAAAACTGGCGAAACCGCGTTTTTGTTTTTGCAGCATTTTATGAAAATACTCAAGCCCGGTGGGCGTGCGGCCATAGTCATTAAAAACACCTTTTTGAGCAATACCGACAACGCTTCCATAGCGCTGCGAAAAGAGCTACTTGAAAATCATAACCTGCACACCATTCTCGATTGCCCTGCCAAGACATTTTTGGGGGCCGGCGTTAAAACCGTGGTGCTTTTCTTTACCAAAGGTGAACCTACCCAAAACATTTGGTATTACCAACTCGACCCCGGCCGTAGTTTGGGGAAAACAAACCCGCTGAACGATAATGACTTGGAAGAGTTTGTCAGCCTGCAAAAAGACAAAAAAGATTCCGATAAGTCCTGGTCAGTAAACGTAGCAGACATTGACCAAACAACTTGGGATTTGTCCGTTAAAAACCCCAACGTCAAAGAGGAAGAGCCGCTTCGCGAGCCAAAAGAAATTATCGCCGACATTATTGAACTGGATAAAGAAAGCGAAGCGATACTGGCTAAAATTCGGGAGCTGGTGTGATGGGGTGGGAGATGGTCAAAATCCGAGACGTATGTGAAGTTATTTCTGGTCAATCCCCAAAAGGTCAATATTACAATGACAAAGGAGAGGGGCTACCGTTTTACCAGGGTAAAAAGGAATTCGGAACCCGTTTTATAGGCCCTCCACAAAAATGGACTACTAATATTACCAAGGAAGCTTTTGAAGGTGATATTTTAATGTCTGTTAGGGCGCCAGTTGGTCCTGTAAATTTCGCCACTCAAAAAGTATGTATAGGCCGGGGGCTTGCCGCTATTAGGCCTGGCGATAACATAGACCGCAACTTTTTGTTTTATTATCTGCTTTCTATTCGAGACGAAATTCAAGGAAGTGAAGGGGCAGTTTTTGCGTCAATAAATAGAAAACAGATTGAAGCATTAGAAACACCCCTAATTTCCATAGAAGAACAAAGACGCATTGTAGCTATTCTCGACGAAGCCTTTGCCGATATCGACAAAGCTCGCGCGCTAGCGGAGCGAAACCTTGAAAATGCTCGCGAGTTGTTTGCAAGTTACTTACGAACATTATTCAAAACTCGCCAACATCGCTGGAATTTATTTAAATTTAGAGAAGTATGTGACTTTGTGAGAGGTCCTTTTGGGGGCTCTTTAAAGAAGAGCTCCTTTCAAACAACTGGATATGCTGTATATGAACAACAACACGCAATAAATAACCAATTTAGTGATATTCGGTACTTTGTTGATAAGAAAAAGTTTCAAGATATGGCTCGTTTTCAGTTGCGCCCAGGAGACTTAATTGTTAGCTGCTCAGGAACAATGGGTAGAATAGCAATCGCTCCAGATAACCTATGCGAAGGCATAATTAATCAAGCTTTGTTAAGGCTGACACCTAGTAATAAAATTAAGTCAGAGTTCCTGAAGTTGTGGATGGAAAGCCCAAATTTTCAGGAGGAGATTGAAGTGCGAGCTCAAGGAGCAGCAATTAGAAATATGGCTTCGGTAAAAATCTTGAAAGAACTTGATATTCCGATTCCGAATATGAGTGAGCAAGAGGAAATAATTAAACTTTCTGAGTCGATGTTAGTTAGAGCTGAATCTCTTATAACGAACTATGAAAGTAAGTTAGCGGCTTTAACGGACTTAAAAAAATCCCTACTTCAAAAAGCATTTACCGGCGAGCTCACAAAAGCCGCCTGAACATGATATAAACAATCAATAAGACTAGCGGAACGCAAAAGCACAACGTAAAGGACTCACTATGCCCATGCGCAACGAAGCGGACACCCGTGCTGAACTCATAGACCCCAAGCTGCTGACAGCGGGCTGGGGCGTTACCGACGACAGCTACATTCGTCGGGAAGTTAGCATTACGCAGGGGCGCATTATTGGTGGCGGCAAGCGCGCAGCCAAGCTAAGCAGTGACTATGTATTGGAATACAAAGGCCGTAAGCTGGCAGCCATAGAGGCAAAAAAAGAAAGCCTCAGTTACAGTGAGGGCGTACGACAAGCCAAAGACTACGCCCAGCGTCTGCAATGCCGGTTTGGGTATGCCACCAACGGCCACGACATTTACCAAATTGACCTACACACCGGCAAAGAGCAGCTGGTCGATGCCTTTTTAAGCCCAGACGAGCTCTGGCAACACACCTTTAACCCTGAAAGCGGCGAGGACGAGCCGGACTTTACTCCGGTATGGCGCGAGCGCTTCGCCGAAATTCCGTTTGAAGCTAAAGGTGACTGGTCTCCGCGCTATTATCAGGAAAACGCCATTAATAATGCTCTGGAAGCAATAGCTCAGGGAAATGATCGTGTCTTACTGACGCTCGCAACCGGCACTGGTAAAACCTGCATTGCCTTTCAAATAGCCTGGAAGTTGTTTCACAGTCGCTGGAGTTTAAGCGCAAGCAAGAACCCAAGCTATGCCAAGCGTCGCCCGCGCATTCTGTTTCTGGCTGATCGTAACGTATTAGCCAATCAGGCCGCCCGCGACTTTTTGCCCTTTGGCGAAGACGCCGTGAAGCGAATTAGCCCGGACGAAATTAAAAAGGACGGCAGGCCACCGAAAAACGGCAGTGTGTTTTTCACCATATTTCAAACCTTTATGAGCGGTGGTGAGGACGAAGAGGGCAACCCTACGCCGTACTTTGGGGAATACCCTGAGGACTTTTTCGACTTCATTATTATTGACGAGTGTCACCGTGGCGGAGCTAACGATGAAAGTAGCTGGCGCGAAATACTCGATTACTTTTCGCCGGCGGTTCAGTTAGGCTTAACGGCCACGCCCAAACGCACGGTTAACGCTGACACCTATGGTTACTTTGGTGAGCCGGTTTACAGCTACGCGCTGAAAGAGGGCATTAACGACGGCTTTTTAACGCCTTTTAAAGTGTTGCCCATTATCGGCACCATGGACGAATACGTGTATACGCCGGGCGACGGCACTGTGGTTAAGGGCGAACCCGAGCCGGGCAAGGTTTACAAAGAAGGCGACTTTAACCGCATTATTACTATTCCCGAGCGCGAAAAAATGCGTGTGCGCTACTGGATGGATTTATTTAATCCGCGTGAGAAAACCATTGTGTTCTGCGCCACACAAGAGCACGCCGGTATGGTACGCGACTTTATTAACCAATATGCGGTAGAGCGTGGCTGGACAACCAACAGCAGTTATTGTGTGCGGGTAACGGCAAATGACGGTGTTTCCGGCGAGAATGATTTGAATACCTTTCAGGACAACGAGAAAACCATACCGACGGTACTGACGACTTCACGCAAGCTGTCCACGGGCGTCGATGCTAAAAACGTACGGCACATAGTGCTGATGCGGCCCTGTAACAACATGATTGAGTTTAAGCAGATTATCGGTCGCGGCACACGCATGTACGAGGGTAAGGACTACTTTACCGTTTATGACTTTGTGAAGGCGCATTATAACTTTGCCGACCCAGAATGGGACGGCGAACCCATAGAGCCGGATGTGTGCGAGCAGTGCGGTGAAGTGCGTTGTGTATGTCCGCCGGAAGAGAAGCCAGAGCCAAGCACGTGTTCGGTATGTGGTCAGAAGCCCTGTATTTGTGAAAAGCCAGAGCCGGAGCTGTGCCCGGATTGTGGTCAAAAACCATGTGCTTGCGAGAAGAAAATTGTCCTGAAATTGTCGGATGGCAAAGCCCGTACCATTAAGCATATTTCGTCAGCGCTGTATTGGAGTCCGGACGGTAAACCCATTACCGCAAAAGAGTTCATTGAGCGCCTGTTTGACGACTTACCGCAGTTCTTCAAAGACGAAGATCAGCTGCGTGAAATTTGGAGTGACCCGGATACCCGCGAAAAGCTGATGGAAGACTTAGCCGAAGCCGGTTACGACGAAGAAAAGCTCGACGACATGAAAGCACTAATTGATGCCAAAGACAGCGATGTGTATGACGTGCTTGCTTATGTCGCCTGGGCCAGCGAAACCCACACCCGTGAGGAGCGTGTGCGCAGAGCCCGTCCGGCCATTGGGGAAGCGTATGTGAATTACAAACAGCAGGAGTTTATTAACTTTGTGCTCAGCAAATATGTTGAAGATGGCGTGTCTGAACTGTCCACCAGCAAAATGCGCAACTTAATAGAGCTGAAGTACAACACCATTAGCGACGCTTCAGAAGAGCTCGGCCCGCCCAATATCATTCGTGAAACCTTTGTTGGTTTTCAAAGGTTTTTGTATGGGGCTTAGAGTGAGTTTAGGAAGCTATCGCCATCAACAAGGCTATCGCCGGGTTGCTCTTCGGTAGCGGACTCAAAGCAATGTTTAAGGTAATCGACTTTAATTTTTTCAAGCTCCGCATATTGCTTATTGGTAGTCTCTGAATTTGAATGACACATAACTGACTCACTTATGGTTTTTTCTAACTATACCCCAACGTAAATATTCCGTCAGCGCTTTGAAGCTCTCCAGTAAACCGCTTATATTAAAGCCAGCACTTGTTAAAGAGGACCTGAAGCAATGCAGCATGCGTTGTTATTGGTGAACCCGAAAAGCCGCAATGGCCATTCCGAGGAGCTCGATCAAGCAACTAGTTTGCTTAAAAATGCTGGTATTGAGGTCGAGCTGTGTGTTACTGAAAGCCCCTCGGACATGGTGTCCTGTATTGAGAATTACAAACGGGAAGATGGTGTCATTATTGTCGCCGGGGGGGACGGAACCATTAGCGCAGCGCTGGAGTCGGTGCATAAAACACAACAAGCCCTGGCAATTTTGCCCATGGGCACAGCGAATGATTTGGCGCGCTCCTTGGGTGTGCCGCAGGATATCGTGCCGGCGGCCCAGGTTATTGCTAATAACAAGCGAGAGCGCATTAACCTTGCGAAGGTGAATGACCATTACTTTGTGAATGTGGCTCATATCGGCTTGGGAGTAGAGGTTACGCACGAGCTTACCTCAGACATGAAAAAGTACTTTGGTGTGTTCGCGTATTTGGGGGCTTTTATTAGCGTTATTAAGCGTAATAAAAGCTTCAGGGTGAATATAAAGGCTGACGGCTGCGAGGAATCTTTGAGAGCGATTCATTTGGCGGTTGGTAATGGTCGTTTCTATGGTGGCGGCAATATTGTGGATGAAGATTCAACCCTGCTAGACGGCCAGCTGAACTTATTTTGTCTGAAGCCGCAGCGCTGGTGGCAGTTGTTATTGTTGGGGTTTAATTTGCGGAACGGCAACTTGCGGGTGGCGGAGCGCGTTGTATGTAAAAAAGCGAAGAAAGTCAGTATTAAGACGTCTAAACCCAAACAGATTCATGCCGACGGTGAACATAAAACAGACACGCCAGCTGACTTTGAGGTGATACCCGAAGCAATAGAGGTTATTGTGGGCAATATGCCACAGTCAATTGAGAGCAAAGAATAATATGTCGATATTACGCACAGATGACCAAGCCGATAGCATTGAAATTCTGAAATTGGTTATTGAAACCAGGGACTACTATCGTGAAATAACGAACGTATTAGAAGACGGTGAGCTGGCAAGTAAACTCGATACCATTGCGAATGAGCGGGCGTCTTTTATTGAACCGTTTCAAAATGTTGTAAAAGATCTGGGTGGGTTGCCGGCCAAACCCGACCCCGATAAAACACTGATGCAGGTTATTGAAGGTGAGCTGACGAAGCTGTTATCGGTCGATGCGAGAAATGCGATTCTAGATAAGTGCTTGCAGGAAGATGAAGCGTTAGAAACCGCTGTAAAGAACACCAAGCTGGGACAAAAGTCTGCGGAGTATCAAAAGCTGCTTGATGAATTAGCCGAGAACATCAATAACACGAAAAAGATCGTTCAGGCGCTGAAAGGTTAGTATTTTTGTTCAGAAAACGTTAAAAAAGTACTGCAAAACGGTGAGGAAAAGGTCAAAATCAAAACAGTTGGCTAATAATCGACGCCGTTTTAACAGGAAAAGCATTTGTCACAACAACAAAAACAAAATGACATACACTGGCTGACAGGCCAATTTAGTGACCGCCAAAAAGAAGTCAGTTATCGGCATTCTATTGAATCAAACGTTCGGTCCGACGCTCGGCTGGCGCTAATTCTGGCGTCTGCTATTTTCGCCATGTTTGGCATTACCGACTACAACCTTCTAGGGCTAACCCAAGAGTATTATTTACTGTTGGCTATGCGCATTACGGTGGTGAGTTCTTGTGTGGCAATAGCATTCATTATTGGCAAAGCCGGTGGTTATGCTGACAAAGCTTGGTTACACGCACTACCTCTCTGGATTTTTGCCATAGGTATTATTCTTATTGTGCCGCTTCGTCCTGAGAGTCTCTCAACTCAGGTTACCTCTATTGCCGTTGCGATAGTCGCGTTCTATTTGCTGATTCCGAATTTATTGACGGTAGCAGCGCTGGCGAGCGCGTTTGTCAGTATTACCTTTTTAGCTACAGCCATGATCTATGCCGGAGTGACTGCAGAAGGCGCTGTTCGCATTGGGCTATTACTCGCAATGGCCAATATTGTCGGCTACTCCTCACTGAGACGTCTGGAGCGGTTGCAGCGTCAACAGTATGCCTTGCTCAATGAGGAACGCGATCAAAACCGTGAACTGCTGCAGGAAATAAAACACCGCAAGTCATTAGAAGCACAGCTTCGTATGGTGGCGGAGCGTGACACCCTCACCGGTGTGGATAGCCGCAGTTACTTTATGAAACGTGCTCAGGCGTTACTGCAACGCTCGCGCCTGGAAGAAACGCCGTTTTGTTTGTTCATGATAGACGTGGACCATTTTAAGAAAATTAATGACACTTGGGGTCACACTCGTGGCGACGTCATTCTGACCAAAATAGCTGAAGTATGTCAGCACTCACTTCGCCCAACCGACATTATTGGTCGTTTCGGTGGAGAAGAGTTTGTGGTTGGCTTACCACACACCAGCCCTAATGACGCCACCGCCGTCGCCGAGCGCTTAAAGCAGGGCGTCGAAGCGTTGTCGTTAGATGGCGAATTTAAAGACCTGCAACTGAGCGTGACTATAGGCGTTGCCGTTGCCACCCCAGAAGACGACCTCGATACACTCATTACCCGCGCCGACAACAGGCTTTATGAAGGTAAGCGCGATGGGCGGAATCAGGTGGTGACATGCATCTAAAATCGGACACTTAATTACTCTCCTGACCACTATAAACCTCTCTTCAAAGCGATATAAAGTAAACGCTCCTTTTTAAATGTACCCTTATGGAGTACACTTTTGACTGTAAGGTCGTACGGGTAGGTGAGCTATGAGTGATATTTTAAAGTCTGTTCATCGAACAGCGAAAGGGTTGAAAAGCTCTGGAGTGATAGACAAAACGACAATGCGCCAGTTTGATGCATTATGTTTAACTAATGTTCATGAGTTTACCGCTGATCAAGTCAGAGCCTTGCGGCTTAAGTATAAATTGTCACAGCCTGTATTTGCCCAATACCTCAATGTCAGTGATAAATTGGTAAAGAAGTGGGAGCAAGGGGATAGTAAGCCTCGGGGGGCAGCTTTGAAAATGTTGACCATCGCAGAGAAAAAGGGCTTGGAAGTTATTGCTTAAAAATATTTCCATGTGCTCTGGCGGGGTAATGTCGTCTTACTGTCGTTACCGACAGCGTAGTAATTTCGGTAGGTTAGCCCCTCACCGAGGAGTAGAATAATGATTATAAAAACACTTCGTAAAAAAAGAAGGTGGTCTCAGGAGCACTTAGCGACACTGTCTGGTTTAAGTCTTAGAACTATTCAGCGTGTTGAGGCTGGTCATGCGGCGAGCATGGAAACCATCAACTCACTCTCTTCGGTATTTGAAACTGATATTACCAAGTTAACCGAGGAGATTGACGTGATTGATAAAGATGCAGAAGCCTGGAAAGAAGCTCCACTGTGGGTTCGTATGGGCGTATGGGGTATTCGTAAACGGAGCGCAGTTTTAAGGTGGGAGTTAGCCTGCTTTGTGATTGGGTTCTTAGGCTTGGTTGGCATGTATTTTCATCCTTTCCTGCTCATATTTTTAGTGTTTTGGGGCTCCGCCTACTGGTATGCCGTTTCTATTCGCTGGATTGATGGTAAGAAGTTGTGGCTGTAACTTAGAGCTTTTAGCAGGCATTAAAATCTCCAGAAACTACCGGGAGAAGACCAAAAAAATTGATATCTAAGCTACCTAAATGGATTGAGTATGGTGCGTTTGTACTGGCATTTGTTGCCGGGTGCATTAATGCCATCGGCTTGCTTGGTTTTGAGCACCAGGCGGTGTCTCATGTTTCAGGCACTGCCACGCTATTTGGTAACAGCATGTTGACCAGCTCATTCGGGGATATTTTGCATTTAGCGGGAGTGCTGTTGTGTATCGCTTGCACTACAAGCGTACCTCCGAGAAGCTGTAAGACCTAACGTATAATGTTTCTGATTATTTCGTAAACTTAATCGAAGCTGTCGACCCACCAAAGCTACACCATTAAACTCATGCAAATTAATTTCTGATGGTAACGTGTTGCATTATTAACGCAGCGCGTTAATAATGCATGATAATATCATTTAAATGTAGAGAAACTGAAAAGCTGGCCACGGGGTACCGTGTTAGGCGGTTTGTTAGCATAGAGCGAGTAGCTTTAAGAAAAATAAGGCAACTTCAAGTCGCTAATCAGCTAGATGACTTAAAAGTTCCTCCAGGTAATAGATTAGAGCCTTTGTGGGGGGATCGTTACGGCCAGTATAGTATTCGTATTAACAGACAGTTCAGAATTTGCTTTCTGTGGACTAACGTTGGTGCGGAAGATGTTGAAATAGTCGATTATCACTGAGAGGTAGTCATGCAAAAACTTACTGCTGTAACGCCTGGGGAGTTATTAAAAGAAGAGTTCCTGGAGCCGATGGGAATTTCTCAGTATCGTTTGGCAAAAGAAATTAATGTCCCTGCTCAGAGAATTGGGCAGATTGTCGCTGGAAAGCGCTCTATAACGGCGGATACTGATCTTAGATTATGCCGTTTCTTTGGTCTGTCTAATGGATACTGGCTACGCGCCCAAGTTGCTTATGACACTGAGGTAGCTAAAGAAGAGCTGAAAGAGCAACTTCAGAATATAAAACCCTGGAAATCGACTTCGAACATTAGTGAAAGCGGGTGAAAGGCCGCTGATTCGCCTCCTTCTGTTTTGTTCTTATAAATTCTCTTGTTGTAATTACCACATAAGCTACAATGTAAATAACTGAGTTTTACTTGCTTTGTAAAGTATATATAAATCAAACACTAAAATTAAATTTTTGTACTTCCTATGGTGGCAAAATGGAATTCTCGTTAAGGCTTGTTAGTCCAAGTTTCGACTCTCAGTTAACAGATACGTTAATTGAGTTAAACCACTTGCGAAAACTGCGCTTGCAAGGAACGACGGCTCCGTGGATTTTTTTTCAACTTAAAGAAATTTTCCATATTTTGGAGAGTGTTGGCTCGGCAAGAATCGAAGGCAACAGAACGACAGTTTCTGAATACATTGAAAAGAAAATTGAGAGTAGTGAACGTTCAAATGAACGGTTCTCAGAGATTGCTAATGTTGAAGCTGCCATGGACTTTATTGAAGAGAATATTGATGAAGGCTCTGACATTACTCATCATTTTATTCGAGAGTTACACCATTTAGTCGTTGGTGACTTGGAGCGCGAAGGTGATCGAACGCCCGGAGCTTACCGCACCTGGAACGTGGAAATTACTCAATCAAACCACGTTCCACCTGAATCATTTCAGGTGCAGTCTTATATGGATGAATTGGTTGAGTTCATCAATGAAAAAAGCGCAGATAAATACGACCTTCTGAAAACGGCACTCGCACACCATCGGTTTACTTGGATCCACCCTTTTGATAACGGAAATGGCAGAGTTGTTAGGCTGTTGACCTATGCATTACTTATTAAATATGGGTTTAACGTAAAAGATGACAAGATACTCAATCCAACAGCCGTTTTTTGTAACGATAGAGACTTTTATTATCAGCGACTATCAGATGCCGATACAGGAACAGACGAGTCTTTACTGAGCTGGTGTGATTACGTGCTTACGGGCATTTTGCACGAGGTAACTAAAGTCAATAAGCTTTTGGACTTCAAGTTTCTTTATAAAAAAATTCTGGTGCCGACTCTCGAGCTTGCTATTGAAAGAGGCTATATCAACAGCGAAGAGGCCAGAGTATTGAGTGTGGGGATAAAAAAGCAGCACTTTAAAGCCGGTGAACTGAAAGAGGAATTAGGTGCTTTAAGTGCTCGACAACGAACGCATTTGGTTTCTAAGATGAAAGAATCGGGTTTTATTCGTCCTCTCAAGGAAAATGGGCGTACCTATAGCGTGAGCTTTATGAATAACTTCTTGATGAGAAGCTTAATTCAAGTGTTGGAGAAAGAAGATTTTATTCCAGCAATTAACTAATGCCTTTGTTTGGTTAAGCTTTGCCGCCTTTGGAGGGTGAACGTCATGAAAACGGAAATTTTTAAGTCGGCGCTGTCGACGCTTTTACTGGTAGGCCTATTCGTGGCTCCGGCCGTGGCACAAGAGTCGTTCACCGTAAAAAAGCAGACAATCAATGAAGCTTTAAGCCTGGAAGGCGTGGTTGAAGCCATTAACCAAAGCACAGTGTCAGCGCAAACGTCGGGAACTATTGTCGAGTTGCCGGTGGATGTCGATGACGCAGTCGATGCTAACCAACTTATTGTGCGGCTGGATGATACAGAACAAAAAGCGCGGCTTAATAGAGCAAAAGCAAATTTAGAAAGCGCTCAGGCGACATTGAATGATGCGCAAAAAAGGTTCAAGCGTATTAGCGAGCTGTATGATCAGAATGTGGTCTCTGAGTCGGAAAAAGATGAGGCAGAAACACAGCTAGAAACCAGCAAAGCTGGAGTTTCTGACGCTAAAGCAGCGGTAGAGGAAGCTCAAAAACAGCTCAGTTACACGCAGGTTCGTGCGCCGTATGCCGGCATTGTTACTGAACGTTTTGTTGACTTAGGCGAGTCAGTTCAACCGGGTCAGCCGCTTATGTCGGGGCTTTCACTAGAACAGTTAAGAGTGGTTACCGAATTACCCCAGCAGTACGCAAGCTACGTTCGCGACAACCGCAAAGCACAGGTGGTGACCGATGACGGCCGAGAGTTGTCGATAGCCTCTATGACTTTTTACCCTTACGCAAGTGAGCAGTCACATACTTTCCGGTTGCGTCTGAATTTAAATGATCCCGAAGGGGTTTTATTCCCTGGAATGCTGGTAAAAGTGAAAGTGGCTGTTGGTGAACGTAATGCTCTGCTCATACCCAAAAGTGCTTTACTGATAGAAGGTGAATTGCGCGGTGTCTATGTCTTGAGGAAAAACGATACGCCGCAGCTGCGGCAGGTGCGTGTTGGTGAGCGCACAAACGGTCAGGTGGAAATACTGGCTGGCTTAGCCGAAGGCGAGCAAGTTCTCGCGTCGGCGGAGGCCATGCTCGATGAGTAACCGTGATAAAAAGTTGGGTCCATCTGGCGTTATCGCCGATATTTTCCAGCGTTCGGAGCTCACGCCACTGATATGCCTGCTTGGCATTGTTATGGGTATTGTGGCTGTGCTCATTACCCCGAAAGAAGAAGAGCCGCAAATTGATGTCACCATGGCTGACATTCTGGTGGGCTTTCCCGGCGCTTCTATGCAGGAGGTTGAGCAGCTTATTGCAATACCGGGTGAGCAAATCCTCAGTGAAATGCCGAAAGTCGAGCACGTTTACTCGGTGTCTCGTGCAGGTCAGGCGGTACTGACGGTGCAGTTTGAGGTGGGCGTGCCCAGGCAGGAAGCGCTAGTAACGATTTACAACAAGACTCAATCGAACGTTGACTGGTTTCCTCCTGGCCTGGGTGTTATGCAGCCGGTGGTGAAGCCCCGCAGCATTGACGACGTGCCGATTATGACGCTCACGCTTTATGATAAAGACCAAATTAAAAGCGCCGAGCAGCTAACGGCACTCGCTCATCGGCTGGAAATTGCGTTAAAACAAATTCCCGGCACGCGTGACATTAAAACGCATGGTGCTGCGCGTCAGCATGTCAATGTTGAAGTGGATAGCAGTAAGCTTTCGGGTTATGGCTTAACCGTGTTAGACATAAAACAAGCCATAGATGCGTCAAATACTGCGGCACCGGAAACGCGGGTAACGCAAAATGGGTTATCGGTGCCGTTTCAGGCGGGGGCTTTCCTGCAGTCAGTCGAAGATATGAAGTCTTTAGTGGTAGGCACCGCAAAGGGACGTCCCATTTATCTTACCGATGTTGCTTCAGTTAAAGACAGCGGCAGTCAACCGGCACAGTCGGTTTTAATGGGCGGTTTAGATAACGAATCTCAGGTTTACCCGGCTGTGACCCTCGCTGTTTCTAAAAAGCCGGGCGAGAATGCCATTGATATAACCAATGCTGTTCGGCAGCGGTTGGCTGAATTAGAAAACGAGCTGCTTCCGGCAGATATCGAGGTGTCTGTCACGCGCGACTACGGTAAAACAGCGACCGATAAATTTAACCAGTTAGTGTCTGATCTTATTTCAGCGACAGTTTCAGTTATATTGCTGGTGTTGCTGAGCATGGGCTGGCGTCAGGCTGTTATTGTCGGTGTCGCGGTCATGGTGACCTTGCTGTTTACCCTGGTGTTCAGTTGGGCATGGGGTTTTACGTTAAACCGGGTTTCATTGTTCGCGCTCATTTTCTCAATTGGCATTTTAGTCGATGACGGCATTGTTATTACAGAGAACATTCATCGACGAGTGCGCAACTCTAAAAAAGCACTGACTGAAACCATTCCCAAAGCCGTTGATGAGGTGGGCTCGCCAACTATTATGGCAACGTTGACCATTATGGCAGCGTTACTTCCCATGGCCTTTGTCAGTGGGTTAATGGGCCCTTATATGAGCCCAATTCCTATTAATGCGTCTGCCGGCATGGTGTTTTCTCAGTTAATGGCCTTTATTGTTGCGCCTTGGCTGGCGCTACGGCTGTTAAACAAAGAGCGCGGCAAAGACAGTGAAGATGAAAGTGACTCGGCAGCAGGTACGTCAGACAAGCTCAAGTCAGTTTTCGAGAAATTATTAAGGCCGCTGTTAGGCGACAAGCGCCGTGGAAGGCGGGCTCTGTTTGGCGCCGGTGTTTTTGCGTTACTAATTTTGGTAATGCTGTTACCGGTTTATAAGGGCGTCATTCTTAAAATGCTGCCGTTTGATAATAAGTCTGAGCTGCAAATTGTGGTCGATATGCCAGACAATGCAGCTATGGAAGAAACGCAGCGACTGCAGGTTGCGTTAGGTAATTATTTAACCACCGTGGACGAAGTGGAAAGCTGGCAAGCGTATGCGGGTACGGCATCTCCTATTAACTTTAATGGCTTGGTGCGTCAGTACTATCTGCGGAGTCAGCCTAATCAGGGTGACATTCAGGTGAACCTGAAAAATAAAGAGGAGCGTGAGCGAGCTTCGCACGATATTGCTCGTGATATACGCTCGTCGTTGACCGATATAGCTAAGCCTTTTGGAGCCGCTATAAAAGTCGTTGAAGTGCCCCCGGGGCCACCAGTGTTAGCGCCAATAGTCGCTGAAATTTATGGCGGGAACGCAGAGCAGCAAATAGAGCTCGCGGAAACCATTTTGGCGAAAATGTCAGACACCAAGGGGCTTGTCGACAAAGACTCGACAGTAACCGATGACGTTGGTCGCTGGTTCCTGAAGGTTGACCGTCAACGTGCGGCACAACTGGGCGTTTCCCAACAGCAGGTGACTCAGTCATTAACACTGCTTGTTAATGCGCAGCCAGCAGGATACTTACATAAAGACACAGCGAAGTATGCGGTACCTATATTGGTACAGTTAAATGAAGGCGCTAAAGCACAGAAACAGCAGATACTGTCGCTCAATGTTCGATCACAAAACGGTGCTATGGTGCCAATATCGTCGTTTGCTTCTTTGGAAACTGAAAAGTGGCAGGGCAGTCGTTACCACAAAGACTTACAGCCGGTGACCTACGTGCAGGCAAATATGGCGGGGGAGACGGACTCACCCATATACGGCATGTTTGAGCTGGTTTCGTTAATTGATGAACTGGAGCAGCCGCCGGAGCAGTTCTTTATAAATCAACCTTCCGCAAACGGGCCTGTTGCTATTAAGTGGGACGGTGAGTGGCAAATTACCTACGAAACCTTCCGAGATATGGGAATTGCGTACAGCGTGGGTATTTTCATGATATTCGTGTTGCTGGTTGCTCAATTCCGCTCGTATTTGATGCCGTTAATTATTATGTCGCCAATACCCTTAACCCTGGTTGGTATATTGCCGGGTCATTGGCTGCTGGGGAAAGAATTCACGGCCACCTCCATGATAGGCATGATCGCCCTGGCTGGCATTATTGTGCGCAACTCAATTTTGCTGGTGGTGTTTATTCGTCAGCTTATCGATGAAGGTTACTCACTGGAAGACGCGGTGGTGCTCTCTGGAGCGGTGCGTTTAAAACCTATAGCGTTAACCGCAGTATCAGCAATGATTGGTGCTTACTTCATATTGTCTGACCCAATATTCAATGGTTTGGCTATTTCACTGATGTTCGGTCTGGCGGCATCGACACTGTTAACGGTGTTAGTTGTTCCTCTGTTGTACTACGGACTCTACGACTATTTAGCCGATAGCAAAAAAACATAATGTTGATGCCTGTCTAAATCCTTATTTCTGGCTAATACTAAACTGAGTATTGGGTCAGTAAATAGGAGACCATTATGAAAAGAGTAGAAGGTAAAGTCGCCATTGTAACCGGTGGCGCGCTGGGTATTGGCCGAGCGGCCTGCCTGGAATTAGCAAAAGAAGGCGCCAAAGTGGCTGTAACAGACATTGTGGACGCCGAAGGGCAAAAAGTCGTTGATGAAATTAAAGGTCTTGGCGGTACCGCCAAATATTGGCATGTCGATACAGCTAATGAAGACGAAGTAAGTCAGGCGTTTGTAGAGATCGCGAAGGAATTCGGGTCAATCGATGTTTTAGTCAATAACGCGGGCATTGCTGGGGTTAATAAGCCCACCCACGAAATTACCAAAGACGAATGGGACAAAGTCATTAACGTAAACGTCAGTGGTGTTTTCTATTGCACGAAACACGCTATTCCGGCCATGAAAAAAGCCGGCGCGGGTAGCATTATTAACCTCTCATCCATTTATGGAATGATAGGCGCTGCTGACTTACCGCCTTACCATGCCTCTAAAGGTGCGGTCAGGTTAATGAGTAAAAACGACGCACTCATTTACGCCAAAGATAAAATCCGAGTGAACTCAATACATCCGGGCTTTATCTGGACGCCACTTGTTGAGCAGCTGGGTAAAGAGTCAGCTGAAGGAGTCGATGCGTTTAGAAAACAGTTGGATAGCTTACACCCGATTGGCCATGTCGGAGCGCCTGAAGACATTGCTTACGGTGTGTTGTATTTGGCGTCTGACGAGTCCAAGTTTGTGACCGGAACGGAGTTAGTGATAGATGGCGGTTATACCGCGCAGTAAAGTTACTCAGGTTTGGGAAGAGGCGTCGGGCTAAAACTTAAAAGCTATCTTGTAAATATTTTGATCTGCCTTATTCTAGGGGCTATACAAGTTATAAAACTAAGGCGCTTATTTGCAAAACTTCATTCCCTTTGTCTTACTACTGCTGCTTGTAATGCCGGCCACTGCGCAAGACGTTGTCTTGAAGGTGGGCGTGTACCATAACCCGCCGAAAATTATGTTCGATGAAGACGACGACTTAAGTGGTATTCATGGTGACTTACTGACGGTTATTGCTGAACGCCATGGCTGGCAATTAATTCCGGTGGAATGCGAGTGGGATGAGTGTTTGCGGCAGCTAGAGAGTGGCGACATCGATATAATGCCGGATGTTGCCAAAACAACTGCACGCAACGAATGGATGTCCTTTCATAGTGAGCACGCGCTGCTCAGTTGGTCACAAATTTATGCCGATGAAAAAGAAGGCATCACCAGCGTTCTCGACTTAGACGAAAAAAAGGTCGCGGTGCTGAAAGGCTCCGTTCAGGAAGAATACCTGCGCGATATTATCGCAAGTTTTGAGTTATCGACGGAACTGCTTCCGGTTAACTCGTTTGCGGAAGGCTTTGACGCTGTTAAGGCGCAAAAAGCTGATGCGGTTGCGACTAACCAGTTTTTTGGTAATCAGCAGGTGGTGTCTCGCCGGCTCACTATGACGCCTATTATGTTTTTGCCCAATAAGCTTTACTTTGCGATGCGCAGCGGCAGTGAAGGTGAGGTTCTGGACGCTATTGGTAGAGAAATTCGTCAGCTAAAAGCCAATAAACAGTCGGAATACTACCAAATCATTAAAAATTGGAGCTCGAAGCAACAGCCACTTCATATTCCGACTTATGTGTGGTGGCTGTTTGGCTTGTTGGCGTTGGGGTTAGGTATTGGTCTGCTATTTAACTACGAGTTACGTAAAAAAGTGCGGGAGAAGACGTCCCAGTTAAAAGAGAGCAAGCAGCGGTTAGATACTATTTTAGGAAGTGTCGATGCTTATATTTTTATCAAGAATACCGAGCTGCGCTATGAATACGTGAATCAGCGAGTGGCGGACCTGTTTGGCAGAGAAGCGGAAGAGATTCTTGGCAAGGATGACTACGACTTATTTGATAAGACCACAGCAGATGAGCTGGTTGAATTAGACAGAAAAGTGCTTTCCACCCGTGAGCGTTCTGCGCAAGCCGAGGTGAATTATCTGCCGGGCGACAAAACACCGCACCACTACTGGTCGGTTAAAGTTCCCTTATACGATTCTAAAGACGATTTGGTGGGGGTTTGTGGCATTTCTACCGATGTATCCGAATACAAACAAATGAAAGAGGAGCTCGACACCTTAGCTTACTTCGATCAGCTGACGGGCCTTGGCAATAGACGTTTTATGCTCGACAGATTACGCCAGGGCCTGAAGCGATACGCTAAAGAACAAAGCGATGGCGCATTGATTTTGCTCGATATTGATCATTTCAAACACCTGAATGATAGACGGGGTCATGGCATTGGTGACGAGTTGCTTGTTCAGTTTGGCCAACGTTTGGAAAAAGAGCTACGCCAGCAAGACGACGCGGGTCGTCTCAATTCTGATGAGTTTATGGTGTTCTTGCGGCAACCACGCGATGGTACCGATGTTATGGTCGAGGAGTTAAGAGACCGATTAACGAGCTTATTGAACAAGCTGACGGAACCCTATGTCCTGGATGGTGAGGAAGAGCAGATTTCAGTGAGTATGGGGGTTGTGCTGTTGTCCGATGCTGCGTCGGAGAAAGAGATTCTGCAAGCGGTTGACCTAGCATTAACCCAGGCGAAAGAGGCCAGTGGCCCGCACTTGCAGTTCTTTAATGTGGGGTTACAAAGACGGTTTTCGTATCAGCAAGCGCTGTTGTCTGCACTAAGAAAGGCAATAACTCAGGAAACACTGCAGGTTTATTATCAGCCGCAATACGAGCGTATTAGCGACTCAAGCAAAATAACCTGCATGGGGTATGAAGCCTTAGTGCGTTGGCATGATGACGAGCTAGGGTGGGTGTCTCCTGGTGAGTTTATTCCACTGGCTGAAAGTGAAGGCTTAATGCGCAGTATTCATAAGCTTGTGGTAAAAAGAACGCTCGCGGACACACCGACGCTGCAGGCCCTAAACCCAGAGCGGCCAATTAGGGTGGCTATTAATGTCAGTGCCAGCCAGTTTAAACACAGCAAGTTTGTTGAAGACATGAATGAGCAAATGAAAATAGCCGGGGTGTCGGGCTCTGCCATTGAGCTGGAAATTACTGAAAGCTTGCTGATAGATGATATTGAAAAAACGGCGAAAACCATGCGTCAGTTAAAAGACTGCGGTATCACCTTTGCGCTCGATGATTTTGGAACTGGCTACGCCTCGCTGGGTTACTTAAAAGAGTTACCGCTGAACCGCCTTAAAATTGACCAGTCATTTGTGCAGGATCTTACACAAGACAATAGCGACACGGCGATAGTAGAAACCATTGTGGCGTTGGGACAAAGTCTGGATATGGAGGTTATTGCGGAGGGCATAGAGACGGAAGAACAGCTGAGTAAGCTCGAAGCACTCGGCTGCTCACAATTTCAGGGGTATTACTTTTCGCGCGCCGAGCCCTTGCATGCACTAACCAATGCAGAGGAAACGACATAATGCTGGTGTCTTTTCTTTGCAACTCAATCATTGTGGGGTTAGCGGTACTGTTTCATTATGAGGCGTTAAATCGTATCGGGCGGCTAATTGCTCATATGCGGGTTTTCACGCAAATTCGTATTATGTTTGGTGTCTTTCTCGCACTTATCGCCCATACCGTTGAGGTCGCTATTTTTGCGGTCGCTTATTACCTGATGCACCATCGAGATGGCTTTGGCGATTTAACAGGCAATTTTGACGGCAGCTTTTTGGACTCGCTGTATTTTTCCTTTACGGTTTTTACTACTGTCGGCTTCGGTGACATAGAGCCAACCGGAGCGTTACGCTTTTTAACTGGCATTGAAAGTTTAACGGGCCTTGTTCTTATTACCTGGACGGCATCTTTCCTGTACGTTGAAATGCAGCGCTACTGGCATCGATAGCAAAAGCGACAACTGAAACATTTGCTAACAGAAGCTGGCTTCTCTCGTTATACAAAGCGGTGTATCTTTATAGGCAGGCATGGCAGCTTGAGACACTAAAATTATGATGCAGGAAACATTAAAAGTTCTGGTAGTTGATGACGACGCACGGCTTCGTAGCTTGCTTGAGCGCTATTTAACGGAGCAAAACTTTATCGTTCGCGTTGCGCAGGATTCTGACCAGATGGACCGTTTACTGACGCGTGAAAACTTCCATTTGATGGTGCTTGACCTCATGCTGCCCGGAGAGGATGGCCTTTCTATTTGTAAGCGTTTGCGTAACGAAGGTAATAATATTCCCGTCATTATGCTGACAGCCAAAGGCGACGAAGTTGATCGCATTATTGGTTTGGAATTGGGAGCGGATGACTACCTTGCTAAGCCCTTTAACCCGCGTGAATTATTAGCACGTATTCGAGCAGTATTGCGCCGTCGTGGCTCAGAGGCCCCTGGCGCTCCGTCGCAGGAAGATCAAGAAGTCGAGTTTGGTGAGTTTCGACTTAACCTGGGCACTCGCGAAATGTTTCATGGCGATACACCCATGCCGTTGACCAGTGGTGAATTCGCGGTACTTAAAGCCTTAGTGACTCATGCCCGCCAGCCGTTGTCTCGTGACAAACTCATGCACTTGGCGCGCGGCCGTGACTACAGCGCCCTTGAGCGTTCTATCGATGTGCAGGTATCACGCCTACGCCGCATGTTAGAAGAAGACCCGACTAAGCCACGCTACATTCAAACGGTGTGGGGACTGGGCTATGTCTTTGTTCCTGACGGTCAACTGAAAAGCTAATGAAGCTGTTTCCAAAGTCAGCGTTTGCCAGAACGGTTGCGCTGCTTGCACTAATTTTGCTGATAAACCAGGTCGTTTCTTACGTCATGGTCAGCAACTATGTGGTTAAGCCTTCCATTGAGCAAATTAACGAACTTGTTGCCAAGCATATTCGAACTATGTTTATTCCTCGCCAGCACTCGCCTGAAACCGAGCGCGAGCTTATCGAGCGTTACCGCGAAGAAACAGGTATTGAGATATTCAATGATTCGCAAGCCAGAGAAAATGGTCTGATTAACTCAACCTATTACGGTTATTTGTCAGACGATATGAGCTTGATGTTAGGCGGCGAAGCTATTGTGCGCGTATCTCAGGGCAATGAGTTTTTTATCTGGGTGAAGCCGCCAAAAGCTCCGGACTTTTGGATACGAGTGCCTTTAGAAAGTATGCAAAAAGGGCAGTTTTCACCACTAATTATGTATTTGCTGCTTATTGGCGTGTCGAGCGTTTTAGGCGGCATGCTGTTTGCGAACTGGTTAAACCGACCGTTAAAAGCACTGGAAGAATCGGCACGTAAAGTTGGTAGAGGCGAGTTTCCTGAACAGCTGCAAGAGAAAGGCGCTAGCGAAGTGATGGCTGTGACCCGGGCGTTTAACCATATGTCAAAAGGCATTCGTGAGCTGGAAAACGATCGCAACCTTCTGATGGCGGGGGTTTCCCACGATTTACGCACACCGCTGACACGCATTCGGCTGGCGGCAGAAATGATGCCCGAAGACGATACGCTGGCACAGGGCATTGTTGAAGACATCGATGATATGAACGACATTATCGATCAGTTCATTGACTATGTTCGCCTCGACCAACAAGAGAAAAGCAGCCGGGAGTCATTGAATGAGCTGATAGAGCAAACTGTTGCCAATGTACCTGACAGTTGGGAAAAGCATTTTGAGCTGGCGTTGGGTAATTTACCCTTAGTTTGGCTGCGGCCTTTGTCTATGAAGCGCGTCATTGTGAACTTACTGGAAAACGCAGAACGTTACGGTAAGCAAAACGTATTAGTCAGTTCCGGATACAATAAAAAACAAAAAAGCGTATGGTTTAGCGTCAGTGATGATGGCCCTGGCATTCCCGAAGAGCAACAAGCGAAGTTATTTCAGCCCTTTATGCAGGGCGATAAAGCTCGTGGTGGCGTAGGCTCCGGGCTGGGCTTGGCAATTATTAAGCGTATCGTTGACCGTCACGATGGCTGTATAACATTAACAAACCGCCCGGAAGGCGGTTTGTGTGTACGTATTGAGTTACCTCTGCAGGCGGTTTCAAAAGTTACAAAGCAAGCCGATTAATACCATTCAAGGCAGCTACTCGATACGCTTCTGCCATGGTTGGGTAGTTAAACGTGGTATTCACAAAGTAGTCGATAGTGTTGCCGCCGTTTTTCTGCTCCATAATAGCCTGACCAATGTGAACAATTTCCGATGCTCGTTCACCAAAGCAGTGCAGCCCCAATAACTCACGAGTCTCACGATGAAAGAGAAGCTTCAGGCAACCGACGTCAGCGCCGGAAATTTGCGCACGAGCAAGGTGTTTGAATTGAGCCCGACCGACTTCATAAGGCACTTTCATTTCTGTTAACTCTTCTTCCGTTTTACCGACTGAGCTAATTTCAGGAATGGTATAAATGCCCGTGGGTATATCACTGACTAAGGCTTTGTCGCTTTCGCCATTAATAATTGCGGATGCACAAATACGGCCTTGATCATATGCTGCGCTGGCTAAGCTTGGGTAACCAATAATGTCGCCCACTGCATAAATGTTGTCGACCGAGGTTTGGTAGTTTTCATCGACCTCCAGTTGGCCGCGATAGTTTGGCTCCAGTCCAACAACATCACAGTCCAGATCCTCAATATTACCCGAGCGGCCGTTGGCGAATAGTAAGCAGTCTGCGGCCATGGTTTTACCTGATTTGGTTTTCAGTACGACCTTGTCGTCGTAGCCGGTAATGCTTTCATACTCTTCGTTATGGCGAATAACGACGCCGCTGTTACGCAAGTGATAACTTAGCGCGTCGGATATCTCCGCATCTAAGAACGAAAGTAGTCGGTCGCGTTGGTTTATCAGGTCGACTTTAACGCCCATGCCGCGGAAAATACTGGCGTACTCACTACCGACAACACCGGCACCATAAATTAAAATGGTTTTTGGTTCGTGCGACAGTGACAAAACTTTGTCAGAGTCATAAATACGTGGGTGATCAAAGTCGATATCTGCCGGGTGATAGGGGCGCGAGCCTGACGCAATAACCACGTGCTGCGTAATCAGATCGTCAACGGAGCCGTCGAGTTTTGTCACACGAATACGGTTTTTGTCTAAAAATGACGCCGTACCGTGTACAACAGTAACCCCGTTACGGTCATAAAAAGAGCTGCGCAATTTTACTTGCTTGCGAATAACAGACTCTGCGTAGTGCAGAATATGACTAAAGGTCATGCCGCTTTGCCAGCCCGGGCCTGAGAACAGTGGGTTATTGTTGTATTCAATGAGTCGGCTAACCGAGTGACGCAATGCTTTAGAAGGAATGGTTCCCCAGTGAGTACAGCCGCCGCCCAGCGCTTTATGACGCTCGACAATGGCGACGTTATAACCACTTTTGGCAAGTTGCATTGCGGCGCCTTCACCGCCGGGCCCCGTACCTATTACAACAACATCAAATTCAGTTTCCGTCTCGGGTTTTTGGCCTGTCATAATGCTCACTTCTATATTCGCTACAATGGCTTGAATACTAGCACTCATTCTAAAAACCGTAAATTCAGACTGTTTTCTGTACGCAGAGTCGTTATAGTAAAGAGAGACAATGACTTGGATGGTTGTATGACAAAGAAGCAAGTCCCTCAAATTTTATCCCGTCGCGTGGTGGCTCAAAGTCGGCTGCTGCGCATTGAAGCGGTCGACTTAAAGTTCAGTAATGGTGAGCAGCGCCAGTTTGAGCGCATGAAAGGTAGTGGTCGTGGTGCCGTTATGATTGTACCTTGCCTAGACGAAGATACCTTACTGCTTATTCGCGAATACGCAGCTGGCTCACACGATTACCAACTGGGCTTCCCCAAAGGGCTGATTGACCCGGGTGAAACGCCGGAAGAAGCGGCGCAGCGAGAGTTAAAAGAAGAAGTTGGCTATGGTAGCCATAATCTGGAGTTTTTAACGGAAGTATCGATGGCCCCGCAGTTCTTCTCAGCAAAAATGCATATATTCGTGGCAACCGACCTTTATCCTGAAAGTTTGCCCGGCGATGAGCCGGAGCCCTTGGAAAAAGTCACCTGGGCGGTAGATGACGCAGACAACTTATTAACTCAGCCGGATTTTACTGAAGCTAGAAGTGTGGCAGCGCTATTAATGCTACTGAGAAAGCGGGGGCAGTCAGCCAATGCTTGAGACACTCAAAGCTATCGCGAAAGAAGCCGGCGAAGTCATTATGACCATGTACGAGCGCCGTGACTACAAAACCTCGGAAAAACACGATGATTCCCCGGTGACGACCGCGGATATCATCGCCAGTGAACTGATTGAAGACCGGTTAAAACAGCATTTCCCTCACATTCCGGTGTTGTCAGAGGAAAGTGACCACGAGAATTACAACGAACGGCGCAAATGGTCGTCGTATTTTCTCATTGATCCTATCGACGGTACGCAAGAGTTTATTGCACGCTCTGGTGACTTCGCCGTTAATATTGCCTACGTGTCTAATAACGAGCCTGAAATGGGCGTCATTTTTTGGCCGGTTGGTGAGGCAATCTATTACGCAGAAAAAGGCCGGGGCGCTTATAAAGAAGATGCTGTCGAGCGGCAGAAAATTTCGGTGCGTCAGCTGCAAAACCCGGAATCTGACCCTTTGATTATTGCCATAAGTCGCCGTCAGGCAAGAGAGCCGGTGTTAAGCCGTATGCAAACACAGCGTGATATTCAGCCACTACCGACAGGCAGCTGTTCCTTAAAGTCGTGCTTTATTGCCGAGGGCAAAGCCGATTGCTTTTTACGACTAGGGCCGACCGGAGAGTGGGACACAGCCGCCTCGCAAGTGATTGTTGGTGAGGCGGGAGGTCGTATTGTAAATGAGAACTTTGAGCCGATAACTTACAACCGAACGGTCAGTTTGCTGAACCCAAATTTTTTAGTGTTGGGTGATCAAAATGTTCCCTGGGAAGAGGTGTTTATTGCTCGTCGTCCGCGTTTCCGGTGACGCTGTCTTTGGGCACTACGTCGACGCTTTCGTGTAGCTCTGAGAAGACAATAACGGCTTCTCCACTTTTCACCTGCTTTCGGAGTTGCTCGACTTTGGCGTCAAACGACATTTCCTGCGAGCCGTAGTCGGTGCCTTCACGCAGCACCACGGACTCAAGCAGGTTGTTCAAGGTTTCAGTGTCCACTTCTTGCCATGGAATAATCATAAGCTCTCCTGTTTAGTCGTTCTCTGACTGAAGCTCTTCGGTCAACTCGGCCAGTGACTCTTCTGCTTCCATCCAGGTTTCTTCTAATTCACTCAGCTCTTTTTGTGCCGCCGTTTGTTTGTCTAACAACGCCTGTAAGTCGGCTTTGCGGTCGTCGTTATAAAGACTGTTATCGGACAGCTGGTCATGAAGCTCTGCTAACTCGTTTTCTAAGATTTGTATGCGCTTTTCGGCTTTTTCAATGGTCTGGCGCAGGGGCTTAGTCTTTTGACGCATTTCCGCTTCTTTGCGCTTTTGTTCTTTGCGGTTATCGCGCTGACGACTAGGCGCTGTTTGCTCTGAGCGTTTGTCACTGGCGGCACGCTCCTGCAACCAGGCATGATAGGCATCCAAGTCGCCATCGAAGGTCTCCGCCTTTTTATCGGCCACCAGACAAAACTCATCGACCGTCGTGCGTAGCAGGTGACGATCGTGCGACACCACAATTAAAGCGCCTTCGTATTCCTGTAAGGCCGCAACCAGAGCGTCGCGAAGTCCTAAATCTAAATGGTTGGTAGGCTCATCGAGCAGCAATAAATTAGGTCGCTGATAAATAATGAGCGCCAACGCTAAACGCGCTTTTTCACCCCCGGACATAGGCTCAACCGAGCGTGTTGCATGGTCACCGGAAAACCCGAAACCACCCAAAAAGTCCCGTAGTTTTTGTTCGCTGGCGGTGCTGTCCATACGTTGCAAATGCAACAGCGCCGATGCTGACATATCCAGAGTTTCGAGCTGATGCTGTGCAAAATAACCAATACGCAAGCCCGGGTTCGCAATACGTTCGCCGGCCATGGGCTCAAGCTCTCCGGCAAGGAGTTTAATTAAGGTCGACTTACCCGCACCATTACGGCCAAGCAGCCCTAAGCGCGTGCCCGGCACCAAGTTCAGCTTAATATGTTCCAGAATGGTGGTGTCGCCGTAACCGGCTTTTGCATCGCGGAGTGTCAGTAATGGGTTCGGCAGCTTTTCCGGCTCTAAAAAGTGAAAGTCGACACCGCTTTCAGCACGAAGAGGCGCCTGCGTTGGTAATTTTTCAATGGCCTTCAAGCGGCTTTGCGCCTGCTTAGCTTTACTGGCTTTATAGCGAAAGCGGTCAACGTACTTTTGCAAGTGCTGGCGCATGACCTGCGCTTTTTCAAATTCACTTTGTTGTTGGGCTAAGTGCTCAGCGCGCTGGCGTTCAAATTGAGAGTAGTTGCCTTTATAGGTATTCAGCTTGTTATGTTCAATATGGACAATGTCAGTGGTTACCGAATCCAGAAAGTCACGGTCGTGCGAAATAAGAATCAGCGTTCCTTCGTACTGTTTCAGCCAGCCTTCCAGCCAGAAAATAGCGTCGACGTCGAGGTGGTTGGTAGGCTCATCGAGCAGCATTAAATCAGCGCGGGCTATCAGCGCTTGCGCCAGGTTTAGTCGCATACGCCAGCCACCGGAAAAGGCTTTCACTGGTTGTTGCAGTTGCGACTGAGTAAATCCCAGCCCGGCCATAAGCGAGGCTGTGCGAGCTTGTATGTCGTAAGCGCCAATAGCCGCCAGTTTGTCGTGGCAGTGCGCAATTTGTTCGCCGTTGTTAGAAGCTTCCGCAGTGGCCAATTGTTCTTCCAACGCGCGAAACTCTGTGTCTCCGTCCATGACATAATCAATCGCGGACTTCTCGAGTGCAGGGGTATCCTGTGCGACGCTGGCTATGCGCCATTCTGCGGGAACATGTAAGTCGCCCGTGTCGGCATGCAGCTCGCCCCGCAACATTGAAAACAGTGACGACTTACCGCAGCCGTTGCGGCCCACCAGACCCACTTTGTGGCCGGGAAAAACTTGTAAGTCACTGTCCTCAAATAAAACATCGCCACCACGCATTAGGCTGATGCTTTGCGCTCGAATCATAAATCACTCTGCGTTATCATTAGTTACGTTGCAGCCAATTCTAACACAGGAGTTGTCGTGGCTAGACAAAAGAAACGATTTATCGCTGGCGCAGTGTGCCCAAAATGTGAGGCCATGGACACACTCATGTTGTTTATTGAAAACGATATTGAGCAGGTGGAATGCGTGCAGTGCAAGCACCGCTTTAGCGAACCTAAAGAGCAGGGCGGTGGCAGCGAGCGCCAGTTTGATCAGGTCATTGGTGTTTTCAAACCCGATTAGGCGTCGCGGGGTAAGCCTTTTTCTACCGCACGCACCAATCGTTTCAGCTGTTTAGTAACCTCTGCAACACCGGTGCGCTGACGCTCCAATGCCCAGTCGATGTGCTCTCGCACCATGTCGGTTACGCCTTCGGTTTTATTCTCTAGCGCTTCTATAATGGCGGCATCTGAGGGCGCGTTACCTAAAGCCACGGCCAGGTTACGCAGCCAGCATTCATAACCTATTCGACGAATAGGCGAGCCTTGTAAATTGTCCAGAAACTGTTGTTCAGTCCAGGCCCAAAGCTCGAGTAACTGTGGCGAATGCAGTTCTTGTCTGGGACTAAAGTCGTTTTCGTCGGTGAGTTGGGCGTAGCGGTTCCACGGGCAAATGAGCTGACAGTCGTCACAGCCGTAAATACGATTACCAATAAGCGGGCGAAACTCTTCAGGAATGGCGCCGCGCAGCTCAATGGTTAAATAAGAAATACAGCGCCGTGCGTCCAACTCATAAGGAGCGACAATGGCCTGAGTTGGACAAATGGTCATACAGGCGGTGCAGCTGCCGCAACCTTCCTCAACAGGCTCATCGACCGGTAGTGGTAGGTTAATCAACAGCTCACCTAAGAAAAACCAGGAGCCACTGTCTCTGTCTAAAATGAGTGTGTGTTTACCTGTCCAGCCTAGCCCGGCCTTTTCCGCTAGCGGTCTTTCCATAATGGGGGCTGAGTCAACAAAGGGGCGAAAGTCGGCGCCGTCAAACTCTGACTGTATTCGGTCACCCAGTTGTTTTAAGCGTTTACGCATGAGTTTGTGGTAGTCCCGCCCTAATGCATAACGGGAAATATAGCCTTTGCTGCCATCTTTTAGCGTCTTTGCAAAGCCGGCTTCAACGGGTAGGTAGTTCATACGCACGGAAATAGCTCTGACCGAGCCTGGATGCAGATCCGCCGGACGCGCCCGCAGCATGCCGTGGCGCTCCATAAAGTCCATTTCGCCGTGATAGCCATTGTCCAGCCACTGCTGTAAAGTGGCTTCATGTTTACTAAGATCTAAGTCAGTAATACCCACTTTTTGAAAACCCAGCTCGGCGCCCCAACGCTTAATATCATCGGCCAGCTGTTGATAGTTAATGGAATTGGACATGGTCAGGAGTAGCTATGACGGCAATTGATAACGTCAGTTTAGCACAACGCGTGTACACCGTGGAACAGGTACAAAAAGGCGAAAAACCAGCGGCTGAAGCGTGCTCAATAAGCATGATGCAACTGATGTCTGCTGCCGGAGCAGCTGTGTTTAAACACTTACAGCAGGATGTAAAAGCACCGGCGAAAATAGCGGTATGCTGTGGTGAGGGCAATAATGGCGGCGACGGTTACATTATTGCTCGGCTGGCGCAGGAAGCCGGGTATCAGGTAGACGTATTTGCCCTATCACCGAACAAGACTATTTCGTCCAAAACGGACAATAATGGGGAGCGCGCACGTTTGGCCTGGCGTGACAGTGGAGGCCAGGAAAAGGCGGTTAATGACTGTGAACCGCAGCGTTACGATATAGTTGTCGATGCGCTTTTCGGCGTTGGCCTTAACCGCGCTCTTGAAGGCGCTGCGGCTGCGCTTGTCCAGACCTTAAATGAGGCTTCTGCAAAGGTTTTGGCGGTGGACGTCCCTTCAGGTCTTAATGCGGATACGGGCTCAGTGCCGGGAGTCGCAGTTCACGCCTGCAAAACGGTGTGCTTAGTTGCTCATAAACGGGGGCTGTTAACGGGGAAAGCAAAGAATCATGTCGGGCAGTTAGTGTTGGAAGACCTGGGTATTGGTGATGCGTTTGCGAAACAAAGCAAAGCCACCTATGTGAGAGTGACGACAGAGCACATTCAAAATTGGCTGCCACGAAGACAGCCCTGTGAACACAAAGGCGATAATGGTCATGTCCTTATCGTTGGTGGTCAGCCGGGCATGTCCGGGGCTGTTGTGCTGGCAATGCAAGCGGCACTGCGCTGCGGTGCCGGTAAGGTGTCGGTGGCCTGCCACCCTGAGGCTCAGGCGATGGTTGCTGCTGCCCAACCTGAAGCTATGGTGCGCGCCGTAAGCTCTCAGAAAGACTTACAGGCAATGATGGAGCAGGCGAACGTTATAGCCTTAGGCCCGGGACTTGGGCAAAGTGATTGGTCGCGAGAGGCTTTCAGCTGGGTGGCAGACCATTGCATTAACACTAACAAAGCTTGGGTTATTGATGCCGACGGGCTGAATATTTTGGCCGCTCATGAACAAAAAGAAAGGCTTGGCTCGCGAGTGATATTGACCCCGCATCCAGGTGAAGCCGCTCGATTATTAAATATTGACTCAAATAAGGTAGAATCTGACCGCTTTTCGGCATTAAATGCGCTGCGTGATAACTACGAAGCGCAAATTTTATTAAAAGGCGCCGGTTCGCTAGTGACCAGCGACGCAGGGCAGTTTATTCTGGATGCCGGCAGTCCGGCAATGGCAAGCGGTGGTATGGGCGACTTGCTGACTGGCTTGGTAAGCGGCTTAGTTGCACAAGGTATGCCTGAAACCGAAGCCGTAGTTGCGGCAGGTATATGGCATGGCAGAGCCGGAGAATTAGCGGGCAACGAAGGTGAACGGGGAACCTTAGCTTCAGATTTGTTGCCATACATACGTCAATTAGTGAATGGAAAAATAACGTAAAATGAGTGTGGTTTTCGAGCAAGAGTTGCCGAATGAGGAAGCTACGTTAGCTTTGGCGAAGCGTTTTGCAGAAAGTATTAAAGAGCCGGTGGTGGTTTACCTGGAAGGAGAACTGGGCGCGGGTAAAACAGCGTTTTGTCGAGGGGTGATTCAGGCTCTGGGTCACGAAGGCGCAGTAAAAAGCCCAACTTACACCCTGGTAGAGCCTTATCAGTTAAGTGGCTGGCGCATTCATCATTTCGACTTGTACCGCCTGGCTGACCCGGAAGAGCTCGAGTATATGGGTATTCGTGACTACTTTGCCGAAGACACTCTAAATTTTATTGAATGGCCGGAAAAAGGTGCAGGCTGGCTTCCGGACGCAGACATTGAAATTGCCTTAAGCTATTATGAGCAGGGCAGAAAAATAATTATAAATGCGCTAACTAACACCGGGAAAACTATCGTTCAGTCATTATGATAAAAAAGTTTTGGGTCGTGCTTCTTGCCTTATGCTCGTTCAGCGTATGGGCAGATAACAGTATTGAGAGTGTCAGGGTTTGGCCGTCGCCGGACAAGACGCGTGTGGTTTTTGATTTATCGGAGACGCCAGAGTACTCCTACTTTATGCTGAACCAGCAGAAGCCGTACCGCTTAGTCATAGACTTTAACAACACTAAGTTAAACACTGGCTTAACCAACCTGGGTAAAGACTCCTTACTTGTGCGCAAAGTGCGTACCAGCAGCCCTAAGAATAATCGTAGTAGCCGCATTGTCATTGAACTGAACTCGAAAACAGAACCAAACCTATTTGTACTCCCCGCGAATGAGTCATACAAAGACCGCCTGGTGGTCGACCTACCGGGTAAGTCAGTTGAACGCAGCGGTCCGGCAAAGTCGATTGACGAACTCAAAGATCGCAAAGTCACTATTGCAATAGATGCTGGTCATGGCGGGGATGACCCCGGCTCAATAGGGCCACGTGGTACTTACGAAAAAAACGTGGTGATAAAAATAGCGCGTGCTTTGGCAAAGATGATTAATGATGACCCGGGCATGCAGGCGTTTTTAGTGCGCACAGGCGACTATTATTTGGGCTTGAATGAGCGTCCGCAAAAAGCCTGGGATGCTAAAGCCGACTTCTTCGTATCGATTCACGCTGATGCGTTCAGAACACCTCAACCTCGGGGCGGATCGGTTTGGGTCTTGTCTAAGCGACGGGCGGACTCAGAAGTGGGTCGTTGGTTAGAGAATAGAGAGCAAGAGTCTGAGTTACTTGGCGGTGTTACCGATATTTTAAGTAAAAACAGTCACGAGCCTTATTTGGCCGAAACCTTGCTTGATATGTCGATGGACAGCTCTATTGCCGGCGCCTACAGTGCAGCGCGACACATTATTGATGAAATGTCATCCGTTACTAAAATGCACAAGACAAAACCTCAGGCGGCCAGTTTGGCAGTATTAAAGTCACCGGATAAGCCGTCGCTTTTGGTCGAAACTGGGTTTATTTCTAACCCGGACGAAGAACGCTTATTGACCAGTAATGCGCATCAGCAAAAAATGGCTCGGGCGCTGTATAACGGTATTCGTCGGTATTTTGTCAGTAACCCGATAGACAACACCTACTTGGCGAATCAGAACAGCTTTACTTATACGGTGAAGTCGGGTGACTCTTTGTCTGTTTTGGCGCAACGTTACAATACGACAGTGAAAGCGATAAAAACGGAAAACAATTTAAGAAGTAACGTCCTTAAAATTGGACAAAAAATCACTATCCCGAGCCGCTAATGCCGATTCAACAATTGCCTATAGAACTTGCTAACCAAATTGCCGCCGGTGAGGTAGTCGAGCGTCCGTCGTCGGTCGTAAAAGAGTTGATAGAAAATGCCTTAGACGCCGGTGCAAACGAGCTTGTTCTAGATATTGAGAAAGGCGGCAGCAAGCGTATTCGTATTCGCGACAATGGCTGCGGTATTTCTCGAGATGAACTGACGTTGGCGCTGAGTCGTCATGCAACCAGTAAAATTAAGTCATTAGAAGACTTAGAGTGTATTGGTAGCTTAGGTTTTCGAGGGGAGGCTTTAGCCAGTATTAGTTCTGTGTCGCGGCTGCGGTTAACGTCGAAGCCGGCTGAGCAAAGTGAGGCATGGCAGGCGTGGACAGAAGGTCGCGACATGCAGGTTAATGTCGAACCTGCCGCGCACCCTAACGGCACGACCGTTGATATTCAGGATTTATTTTTTAACACGCCAGCCCGGCGTAAGTTTTTACGTACAGAAAAAACCGAGTTTAGCCACATTGATGAGGTTATAAAGCGTATTGCGTTAAGTCGGTTTGATGTGGCATTTCAACTCAGCCATAACGGCAAAACGTTGCGGCGCTATCCCAGGGCGGATTCAGAAAAGCAGCAGTTGCAGCGCGTGGCAAAAATTTGTGGCGGGCAGTTCGCTGAGCAGGCGTATCAGTTACAAAGCCCGGAAGGTGACTACAAATTAAAAGGCTGGATGGTGGCACCGGAGCACTGTCGGTACCAGGGCGATGTTCAGCATTTTTTTGTTAACGGCCGTATGATGCGTGACAAGCTTCTAGCGCACGCCGTGCGGCAGGCTTACGAAAAGTACTTACCGACTGACCGCGTGCCGACTTACATTCTTTATTTTGAGCTACCTGCTGAGCAGGTCGATGTAAACGTGCATCCGGCCAAGCATGAAGTGCGCTTTCATTATCAGCGGCAAGTACACGACTTTATTCTTACTCAGGTTGAACGCGTATTACGCTCACTGACTGAAATGTCAGTAAGTGCTGGCGCCGAAGACGCATCGGTTGATTTTAAAGGCGAGCCTTACGAAAGTGCCCACCGCCATCAGTATCAGTCGAACGATACGTCAACCATGAGGGAGAGCAGTCGTTATTCAACGGCGCCAAGAAAAGCTATGGGGTCGTTACTGCCTAACGCGGTAAAAACTGCCTCAGGACGTTTTGAGAGTCAACCTGCATCAACAGGGAATGCATCGGCATTCTACGCATCGGCTTCTGTAAGTACACAAGAAGCAAGTTCCCCGAGCGAAAGTTGGCGCTTACTGTCACTGTTTAACGGGCATCAGGCTTTAGTTAGACACTCAAACCGGTTGGCCTGGCTGAATGTACGACAGGTGCATGCAGTTTGCGCACAGGAGAAGCTTTCTCAGCAGCTTGAAGACGGCTTGTCTGGACAGCCATTATTGGTTCCCGTAACGGTATCAGCAAAAGAGTTTAAAACGCCGGTTAGCCAATGGCCAGAGCAACAGCTGAACCGCCTGGGGGTCATGTACTATCGTCAGAAAGATATGGTGGTTATCGAGCAAATGCCGGAAATGCTTCGTAAAGGCAATGTCGCACTGTTATTTAAGCAATTACTTGAGCAAGTGTCAGAGAACTCCGACACCCAGCTGCTAACATGGCTGACGGCCTTTGTTGCTAAAGGTGAATACAGTACAACGGAAGCAGAGCACTGGGTGAAGCAGTGGCGCGATCAACTACATGAGTCTGCCGACTACCTCCAGTTTATTGAAGTGCCGGAGGCTTATAATGCAAACCACTAATGCGGTTATTACCATTTACGGTCCAACAGCTGCCGGAAAAACAGCCCTGTCGCTGGCACTGTGCGACAAGCTGGACTGTGAAATTATTTCCGTCGATTCGGCGCTTATTTACCGCGGAATGGATATTGGCACCGCAAAACCAACACCGGAAGAGCAAGCCAAAGTACCGCATCATCTTATCGATATTTGCGACCCGTCAGAGACTTATTCAGCGGCCGACTTTCAGCGCGATGCACTGCGTTTAATTGACGACATTCAGGCGCGCGGAAAGGTTCCTTTGCTGGTTGGTGGCACCATGTTGTATTTCAAAGCTTTGCTCGAAGGCTTGTCGCAGTTGCCTGAGTCTGATGCGTCGGTTAGACAAAAACTTACCCAAGAAATGGAAGCAAGTGGGCTTGCTGCTTTGCATGACCGGTTGAAAACGGTTGATCCTGTCAGTGCCAACCGCATACATCCGAATGATCCTCAGCGAACCCTGCGCGCACTGGAAGTTTATGAGGTCAGTGGAAAAACACTGACTGAACTGACGAAAGAGCGCTTTGGTCAGCTGAATAAGCCCGTTTATCAGTTTGCGATTGCGCCAAAGGAGCGTTCAGTACTGCACCAGCGCATTGAGCAGCGCTTTGATCAAATGCTGTCTGAGCCATTCGAGGACGAAGTTAGAAAGCTGTTTGAACGTGGCGACTTACATGAAGACTTACCGTCCATTCGTAGCGTCGGATACCGCCAAATGTGGCAATACCTAAATGGCGAACTGTCGTATGAGGAAATGCGAGAGCGCGGCATTATCGCTACCCGGCAGCTTGCAAAACGCCAACTAACCTGGCTGAACGGCTGGCCAGGTGTGACTTGGCTGGAAACTGATGACCCGCAAATGAACGACAAAGTTGAGGCTGCCTTAGCTCAACCTGCGCAAAAATTTCCTCCCAAGGATTGAAATTTTCAGTACCGCCCACAGATCCGATTAGCAAATAAATGAGTAATTTTTAACGTTTTTCTGGTTGCAAAAATTCTTTACTGGTCTAGTGTGTGTTTACAGGTGATAGCAAATTGGCGGTGCTGTCACTTTTTGTATTTCGCATTGGATAATGAATAACGATAAAAAAAGGAATCCAAGATGGCCAAGGGGCAAACTCTACAAGACCCGTTTTTAAATGCATTGCGCCGCGAGCGCATCCCGGTATCCATTTATTTGGTCAATGGTATAAAGCTACAGGGGCAAATTGAGTCGTTTGACCAATTTGTTGTATTGCTGAAAAACACTGTTAGCCAAATGGTTTATAAACACGCTATTTCGACTGTCGTCCCGGCTAGAATCCCGCAAAACTACTTGCCTCAGCAAGCGGCTGAAGGCGTGGCTGAGTTCGACGATTAATTTTAAGAAAAGAGAGGTCTGATACAACTTGTTCGATAGGTATGAAGGTGGCGACTACGCAATTTTGGTTCATGTGGACTTTCCCACTGAAGTAAACCGAGAAGATCTCTCTGAACTTAAACTTTTAGCAAACTCTTCTGGTGTTGAGACTCGCGGCGTTATAACAACAAGCCGCGGTTCACCGACGCCGAAATACTTTGTTGGCAGTGGTAAAGCAGAAGAAATAGCCGAGCAAGTGAAGGCGCTGGATGCCAACATTGTTATCTTTAATCATGCGTTATCCCCAACGCAAGAGCGTAACCTGGAAGCTATCTGTAAATGTCGCGTTCTGGACAGAACCGGGCTTATTCTTGATATCTTCGCTCAGCGGGCGCGTACTCACGAAGGTAAACTGCAGGTAGAGCTGGCACAATTACGTCATATCTCAACGCGTTTGGTACGTGGCTGGACTCACTTGGAGCGCCAAAAAGGTGGTATCGGTTTGCGCGGCCCGGGTGAAACGCAGCTTGAGACTGACCGACGATTAATTCGCGGACGTATTAAGAATATTCTGCGGCGTCTGGAAAAAGTTCAAAAGCAACGCGAGCAAGGACGGCGTGCCCGTCAGAAAGCCGAAATTCCTACAGTTTCGTTAGTGGGCTATACCAACGCCGGTAAATCAACGCTGTTTAATCAGTTAACGGAAGCGGGCGTTTACGCAGCAGACCAATTGTTTGCGACGTTGGACCCCACTCTTCGTAAGCTCACTATTGAAGATGTTGGCGACTTGATTCTGGCGGATACTGTTGGTTTTATCCGGCATTTGCCGCATGACTTAGTCGCTGCTTTCAAGGCGACGCTTCAGGAAACCCAGGAAGCCGACTTACTTTTGCATGTGGTTGACGTCGCTGATGACCAGCAGCAAAGTAATATTGACCAGGTGACAGAAGTACTCGAAGAAATTGACGCTGGGGATGTGCCACAACTGATTATTTGTAATAAAATAGATCAGATAGATGGCGCAAAACCACGTATCGATTACGAGGATGGCAAGCCAGTAAGAGTCTGGGTATCGGCTCAGGAAGGTATTGGTGTCGAGCTTATCTTAGAGGCTTTAACCCAGTTACTGGGCCCTCAAATGATGGACGCCACACTAAAAATACCGCCGTCTATGGGTAAATTACGTGGTACATTGTACGAACTCAACAGTGTGACATCGGAAGATGTCGACGAAAACGGACAACTGGCGTTGCATGTGCGTTTATCATCGGTAGACTGGCAGCGCCTGAAAAAACGATTTGATAGTAATTTGGATGAGTTAATTGTCCAAAAGAACAATTAATATAAGTTAAACCATAAATTGGAGCAGTCCATGGCTTGGAATCAACCGGGGAACGGCGGTAACAACAACGACCGTGACCCATGGAAAAATCAGGGCGGTAAAGATCAGGGACCACCTGATCTTGACGAAGCAGTCCGTAAACTCTTTTCAAAGTTCGGCTTTGGCGGCAATAAAGGTGGAGGCTCTGGCGGTAGCTCAGGCATTCCAAGTAAAGGTATTGGCATTATTGCTATTATCGCCCTTATTGTTTGGTTCATTGCGGGCTTTTATACCGTAAAAGAAGCTGACCGTGGCGTCGTGCTTCGTTTTGGTCAGTTCCACACAATGGTTGAGTCAGGTCTGCATTGGCGCCCTGTTTTTGTCGATACCGTTGAACATGTCGACGTTAACAACGTTCGTTCGGATAAAACCGAGGGTTACATGCTGACTCAAGATGAAAACGTTGTTCGTGTCGAGCTTGATGTTCAGTACCGTGTGGTCGACCCCCGCGCTTACTTATTCAATGTTCAGGACGCAGACGGCGTATTATCGCGCGCAACTGACAGTGCGTTACGTTATGTTGTTGGTCATACAACAATGGACGAAGTGCTGACTCGTGGTCGTGAGCAAGTCCGTGCAGATACACTGGAAATGCTTGAGTCGACAATGAATCCTTACACAGTTGGTCTGCAAGTTGTCGATATCAACTTACTGCCGGCACGTCCACCAGAAGCGGTTAAAGACGCGTTTGATGACGCTATAGCTGCGCAAGAGGACGAAGAGCGTTACATTCGTGAAGCTGAAGCCTATGCGCGTGAAGTTGAGCCGTTAGCACGTGGTCAAGTTCGCCGTATGTTGCAAGAAGCTCAAGCGTATCGTGAACAAATTATTCTGGAAGCTCAGGGTGAGGTTGCACGCTTTAACGAGCTATTACCTCAGTACGAGCGAGCACCGGAAGTGACGCGTGAACGCATTTACTTAGACACACTCCAAGACCTTTATGCGAAGACACCAAAAGTCCTGGTGGATGTCGAAGGTGGCAACAACATGATGTACTTGCCGCTTGAAAAACTATTAGAGAAGCAAGGTCGTAATACTGAAACCTTCTCGCCTCCGCGAGTTCCAGAGCAAGGCGCAGGAACGTCTTTTAACTCGGAACCGCAAAACACTCGCAACAGCAACCGTAGCGGAGGTCGAAACTAATGAAAAACCTAATCGCAATAATAGTTGTGGTCCTGGTCGCGCTGGGTTTGTCCTCCATCTACGTGGTGAAAGAGGGTGAGCGAGCCATTTTGATTCAATTTGGTAAGGTTGAACGTAACGCCCAAACGGGTGAAGCGATGGTATTCGAGCCAGGCTTACACTTTAAAATACCCTTTATCGAGCAAGTTAAAAAGCTGGATGCGCGCCTGCAAACTTTGGACGGTGACCCAGACCGCTTTGTAACCAGTGAGAAAAAAGACTTAATTGTTGATACCTATGTCATGTGGCGTATTAATGATTTCTCTACGTTCTACCTGAGTACAAACGGCGGTAATATTCTGCAAGCAGAAGCTTTACTTACTCGTCGAATCAACAGTGGCTTGCGTAGTGAGTTTGGTAATCGCACCATTTCAGATATTGTTTCTGGTGAGCGTGACGAGCTTATGCGTGAAGCGTTGCTTCAGGGCGCTAAAAGTGCTTCAGATTTAGGTATTGAAGTGCTTGACGTACGGGTTATGCAAATTAACCTGCCGACCGAGGTCAGCCAATCGATTTATCAGCGTATGCGTGCTGAGCGTCAAGCGGTTGCAACAGAGCACCGGTCAGAAGGTAAAGAGCAGGCTGAGTTTATCCGTGCCGACGTCGATGCCCGAGTGACCGTTATGCTCGCTGATGCTAAGCGTCAGTCGCGTGAACTGCGTGGTGAAGGTGACGCAGAAGCCGCTCGTATTTATGCTGAAGCGTATGAAAAAGACGCTGAGTTTTTCGCATTCATCCGCAGCATGGAAGCCTATACTAACTCCTTTGGTAAAGGTAATGACATGCTAGTCCTGGATGCGAACAGTGACTTCTTCCGTTATCTGCAAAATATGATGGGTTCGAAAGAAGACTAAAAGTCCAACCAGTGCCCAATGACTCCATTGGGCACTTTTCCCTCATGTACAAACTCCCCGATACAAGGTAAGATCGCCACGCTTTTTTTTTACGCGGGGCAATCATGAGTCAGAACGTTGTTATTTTAGGCACCCAATGGGGTGACGAAGGTAAAGGTAAAATCGTCGATCTGTTGACCGACAAAGCGAGCTTAGTTGTTCGTTATCAAGGTGGTCATAACGCAGGTCATACACTGGTTATTGACGGTGAGAAAACGGTTTTACACCTTATCCCATCAGGTATTCTGCGCTCAAATGTTCAGTGTGTTATTGGTAATGGCGTAGTGCTATCGCCGGAAGCATTGATTGAAGAAATTGATATGCTTGAAGCGCGAGGCGTGCCTGTTAAAGAGCGCTTGCGAGTGAGTGAAGCTTGCCCGTTAATTTTGCCTTTCCATATTGCTCTAGACCAGGCTCGTGAAAAAGCACGAGGTAAAGAAGCTATTGGAACTACCGGTCGAGGTATCGGCCCTGCGTATGAAGACAAAGTCGCACGTCGTGGTCTGCGGGTTGGCGATTTATTTAATGCTGAACGTTTTGAAGGCAAACTAAAAGAGCTTGTCGATTACCACAACTTTGCCCTGACTGAATATTATAAAACCGATGCCATCGACTACGATACGGTTCTTAAGCAATGCAAAGAGTTTGCTAAATTGCTGAAGCCAATGGTTGCCGATGTACCGGCAATGCTTGATCAGGCTCGTAAGAACGGCGACAAAGTCATGTTCGAAGGTGCTCAAGGCACATTGTTGGACATTGATCACGGTACTTACCCTTATGTGACATCATCTAACACTACGGCAGGTGGGGTAGCGACAGGTGCCGGCTTTGGTCCTCGTTATATTGAGTATGTATTAGGTATCGTGAAGGCCTATACGACTCGTGTCGGTAGTGGTCCATTCCCAACAGAGCTCGGCTGCGATGTTGGCCAGCACTTAGGCGTTAAAGGTCATGAGTTTGGTGCAACAACTGGTCGTAAACGCCGCACAGGTTGGTTAGATGCAGTGGCAATGCGTCGTGCGGTGCAAATTAACTCAGTCAGTGGCTTTTGCTTAACCAAACTAGATGTGCTTGATGGTCTGGATGAGTTAAAAATTTGTACGGGCTATAAGTTGGCTGATGGCACAATCAGTGAGTATCCGCCATTGGCAGCTGAAGACTATGACTTGGTCGAGCCTGTTTATGAGACCTTAGAAGGCTGGCAGGAAAGTACGGTTGGCGTGACGGAGCATAACCAGTTACCGCCGCAAGCATTAGCGTACATATCCAGAATTGAAGCGCTGACAGGCGTACCGGTTGATATCATCTCAACGGGCCCTGACCGTAACGAAACTATTGTACTTCGTCATCCGTTTGAATAAATGACTGTTTCGGTCGGTTTTTACTCAAAGGAGTTAAAAACTGACCACTTGGTCGCGAATTTTTAAATTTTTTGCGCAAAGCTATTGCACTATCAAATTTAGTACCATAGAATGCGCTCCACCTAACCGGGGTGCCGGCATAGCTCAGCTGGTAGAGCAACTGACTTGTAATCAGTAGGTCGGGAGTTCGACTCTCTCTGCCGGCACCAATTCAAATTGCAAAATGCGGGAGGGGTTCCCGAGTGGCCAAAGGGATCAGACTGTAAATCTGACGGCTCCGCCTTCGCAGGTTCGAATCCTGCCCCCTCCACCACGCAATTTCCTTGGTTTTGAGGTGGCCTCACAAAATTGTGAATTTGCGGGTGTCGTATAGTGGCTATTACCTCAGCCTTCCAAGCTGATGACGCGGGTTCGATTCCCGCCACCCGCTCCAAATTCAAGTCGTGCTGATATAGCTCAGTTGGTAGAGCGCACCCTTGGTAAGGGTGAGGTCGGCGGTTCGAATCCGCCTATCAGCACCATTTCTTTTTAGGCCATTCTAACGAAACCTTGGTATGCAAACGTAAGTTTAGGTAAAACACCAAAAGAATTTTGTTAGAGAGGCTGCAATGTCTAAAGAAAAATTTGAACGTTCGAAGCCGCACGTAAACGTCGGCACCATTGGTCACGTTGACCACGGTAAAACTACCCTGACCGCTGCTATTACAACTGTTTTGGCAAAAGTATACGGTGGTGCGGCGAAAGACTTCGCAGCCATCGATAACGCGCCAGAAGAGAAAGAGCGTGGTATCACTATCTCAACTTCTCACGTTGAGTATGACACTCCAACTCGCCACTACGCGCACGTAGACTGCCCAGGACACGCTGACTATGTTAAAAACATGATCACCGGTGCTGCACAGATGGACGGCGCAATCCTGGTAGTAGCGGCAACTGACGGCCCAATGCCGCAAACACGTGAGCACATCCTGCTTTCACGTCAGGTAGGCGTACCTTACATCGTTGTCTTCATGAACAAATGTGACATGGTCGACGATGAAGAGCTGTTAGAGCTGGTAGAAATGGAAGTTCGTGAGTTGTTGTCAGAGTACGACTTCCCGGGCGACGACCTGCCGGTAGTTCAAGGCTCAGCACTGAAAGCGCTGGAAGGCGACGAAGAGTGGGCTAAGAAAATTGTTGAGCTAGCAGACGCGCTTGACCAATACATCCCAGAGCCAGAGCGTGACATCGATAAGCCATTCATCATGCCAATCGAAGACGTATTCTCGATTTCTGGTCGTGGTACCGTTGTTACCGGTCGTGTAGAGCGCGGTATCATCAACACTGGTGATGAGTGTGAAATCGTTGGTATGAAAGACACCACTAAGACGACTGTCACTGGTGTTGAAATGTTCCGTAAGCTGCTTGACGAAGGTCGTGCAGGTGAGAACATCGGCGCCTTGTTGCGTGGTACTAAGCGTGACGAAGTTGAGCGTGGTCAGGTATTGGCTAAGCCAGGTACAATTACTCCGCACACCAAGTTTGAAGCGGAAGTTTACGTACTGAGCAAAGACGAAGGTGGCCGTCACACGCCATTCTTCAAAGGCTATCGTCCACAGTTCTACTTCCGTACGACTGACGTAACGGGTGCAGTAGAATTGCCGGAAGGCGTAGAAATGGTTATGCCAGGCGACAACCTTAAGTTCGTTGTAGAGCTGATTGCTCCAATCGCAATGGACGAAGGTCTGCGTTTCGCAATCCGTGAAGGTGGTCGTACTGTAGGTGCAGGTGTTGTATCTAAGATCATCGACTAATACGGTTTAAGTATCGTATAGAGAGAGCCCGGCTTCGCGCCGGGCTTTTTTATGGCTTGCGCCAAGCGCTGTCTTAGGTATAATACCGCGTCCAATCCTGCACCAATTAAGATAAGAGTGAAGGACATTATTTAGGGGCGTAGTTCCAATTGGCAGAACAGCGGTCTCCAAAACCGACGGTTGGGGGTTCGAATCCCTCCGCCCCTGCCAGATTTTAAGTTCAAAGCGAAGACCGGTCGCAATTAGGATTAAAGAATGAGCGCAAATAACGAGACGCAGAGCAGTTCATTAAACAGCTTGAAATGGATAATCACTATCGCCTTGCTAGTTGTAGCTATCGGCGGTAATCACTACTACGCAGAAGAAATCTCAGTACTCTATCGCGCTATAGGCGTTGTCGTATTAGTGGGACTGGCTGGCTTTTTCGCTAGCACCACAATTAAGGGCAGAAAGTTTGTGTCTTTCGCTAAAGAAAGTCGCACTGAGGTTCGCAAAGTCGTTTGGCCTTCTCGTCAGGAAGCAACTCAAACAACGCTTATCGTTGTTGTCGCGACCGTTATTGTTGCGTTAATTCTCTGGGGTCTTGATGGCATCCTTGTGCGTGTCGTTGGCTTCTTAACCGGATTGGAGATTTAATCTATGAGCGATAAGAAACGTTGGTACGTCGTACAGGCATTTTCCGGTTACGAAGCTCGTGTTGCTGAATCTCTAAAAGAACATATCAAGCTGCATGGCATGGAAGACAAATTCGGTGAAATATTAGTACCGAAGGAAGAAGTCGTAGAAATGCGTGGCGGTGTACGTCGCAAAAGCGAACGTAAATTCTTTCCTGGCTACGTGCTAGTTGAAATGACCATGGACGAAGATTCATGGCATTTAATTAAGAGCGTTCCGCGTGTCCTTGGCTTTATTGGTGGTACAAGCGACCGTCCAACGCCTATTTCTAAAAAAGAAGCGGACGCTATTCTTGACCGCTTGCAGGACTCTGCGGACAAGCCGAAGCCGAAAACATTGTTTGAGCCGGGTGAAGTGGTTCGTGTTACCGACGGTCCGTTTGCTGACTTTAACGGAACTGTTGAAGAAGTTGATTACGAGAAAAGTCGCGTAACGGTTTCCGTCTCTATCTTTGGTCGTGCAACACCTGTCGATTTAGAGTTTGGTCAAATCGAGAAGTCGTGATCAAAAAATCATCAATCTAGCATTGATCAACGGCGCGAATTCACTTATAATTCGCGTCCTTTTTTAACGGGGAGCCGATTGAGTAACTTTACTCTGAAAAGTTACGAGGCGTTAAACCCACAACAGAGGAAATAATCATGGCGAAGAAAGTATCAGCCATTATCAAATTACAGGTAGCTGCTGGTTCAGCTAACCCGTCACCGCCAGTTGGTCCTGCTTTGGGTCAGCACGGTGTAAACATCATGGAATTCTGTAAAGCATTCAACGCGCAAACAGATAGCCTGGAAAAAGGCGCGCCTGTTCCTGTTGAAATTACAGTATTTGAAGATCGTTCATTCACGTTCATCACGAAAACGCCTCCTGCGTCTTTCTTGCTTAAGAAAGCAGCGGGTATCAAGAGCGGTTCTGGCGAGCCTAATACCAAAAAAGTTGGTACTGTGACTCGTGCGCAATTAGAAGAAATTGCAAAAACTAAAGAACCAGACCTTACTGCTGCCGACATGGACGCAGCTGTACGCACTATCGCCGGCTCTGCTCGCGCGATGGGCTTGAACGTGGAGGGCTAATCGATGGCTAAATTAACAAAACGCGCTCGCATGATCGCAGAGAAAGTTGAAGCCCGCGATTACGACGTGAATGAAGCAATTGCACTGTTGAAAGAACTAGCAACAGCAAAATTCACTGAAAGCGTTGATGTTGCAGTAAACCTTGGCATCGATGCTCGTAAATCTGACCAAAACGTTCGTGGCGCGACTGTATTACCAAATGGTACTGGTCGTGACGTTCGCGTTGCAGTCTTTACTTCTGGCGACAATGCAGACAAAGCGAAAGAAGCGGGTGCTGACATTGTTGGTATGGAAGACTTGGCTGAACAAGTTAAGAAAGGTGAAATGAACTTCGACGTTGTCGTAGCATCACCTGACGCAATGCGTGTTGTTGGTCAATTAGGTCAAATCTTAGGTCCTCGAGGCCTGATGCCTAACCCGAAAACAGGTACTGTAACTCCTGACGTAGCAACAGCTGTTAAAAATGCTAAAGCGGGTCAGGTTCGTTATCGCAACGACAAAAACGGTATTGTTCACGCAACAATCGGCCGTGTTGATTTCGATGACGCGAAATTGAAAGAAAACCTTGATGCATTATTAGGCGCGCTTAAGAAAGCTAAGCCTTCTTCTGCAAAAGGTGTTTACTTTAAACGCATCAGCTTATCTACAACGATGGGCGCTGGTGTAAGTATTGACCAGGGTACTGTTAGCGCTGGTTAATTAAGGTTTATGGGTTGGAGCTGCCGTTTGTAATGCTCAAAAGGCAACAAGCAAGGCTCCCGTCCAAGACCGTAGGTGTACCGCGAGAATTTCAGTAGTATCGAATAGCGGCACTTAATTTCCTACGCAGATGGTGATATCCGACTCAGGCTCTCTGGGTAGAGAATCACCGTGACAACGCGGTGGAGGTAACTCCACCTAATTGTAACGTGGAGCTTCGGCTCCAAATTGAAAACGAGGTGATATCAGTGGCAATTGGTTTAGCCGGAAAGAAAGCCATCGTTAAGGAAGTTAACGACGTTGCTTCGAATGCGCTAGCCGTCACCGTTGCTGAATATCGAGGCATCGAAGTTGCCGATATGACTGAGCTTCGTAAAAAAGCACGTGAGCAAGGCGTATTTCTGAAAGTTGTTCGAAATACTCTTGCAAAACGCGCTTTTGAAGGCACTCAGTTCGACGACATGAGCGATGTACTGAAAGGACCTCTTGTTTATGGTTTTTCTATGGACGCACCGGGCGCTTCAGCTCGTTTGTTCAAAGATTTTGCCAAAGAGAACAAGAACCTGCAGGTTACAGCTCTGTCAATCGGTAATGGCATCATGGGTCCTGAGAAATTGGACGCAGTTGCTTCACTTCCGACTCGTGACGAAGCATTGGCTAAATTGCTCGCCACCTTCAAAGAACCTGTTAGCAAATTCGTTAAAACAGTTAACGAAGTACCTAGCAAGTTCGTTAGAACGTTGGCAGCAATTAAAGACGCTAAATAATACGTTGGTTTTTTAACCATTTTTTGTAATTATCAACCCAGGAGTTTAGAGTAATGGCTCTGACTAAAGACGATATCTTAAACGCGATCGCTGAAATGCCAGTAATGGAACTGGTTGAACTGATCGAAGCAGCTGAAGAAAAATTCGGCGTTGACGCATCTGCAGCAGTTGCAGTAGCAGCTGGTCCAGCAGCAGGCGGCGAAGCAGCAGCTGAAGAACAAACTGAATTTGACGTAATGCTGAAAGGCGCTGGTAGCAACAAAGTAGCTGCTATCAAAGCTGTTCGCGGCGCAACTGGCCTTGGCTTGAAAGAAGCTAAAGCTATGGTTGAGTCTGCACCAGTTGCAGTCAAAGAAGGTGTTAGCAAAGACGAAGCTGAAGAGCTGAAAAAGCAGCTTGAAGAAGCTGGTGCGGAAGTTGAAGTTAAGTAAGTCGACTTTTGTACAAAATATGGCTCTTTAGGGCCTTGGGCTGGTGGTTAAATAACCACCAGCCTTTTTGCGCTGTATTGCTTGTATCATTTTTGCCCGAGGTTGGGATACAAGTTTTGCAAAAACAACACGGGATCGACAGATAAAAGATTCATCTGTCTTAACCATCGAACCACTCGTTGGTTAGGGTCATCAATCAGCTAGCTGAGGAACCCCATGGCGTACTCCTACTCTGAGAAAAAACGTATTCGTAAGGACTTTGGTAAACGACCGCAGGTCTTAGAAGTGCCTTATTTGCTGTCTATGCAGCTTGATTCATTTAAGAAATTTATTGAAGTCGATCCAGATGCCAATAACGGCTTGGAAGCGGCTTTTCGTTCGGTTTTTCCTATTGCCAGCTACTCAGGTAATGCGGAACTGCAGTACGTCAGTTATCACATGGGTGAGCCGGCGTTTGACGTTGAAGAATGTCAAATTCGTGGTATTACCTACTCAGCACCTCTGCGTGTGAAACTGCGTCTGGTCCTGTTTGATAAAGAAGCAGCAGCCGGCACGGTTAAAGACATTAAAGAGCAAGAAGTGTACATGGGCGAAATTCCGTTAATGACAGAAAACGGAACCTTCGTTATCAATGGTACAGAACGAGTTATCGTTTCTCAGCTTCACCGCTCTCCTGGTGTCTTCTTTGACCATGACAAAGGTAAATCACATTCGTCAGGTAAAGTTCTGTATAACGCGCGAGTTATCCCATACCGTGGCTCGTGGTTAGACTTTGAGTTTGATCCTAAAGACAACGTGTTCGTTCGTATCGACCGTCGCCGTAAATTACCGGCGTCTATTATTCTTCGTGCGCTAGACTACAGCACCGAAGAAATGCTCGATATGTTCTTCGAGACAACCTACTTCGAAATCTTGAAAACTAAAGTCAAGATGGAGTTGGTGCCTGAGCGTCTTCGCGGCGAAACAGCGAAGTTCGACATCAAAGGTGCTGATGGCGAAGTATTGGTTGAAAAAGGCCGTCGTATTACCGCACGCCATATTCGTCAGTTAGAGAAACTAGACATTAAAGAAATGGACGTGCCGACTGAATACATGGTCGGAAAAGTATTAGCAAAAGACTACGCCGATAAGAAAACAGGCGAAGTTATTGGCCACGCAAATGACGTATTAACGCTTGAGTTAATTGCGGCATTGAGCGAAGCCGGTATTAAGAAAATTGAAACGCTGTTCGTGAATGATTTGGACCACGGTCCTTACATGAGCGAAACGCTGCGCGTAGATTCAACCACAAACCGCTTGGAAGCGTTGGTTGAAATCTATCGTATGATGCGCCCAGGCGAACCGCCGACTCGCGAAGCAGCAGAAGCATTATTCGATAACTTATTCTTCAGCGAAGAGCGTTACGATTTATCGACCGTTGGTCGCATGAAGTTTAACCGCCGTTTAGGTCGTGACGACTTAAGTGGTGAGAATACGTTGTCGAAAGAAGACATTATCGATGTCATGAAGAAGCTTATCGAGATTCGTAACGGTCTTGATGAAGTGGATGATATTGATCACTTGGGTAACCGTCGTATTCGTTCGGTTGGTGAAATGGCGGAAAACCAATTCCGTGTAGGTCTTGTACGTGTTGAGCGTGCCGTTAAAGAGCGTTTGTCTCTTGGCGATTTAGACAACACCATGCCACAAGACCTGATTAACGCGAAGCCAATCAGCGCTGCCGTGAAAGAGTTCTTTGGCTCAAGCCAATTGTCTCAGTTCATGGACCAAAACAACCCGTTGTCAGAAGTCACGCACAAGCGTCGTATTTCTGCATTAGGTCCGGGCGGTTTGACGCGTGAACGAGCAGGCTTCGAAGTTCGAGACGTACACCCGACTCACTATGGTCGCTTGTGCCCAATCGAAACGCCGGAAGGACCGAACATCGGTCTTATTAACTCGCTGTCGAGCTTCTCAAGAACGAACGAGTACGGTTTCCTTGAGACGCCTTACCGCCGTATTGAAAATGGTGTTGTTACTGACGATGTCGACTACTTGTCAGCCATTGAAGAAGGCAACTATGTTATCGCTCAGGCGAACGTAGCGCTGAATGACAAAGGTGAGTTAACTGAAGACTTAGTGCCTTGCCGACACAAAAATGAATTTACATTGATGAGTAAAGAGCAAGTTCAGTATATGGACGTTGCTCCTCAGCAAATCGTGTCAATTGCAGCAAGCATGATTCCATTCCTTGAGCACGACGATGCTAACCGTGCTTTGATGGGATCAAACATGCAACGTCAGGCGGTACCAACGCTACGTGCAGATAAGCCGTTAGTTGGTACTGGTATTGAACGCACTATCGCGGTCGACTCGGGTGTTACCGTTGTTGCTAAACGTGGTGGTGTTGTTGATTACGTCGATGCGAGCCGCATCGTAGTTAAAGTAAATGAAGAAGAAATGGTGCCGGGTGAAGCAGGTATCGACATTTACAACTTAACTAAGTACACACGCTCTAACCAAAACACCTGTATTAACCAGAAACCAACGGTTAATCCTGGTGAACCGGTGACTCGTGGCGACGTATTAGCAGATGGTCCATCGACAGACTTAGGTGAATTGGCACTTGGCCAAAACCTACGTGTCGCGTTCATGCCTTGGAATGGTTATAACTTTGAGGATTCAATCCTTATCTCTGAGCGTGTTGCGCAAGAAGACCGTTTAACCACTATTCACATTCAAGAACTGAACTGTGTTGCTCGTGACACCAAATTGGGTGCTGAAGAAATTACTTCAGATATTCCGAACGTTGGTGAGTCAGCGCTGGGCAAACTTGATGAAGCCGGTGTTGTTTATGTTGGTGCTGAAGTTAATGGCGGCGACATACTGGTCGGTAAAGTGACACCTAAAGGCGAAACACAGTTAACGCCAGAAGAGAAGCTTTTGAGAGCTATCTTCGGTGAAAAAGCGTCAGACGTTAAAGACAGCTCGCTGCGCGTTCCTAACGGTGTTAACGGTACTGTTATCGATGTGCAAGTCTTTACTCGCGATGGCGTTGAAAAAGATAAACGTGCCGTTGCTATCGAAGAGATGCAACTGGCGAAGGTTAAGAAAGACCTGACAGAAGAATTTAAGATTCTTGAAGAAGGTATCTACAACCGTGCGCGCAACTTGCTATTAGCTAATGGCTTCGATGAAGCTAAATTAGCAAGCATGGACCGCAAAAACTGGTTAACTCAGGACTTAGGTTCTGAAGACGCTCAAGCGCAATTAGAACAAATTGCCGAGCAGTACCAGCAAATTAGTGACGATTTCGATACGAAGTACGAAAACAAGCGTCGTAAAATCACTCAAGGTGATGATTTAGCGCCTGGCGTACTGAAAATCGTAAAAGTCTACTTAGCGGTCAAACGTAGCATTCAGCCTGGTGATAAATTGGCTGGTCGTCACGGTAACAAAGGTGTTATCTCTACTATCATCCCAGTTGAGGACATGCCTCACGATGATGAAGGTAACCCGGTAGATATCGTATTGAACCCATTGGGTGTACCGTCGCGGATGAACATTGGTCAGGTGTTGGAAACACACTTGGGTATGGCTGCTCGCGGAATTGGTAGCAAAATAGACAAGATGCTGAAGCAGCAGCGGGCCATGAAAGAGCTACGCGACTTCTTACAGCAAGTTTATGACCTGGGTGAGTGCCGCCAGAAAGTCGATATCAGTGAGTTTTCTGATGACGAAGTGATGCGCTTAGCAGGTAACCTAAAAGCAGGTCTGCCAACAGCAACACCAGTATTTGATGGTGCGGTTGAAGAAGAAATTAAAGAGCTTCTGAAACTAGCAGATTTACCTGAGTCAGGTCAGATACCACTGTTTGACGGTCGCACGGGTGATAAGTTTGAGCGTGATGTGACTGTTGGTTACATGTACATGCTGAAACTAAACCACTTGGTCGACGACAAGATGCACGCTCGTTCTACCGGCTCTTATAGCTTGGTAACTCAGCAGCCATTGGGTGGTAAAGCACAGTTTGGTGGTCAGCGCTTCGGTGAGATGGAAGTCTGGGCATTAGAAGCATACGGTGCTGCATACACCTTGCAAGAAATGTTGACGGTTAAGTCGGACGACGTAAACGGTCGTACGAAGATGTACAAAAACATCGTCGACAATAACCTGCAAATGGAAGCGGGTATGCCAGAGTCGTTCAACGTATTGTTGAAAGAAATTCGCTCTCTGGGCATCAATATCGAGCTGGAACAGAACTAAGCGTCTGTTGCTGGAATTACTGGGGGAGTGATGTTCACTCCCCATAGGTTGAACTCCGACAGGAGATAAATCGTGAAAGACTTGTTGAAGCTTTTAAAGCCGACGAATCAAGCAGACGAATTTGACGGAATTCGTATTGCTTTGTCTTCGCCAGATATGATCCGCAGTTGGTCATACGGTGAAGTCAAAAAGCCGGAAACTATTAACTATCGTACGTTCAAACCAGAGCGTGACGGTTTGTTCTGTGCGCGTATCTTTGGTCCGGTAAAAGACTATGAATGTTTGTGCGGTAAGTACAAGCGTTTGAAGCACCGCGGTGTTATTTGTGAGAAGTGTGGTGTCGAAGTCACCTTAACCAAAGTGCGCCGTGAGCGTATGGGTCACATTGAACTGGCGAGCCCTGTTGCGCATATCTGGTTCTTAAAATCACTGCCATCACGTATCGGTCTTATGCTCGACATGACTCTGCGTGATATTGAGCGTGTATTGTATTTTGAATCTTACGTAGTTACTGAAGGCGGCTTAACGTCTTTAGAACAAGGTCAGATTCTGACAGAAGAAGAATATTTGGACGCTTTAGAAGAACATGGCGATGAGTTCGACGCAAAAATGGGTGCCGAAGCGGTGCTTGATTTATTGCGTGCTGTCGACATTGACGCTGAAATTCAAACGTTGCGCGAAGAGTTACCTGAAACCAACTCTGAAACAAAACGTAAGAAAATCAGCAAGCGCCTGAAGTTGTTAGAAGCTTTCCAAATGTCTGGCAACAAGCCAGAGTGGATGATTCTGAAAGTATTACCAGTACTACCACCAGATTTACGTCCGTTGGTACCGCTGGATGGTGGCCGATTCGCAACATCAGACTTGAACGACCTGTATCGCCGCGTTATTAACCGTAATAACCGTCTGAAGCGCCTGTTAGATTTGGCGGCTCCGGATATTATTGTGCGCAACGAGAAGCGTATGCTTCAGGAAGCGGTTGATGCCTTATTAGATAATGGTCGTCGTGGTCGTGCTATCACAGGTTCTAACAAGCGTCCTCTGAAATCTTTGGCAGATATGATCAAAGGTAAACAGGGTCGTTTCCGTCAGAACTTGTTGGGTAAACGTGTTGACTACTCAGGCCGTTCGGTTATCACCGTTGGTCCTAAGTTACGCTTGCACCAGTGTGGTCTTCCGAAGAAGATGGCTCTGGAACTGTTCAAGCCGTTTATTTACGGCAAGTTGGAGCGTCGTGGTTTAGCAACAACCATTAAAGCAGCTAAGAAAATGGTTGAGCGCGAAACCGCGGAAGTTTGGGACGTTCTGGATGAAGTCATCAAAGAGCACCCAGTACTTCTGAACCGCGCACCGACACTTCACCGCTTAGGTATTCAGGCATTTGAACCAGTACTGATTGAAGGTAAAGCGATTCAGTTACACCCATTGGTCTGTGCGGCATATAACGCCGACTTTGATGGTGACCAAATGGCTGTGCACTTGCCGCTGACTTTGGAAGCTCAGTTAGAAGCTCGTGCGTTGATGATGTCAACCAACAACGTACTGTCACCAGCAAGTGGTGATCCAATCATCGTACCTTCACAGGACGTTGTATTGGGTCTTTACTACATGACCAAAGAGAAAATTAACGGTAAAGGCGAAGGCATGATTTTCAAAAGCCCGTCTGAAGCAGAAAAAGCTTACCGTAATGGTGATGTAGAACTGCATTCACGCGTTAAAGTGCGTATTACGGACACAACCGCTGACGAAGACGGTAACCGTACGACTAAAACTGCGGTACGTGATACAACCGTAGGCCGTGCATTATTGTCATTAATTATGCCAGAAGGTTTGCCGTTTGAGCTTATCGATCAGGCTATGGGCAAAAAGCCTATCGCTCGTATGCTTAACCAGGCTTACCGTAATCTGGGCTTGAAAGACACGGTTATTTTTGCCGACCAAATCATGTACACCGGTTTCCACTACGCGATGGTTTCAGGTGCGTCGGTTGGTATCAACGACATGGTTATTCCTGAAGCGAAGAAAGAAATCGTCGCAGCGGCGGAAGAAGAAGTTGCTGAAATTCAGGAACAGTTTGAGTCTGGCCTGGTAACCGCTGGTGAGAAATACAACAAAGTTATCGATATCTGGTCAACCGCGAACGAGAAAGTCTCGAAAGCGATGATGGATAACTTGTCGAAAGAAATTGTCACCAATAAAGACGGTAAAGACGAAGAGCAAGCATCCTTTAACTCTATCTTCATGATGGCGGACTCAGGCGCTCGTGGTAGCCCTGCGCAGATTCGTCAGTTGGCTGGTATGCGTGGTCTGATGGCGAAGCCAGATGGCTCAATCATCGAAACGCCTATCGTTGCGAACTTCCGTGAAGGTCTGAACGTACTTCAGTACTTCATCTCGACTCACGGTGCTCGTAAAGGTCTTGCGGATACGGCACTGAAAACAGCGAACTCAGGTTATCTGACTCGCCGTCTGGTCGATGTTTCTCAAGACGTCGTTATCATGGAAGAAGACTGTGGTACACACGACGGTCTGACAATGAAGCCATTAATTGAAGGTGGTGACGTTGTAGAGCCATTGCGTGAGCGCGTGCTAGGCCGTGTCCTTTGTGATGACGTTCTGAAGCCGGGTAGCGAAGACGTTCTGTTACCTCGCAACACGCTGCTTGATGAAAAGAACTGTGACATTCTCGAAGAAAACTCTATCGATGAAGTTAAAGTTCGCTCGGTTATTACCTGTGACACAGACTTTGGTGTTTGTGCGCACTGTTACGGTCGTGACTTGGCTCGTGGCCACATGGTTAACCAAGGTGAAGCGGTTGGTGTTATCGCTGCACAGTCAATCGGTGAGCCGGGTACACAGCTGACCATGCGTACCTTCCACATTGGTGGTGCGGCATCGCGTGCAACGGCAGAGAACAGCGTACAAGTTAAGAACTCAGGTACTATCAAGCTGCACAACGCGAAGTGGGTTGTAAACAGCGATAAAGAGCATGTAATTACTTCTCGCTCAACTGAGTTGACGCTTATCGATGAATACGGTCGTGAGCGCGAGCGTTATAAAGTACCTTACGGTGCGGTACTGAAAAAAGGTGAAGGTGATGCAGTTGAAGGCGGCGAAACTGTCGCTAACTGGGACCCGCATACTCACCCAATCATTACCGAGGTGGAAGGTCGTATCAAGTTTGTCGACTTAATTGACGGCGTTACTATGACGCGTCAAACCGACGAGCTGACAGGTCTTTCAAGCATTGTAGTACTGGAAACTGGTCAACGTACCAGTGCCGGTAAAGACATGCGTCCAATGGTTAAATTGGTTGACGGGAAAGGTAACGACGTGAACATCGCCGGTACCGATATTCCTGCGCAATACTTCTTGCCAGGTAACGCTATCATCAACCTGGAAGACAACGCCGAAGTTAAAGTCGGTGATACCTTGGCGCGTATTCCGCAAGAAGGTTCGAAGACTCGTGATATTACCGGTGGTCTTCCGCGTGTTGCTGACTTATTCGAAGCACGTCGTCCGAAAGAGCCTGCAATTCTGGCAGAGAAGACAGGTACGGTGTCATTTGGTAAGGAAACCAAAGGTAAGCGTCGCTTAATCATCACACCAAACGATGGTGCTGAGCAGCACGAAGAAATGATTCCGAAGTGGCGTCAGCTTAACGTGTTCGAAGGTGAACAGGTTGAGAAAGGTGAGGTTATCGCCGATGGTCCGGAAGCACCACACGATATCCTGCGTCTGCGTGGCGTAAGCGCTGTAGCAAACTACATCGTGAATGAAGTTCAGGAAGTTTACCGACTACAGGGTGTTAAGATTAACGATAAGCACATCGAAACGATTGTTCGTCAGATGTTGCGTAAAGCGTTAATTCTTCGTGCGAATGATACTAACCTGCTGGAAGGCGAAATGGTTGAAATGGCGGAAGTGCTTGCAGCGAATGCAAAAGCAGAAGCTGAAGGCAAAACGCCAGCATCTTTCGAGCGTCAGCTATTAGGTATCACTAAAGCGTCACTGTCGACAGAATCGTTCATTTCTGCGGCGTCGTTCCAGGAAACAACTCGTGTCCTGACCGAAGCAGCGGTAGGCGGACGTAAAGACAGCTTACGCGGCCTGAAAGAAAACGTTATTGTGGGTCGATTAATTCCGGCAGGTACCGGTTACTCGTATCACAAAGAACGTATGCAGCGTCGCCTCGACGAGTTACAAGTTGATGAAGAACCATCAATGACTGCAGAGCAAGCTGAGCAACAATTAGCGGACGCTCTTAATGCAGGAAACGAGTCACCAAAAGACGATTCTGCTGAATAAACAAATACGCTTTTAGCCTATTTGTACAGAAGCCAGTACTAATAATAGTGCTGGCTTCTTTTTTATAACCTTGACAGGTGAAAATATGACCATTAGAATTTCGGCTCCCGATTTTCGGGATCCGACTTTGTATGGTCGGAAAAAAGCGATTTTTCACGCACATTGTGCGCGCTAAAAAGCGACATCAACTAAACTAGGAGTAATGAATGGCAACAGTTAATCAGCTGGTGCGTAAAGGCCGTCAAAAGCCCGTTGTGAAAAGCAACGTTCCGGCTCTTGAAGCGTGCCCTCAAAAACGCGGAGTATGTACCCGTGTTTACACCACAACCCCTAAGAAACCGAACTCTGCAATGCGTAAAGTTTGCCGTGTTCGTTTAACCAACGGTTACGAAGTATCTTCGTACATCGGCGGTGAGGGACATAATTTACAAGAACACTCAGTCGTACTGATTCGTGGCGGTCGTGTAAAAGACTTGCCAGGTGTTCGTTACCACACCGTTCGTGGTGCACTTGACTGTTCAGGTGTTAACGATCGTAAACAAGGCCGTTCTAAGTACGGCGCGAAGCGGCCTAAGTCTTAACGGTTCTCCGTTAGTAAGGCCAAACTGTAATTCATAAGTTTTGGGTAATACCCTGAATTAATCGGAGAATATTGAGATGCCAAGAAGACGCGTCATAGGTCAACGTAAAATCCTGCCGGATCCTAAGTTCGGATCAGAGTTGTTGGCCAAATTTATAAATGTCGTCATGGTTGACGGCAAAAAAGCAGTCGCTGAAAAGATTATCTACGGTGCACTGGACATCCTGGCAGAGAAGTCAGGCAAAGGTCATCTGGACGTTTTTGATGATGCACTAGAAAACGTGCGTCCTACCGTCGAGGTTAAATCTCGTCGCGTTGGTGGTTCTACCTACCAAGTTCCAGTTGAAGTTCGTCCGGTACGTCGTAACGCACTGGCTATGCGCTGGTTAGTTGATGCAGCGCGCACCCGTGGTGAAAAATCAATGTCGCAGCGTCTGGCAGCTGAAATGCTAGATGCATCAGAAAACAAAGGGTCAGCTGTGAAGAAACGTGAAGACGTTCACCGCATGGCTGAAGCAAACAAAGCGTTTGCTCACTATCGCTGGTAAATTCACAGTTAACCTAGAAAGGAGTTTATTGTGGCTCGTAAAACTTCCATTGAGCGCTATCGTAATATCGGTATCTGTGCTCACGTAGACGCTGGTAAGACAACCACGACAGAACGTGTGTTGTTCTACACTGGCCTGTCTCATAAACTTGGTGAGGTGCACGATGGTGCAGCCACCATGGACTGGATGGAGCAAGAACAAGAGCGTGGTATTACTATCACCTCAGCAGCAACGACCTGTTTCTGGCAGGGTATGGATAAGCAGTTCCCTGAGCATCGTGTAAACATCATCGATACTCCTGGACACGTTGACTTCACCATTGAAGTTGAACGTTCTCTGCGTGTTCTTGACGGTGCTGTCGTTGTTTTGTGTGCGTCTTCAGGTGTTCAGCCTCAAACAGAAACTGTTTGGCGTCAGGCGAATAAATATGAAGTACCACGTATGGTATTTGTCAACAAGATGGACCGAGCAGGTGCGGACTTCTTGTCAGTTGTTGATCAGATGAAAACACGCTTGAACGCAGTTGCTGTACCAATGCAACTGCCAGTAGGTTCGGAAGATAACTTCCGTGGTGTTGTTGACTTGATCAAAATGAAATTCGTCAACTGGAATGACGAAGACATGGGTACGTCTTTCACTTATGAAGACATCCCTGCTGATATGGTTGACCAGTGTGAAGAGTATCACGCTGAGTTGGTTGAAGCTGCGGCTGAAGCTAACGAAGACCTGATGAATAAATACCTTGAAGAAGGTGAGTTAACAGAAGCTGAAATCAAAGAAGGTCTTCGCGCCCGTACATTGGCGAACGAAATCTGCTTGGTAGCTGCTGGCTCAGCGTTCAAAAACAAAGGTGTTCAAGCAGTACTGGATGCGGTTATTGAATATTTGCCGTCTCCTACAGAAGTTAAGCCAATCACTGGTATTTTGGATGATGAATCAGAAGGTGTGCGTAAATCATCTGATGATGAGCCTTTCTCAGCATTGGCATTCAAAATTGCAACAGACCCATTCGTTGGTACTTTGACCTTCGTACGCGTTTACTCTGGTGTTCTTAATCAAGGTGACGGTGTCGTTAACCCTGTTAAGAATAAGAAAGAACGTGTTGGCCGTATGGTACAGATGCACTCTAACAGCCGTGAAGAGATCAAAGAAGTTCGCGCTGGTGACATCGCGGCACTAATTGGTCTTAAAGACGTAACTACTGGTGACACGCTGTGTGATCCAAACAACAAGATCATTCTTGAGCGTATGGAATTCCCAGAGCCGGTAATCTCTGTTGCGGTAGAGCCGAAAACTAAAGCTGACCAAGAGAAAATGGGTATCGCTTTAGGTAAATTGGCAGCAGAAGATCCATCGTTCCGTGTTAAAACGGACGAAGAATCTGGCCAAACCATTATCTCTGGTATGGGCGAGCTTCACCTGGACATCATCGTTGACCGTATGAAGCGTGAGTTCAAAGTTGAATGTAACGTTGGTCAACCTCAGGTTGCATATCGTGAAGCCATTCGTAAGCCGGTTGAAGTCGAAGGTAAATTCGTACGTCAATCAGGTGGTCGTGGTCAGTTCGGTCACGTATGGCTGAAACTTGAGCCAATGACCATCGAAGAAGACGATGAAGGCGAAGACATTACTTACGAATTCGTTAACGAAATTGTTGGTGGTGTGGTACCAAAAGAGTACATCCCAGCAGTTGATCGTGGTATTAAAGAGCAAATGGAGCAAGGTGTATTAGCTGGCTACCCAGTATTGGGTGTTAAAGCAACCCTATATGATGGCTCTTACCACGACGTTGACTCGTCAGAAATGGCGTTTAAGATCGCTGGTAGCATGGCTTTCAAAAAAGGTGCAATGCAAGCTGACCCAGTTCTGCTTGAACCAATGATGAAAGTCGAAGTTATTACTCCAGAAGAGTCGATGGGTGATGTTGTTGGCGACTTGAACCGTCGTCGTGGTCTCATCGAAGGTATGGAAGAAGCGCCAGGTGGCTTGAAAGCGGTTAACGCTCAAGTTCCACTGTCTGAGATGTTTGGTTACGCAACTGACTTGCGTTCACAAACTCAGGGTCGTGCATCTTACTCGATGGAATTCCTGAAGTATGGTGAAGCACCAAACAACATCGCTGAAAAAGTGATGGCTGAGCGTAACGCTAAAGGTTAAGTAAGGTCTGGTCCGGTCTTACACAGGACCGGGCTTTCAACTTAAATTTGAGGATATATCATGTCTAAAGAAAAATTTGAACGTTCGAAGCCGCACGTAAACGTCGGCACCATTGGTCACGTTGACCACGGTAAAACTACCCTGACCGCTGCTATTACAACTGTTTTGGCAAAAGTTTATGGTGGTGCGGCGAAAGATTTCGCAGCCATCGATAACGCGCCAGAAGAGAAAGAGCGTGGTATCACTATTTCAACGTCTCACGTTGAATATGACACACCAACTCGCCACTACGCGCACGTAGACTGCCCAGGGCACGCTGACTATGTTAAAAACATGATCACCGGTGCTGCACAGATGGACGGCGCAATCCTGGTAGTAGCGGCAACTGACGGCCCAATGCCACAAACACGTGAGCACATCCTGTTGTCACGTCAGGTAGGCGTTCCTTACATCGTTGTATTCATGAACAAATGTGACATGGT
>NZ_DGMK01000014.1:0-203 GCF_002388365.1 Idiomarina sp. UBA4520 | reverse complement strand
TTCCCGGGCGACGACCTGCCGGTTATTCAGGGCTCAGCACTGAAAGCGCTGGAAGGCGACGAAGAGTGGGCGAAGAAAATTGTTGAGCTAGCAGATGCGCTTGACCAATACATCCCAGAGCCAGAGCGTGACATCGATAAGCCATTCATCATGCCAATCGAAGATGTATTCTCGATTTCAGGTCGTGGTACCGTTGTTACCGG
>NZ_DGMK01000010.1:7538-97324 GCF_002388365.1 Idiomarina sp. UBA4520 | reverse complement strand
ACCTGAATCCATCCCGAACTCAGAAGTGAAACACACCAGCGCCGATGGTAGTGTGGGGTCTCCCCATGTGAGAGTAGGTCACCGCCAGACTTCCAATTGAAGAAGCCCTCAGCTGATGCTGGGGGCTTTTTTTATGCCCGTCCTCCCGGAACTGCCATCACACCTGATGCAATAGCATTAGGCTACTTCATTCGAATAAATCGAAGATCGCATCCCATTTATAATTAATTTCTAAAACGAAATATTGAGCTAGACTATTTGTAAGTAAATAAGGAAAGGTCTCTATGTTTCGAAATACGTCAAAGCGTTACGGACTAGTGTCTATTCTCATACACTGGCTATCTGCACTTATAGTTTTCGGGCTTTTTGCGCTTGGCTGGTGGATGTTGACGCTTACCTATTACGATCAGTGGTATCGTCTAGGGCCTTGGTGGCACAAGTCTTTTGGTATTTGCCTCCTTATTCTGACTGTTCTAAGGGTATTGTGGGTGATGGCAAATCCAAAACCAGCGGCTTTAGGTAATAAAATAGAAGTTATCGGCGCTAAATTGGGTCATGCCCTACTCTATCTACTGTTATTTACGGTCATGATAAGCGGCTACTTAATTTCGACGGCTGATGGAAGTTCGATATCTGTATTTGACCTATTTTCTGTTCCTGCGACGTTAACTGATTTGCCAAGTCAGGAGGATATAGCCGGGGAAGTACATTGGTACTCTGCATTGGCGTTGGTCATTTTAGCCGGAGGGCATGGATTAGCCGCATTAAAGCACCACTTTATAAGCCAAGACACAACTTTAGTTCGTATGTTTGGAAAAACTGAGAGGAAATAGATATGAAAAAGACATTATTAGCAGCTGCAATTGCAGGTACAGCGATGTTTAGTACGTCAGCTTTAGCTGCGGATTATAAAATTGATACTGAAGGGCAACACGCCTTTATCGAATTTAAAATTAGCCACTTGGGTTACAGCTGGCTCTACGGTCGTTTTAACGACTTCGAAGGCTCTTTTAGCTATGACGAAGACGCGCCTGAAAATGCGTCAGTCAATGTAACTATTGATACAGCAAGCGTGGACACCAATCATGCCGAGCGAGACAAGCACTTACGCGGTGAAGACTTCCTAAATGTGTCTGAGTTTCCACAAGCGACTTTTAAAAGCACCAAGTACGTGCCCGATGACGATGATGACGGTGAAGGCACGTTGTACGGTAACTTTACGTTAAACGGCGTGACTAAAGAAATTGCTATTGAGATTGAGCATGTGGGTGCTGGTGAAGATCCTTGGGGCGGCTTCCGTCGTGGCTTCTCTGGCGAAGTCGACTTAACCTTGGCTGACTACAATATCGACTACAACCTTGGTCCGGCAGCTAAAGAAGTCGAGCTGGAGCTCTCAATAGAAGGCGTTCGCCAATAAGGAACGCCCTTTCAGTCAGTCTGCTAACGCTTGTTTATAAGCGTTAGCAGCTAATTGACTATCCCCTAATGCATAATAAGCATCGCCCAGTAGGCGGTATACTTTATCGTTCGGTTGAATATCAATGAGTTTTTTCAGCGCTCGCTGAGCCAGAGAATAGTCCTGATTATCTATTGCTATCAACGCAAAAGCGTATAAATAGTCTTTGTCATCTGGGTTTTGCTTTAACTTCTCCTGAACGAATTCCACAAGCTTTCCGTGTTTACCGTTGAACAACTTCAATGCGTTAACACCCGCCGGGTGTATATCTTCTCTTTTAAGACCTTTCAGTATTACCTTTGCAGACAGCTCTTGCTCACCTAGGTGTTTTAAAGCTGCAGCATAAGCCAAACGAATGGTCGCATCGCTTCGTTGTTTGCTAGGTAACCCTTGCCAAGCATCCTTTAGCGCGTCGTTGCCATTACGGCCAACGGATACAAAGTAATCAAAGTAAACATCGTATTCCAGTCGTTCAAAATCAGCCGGACTTAACTCAGAGTGCTGCTTCAATTTAGGAAGCAGATCTTTTAGTGCTTTATAGTTTCCAGAGGCCTTAAACGCTGTTTTTGCTAAAAATGCAACATGGGCGGAGTCAGGGTGTTTGTTTAACAGCTCCTGGGCCGCTTTATCGGCATTATGCGGGTCGTCGCTGACTTGCTGAGACACCTTAAGAATATTCAGCAATGTATCTGAGCCTTTAACAAAGCCTCCTGCTTCATCATGCCAGTACTGAGCTTTTCCTGTATCTTTGGCTAAACAGGCAGCTAAAGCGGCCATGGCTGCTGTTTCCGGAGCACCACGTTTTTTGTATGCAGCTGAAAACTTTAACGAGGCGTCTTCAGGGGAGTCATCCAGTAACAAACGAATACCTTCTTCGTAAAGCTGTTTGGCTTTTCTGTCTGAACGATTCGAAAACCAAGCTGCGCCTTTTTGAGTTTTGTTCAATAGACGACGCAGGACAGATACGACCACGGTAGTAATTAAAGCAATAGCGACGAGGACAACGATAAGCCCAACTACAGTGGCTTCTATTGACCAACCTGCAAACTGGATGAGCACGTAACCGGCGTTACCAGACGCCGTAGGACCCAAAATAGCGCCAACAATTAGTAAAACAACGAGAGCAATTAACCACTTCATAGTGCATCCCCTTGCTCAATTGCCCGGCTTATAAAGTCTAACGACTCAAGTGCGTCGACTGTTGAGCGTGTTTTCGGAGTCTGTTCAAGGCTCTTAAGTCTTTCGACCACATCAGAGGTTGCTGCATTGTCGCCTTTTACCAGCATAATTAACTGAGGCAACTGATTGACGTATCGTTTAAACAGCTCATTATTTCCTTTAAGAGCGGCGTCTTGCGCTAACGTGAATGTCAGCGAGATACGTGCATTAATGGCCGCTCTGTGCGACTTGTTTAATAAGGGCTCTGGGTCTGCTTCGACAGGTTGAATGCGAATAAAGTTATCCAGAAAGTCATTCCAGTTCGACTTCAAATTGGCTTGCCAGTTGTCGCCAGTTGCCGAACTTTCGGAGTTTTCACCTTCAATACGGTATTCGTTGTTGATGTTGTCCGGTAATTTACTAATACGATCCTGCAAACCTATTAGCGTCATAACCACATCGGTGTTATTGACCGACGACAACGCACTGACTTTTTCGATATCTTTTGCAAGCAGCTCGCGGGTGCGCAGAGCCTCGCGGCTGTCCATACCTGAAAGCTGATTATCAGCTAAGCGAAGCAGTTTGCCGGCTAAATCGTAATCTTCCTGTACCCACAACATACGAGCCGCTGTTGCGAGCATTTGTTTTACTTCCAGCAAGCGCCAGTGGGCGGCGCGATCCGCCGGACTTTGGCGCACTTCATCGCGCAGACTTTCTAAGCCAGAACGAAGCGCAACATAATCCTGGCGCAATTGTTGAGCTGAGTTAGATAGTTTGTTTAAGTCTTGAGAATTAGGCGTTTCCTGTAGCTGTTGTTCAAAACTGGCAAGCGACTGCTCCAGCTGTTGAAGCCTCGTTTCAAGCGGATCTTGCTCTTCTTCCGGTTCAGTCTTTGCCGGTTGCTGTTCAGACGACGTTACTTGTTGGTCATCGTCAGCTGAGAACAGTCCGGGGAAACGCGTATAGCCATAATAGACCGCGGCGACAATCGCAATTAATATAACAAGCCATAGCAACCGCTTGAAAAAGCGTCGGCTGCTTTTCTTAGCCGTGACGACCTCGTCTTTTTCCTGCTCAGCCTGTGGCTCTACATTATTATCTTGTGTTGTTTCTTCGCTGTTCATGTGTGCGTTTCCGTTTGCTACAAGCGCATCTAGAATAATAGCATCCGATGCGCTTTCTGTGACTTCGATACTGTCTGATTGTTTAATAGGAATCAAACTTTTCAGGCGTTCACTGGGTACTATCCACTGGCAATTTTCCAGCCACGGGTTTGCGGACTCTGGTAATTCCGATAAAAAATGATTCAGTTGTTCAGCGCTGGTGACAACAATGGTATCGACAGAGGAAACCCAGTTATCCACAATGGAAGAGTCTGTCAGAGAAATAGGTTGCCGCTCGTATACTTCCCAGTAGCTGACATCAGCGCCATTTTTTTTGAGGTGTTCAGCAAGTACTTCGCGGCCGCCTACGCCTCTTATTATTAACCATTTTTGTTCATGTACATTACTGAATTCTTGCAGTGCCAGCAGCCCTTCTGAACGGTGAGCAAAAGCCGGGCTGGTCACTGGCTCTTTTAGCGTATCGGCGGCGTATCTGGCAGTACCTGAACCAACAGCAAAGAAGCGACTCTTTCTCGGTTTAAAACCGTTATCCAATGCGTAATCAACAGCGGCCTTACTCACCAGGATAATACCGTCCCAGGTGGTTTCGTTAACGCGTTGCACCTCACTTTTATCCACCTGCTTGGGGGTTACCCGTACAAAACTGTGAATAAAATGAGCTATACCCGCTTTTGTCAGCCCCTCAGATATGCGCTGCGCACGCTCTTCGGGACGTAACAATAAAACGGTCTTATTATTTTTTCGCATCGCTGTCATATACCGCTGACAAAATGTCACCTGCGCCTTTCTTAAGCAAGCGCTCAGCTAATTCGGTGCCAAGAGCTTCTGCGTCACTTGCAGGACCTTCTATTTCATCACGCAGTACTTGCTTTCCGTCAGGGTCTCCAACCAAGCCACGCAGATAAACACTGTCACCTTTAAGTTCCGCATAGGCACCAATAGGCACCTGGCAACCGCCTTCTAAACGACGGTTCATGGCTCGCTCTGCCAGCACGCGTATACGAGTTTCCTGGCACTGCAGAGGCTGAAGCAGTTGTTTCATCGCATCATCATCACTGCGGCATTCAATACCTAAAGCGCCTTGTCCGTTTGCCGGTAATGACTGCTCCACCGGAATGAACGAAGTAATACGATCACCGAGTTCCAGACGAATAAGCCCAGATGCAGCTAAAATAATGGCATCAAACTCACCGTCGTCGAGTTTGCGTAACCGTGTTTGTACGTTACCGCGTAAGTCCTTAATAACCAGGTGCGGAAACTGCTCCATAACCTGACAGCGGCGGCGCAAACTACAAGTACCGACAACAGCCCCTTCGGGCATTTCGTTTAAGTTGTTGTACTTACCAGACACAAAGGCATCGCGAGGGTCTTCGCGCTCGCAAATGGTGTGAAGTTCCAAGCCGTCAGGAAACTCAACAGGCAAGTCTTTCATGCTATGCACAGCAATGTCGGCCCGGCCTTCAAGCATCGCAACTTCCAGCTCTTTCACAAACAAGCCTTTACCACCAATTTTAGCCAGTGGCGTATCGAGAATAACGTCCCCTTTTGTGGACATAGGCACGAGCTCTACAGTGAGTCCCGGATGCAGCTCTTCCAGCCGTTGCTGAATGTGCTCTGCCTGCCATAACGCCAGCTTACTTTTACGTGTTGCGATTCTTACAGTTTGAGTCATGGTTTTCCTTACAACGCTTAATGACTTTTTCGGGCTTGAGTGCGATGATAGACACTATAGAACCCTTAAGAGAATAGTCATAGTTTAGCGATGTTTAGTCGAATTGTAATCAAGACGCTGGTATTAACCGCGGTTTTTATGATTGTGGCCGGGTGTGGTCAAAAAGGGCCGCTTGAACCTGCGCCAATGCCTGAGAAAAATGACGTGGAAACGGTGCCAACGGATAAAGACGAATGAGTGAGTCTATTTCTTACAAAAATAATCAGCTTCATGTTGAAGATATCAGCTGCCAAAGCTTGGTAGAGCGTTTCGGTTCACCCTTGTATGTGTACTCGAAATCTCAGCTGGTGAATAACTGGCAGCAGTTTCAGCAACACTGGCCTAGTCCTCATAAACTGTGTTACGCAGTTAAAGCTAATAGCAACCTTGCGGTGCTTCAAGTTTTGGCTCATCAGGGAGCAGGGTTTGATATTGTGTCAGGGGGCGAGTTACAGCGTGTGCTGGCCGCCGGTGGTAAGCCGCAAAGCATTGTTTTCTCAGGCGTCGCTAAGTCAAAAGATGAAATTATATTGGCGTTGGAGACGGGCATTGGCTGCTTTAACGTAGAGTCTGAAGCTGAGTTGGAACGCATTCAGGATATTGCCGCCGCCATGAATAAGCAGGCGCCGGTGTCGCTGCGCGTTAACCCAGATGTCGATGCGAAAACGCACCCATATATTGCGACTGGTATGAAAGCCAACAAATTCGGTATTGGCATGGCGCAATCAAAGGCGGTTTTCAAAAAGGCGGATCAGTTGACAAATATCCGCCTTATTGGTGCCGATTGCCACATTGGCTCACAAATTATGACGCCAGAGCCATTTTTAGACGCCGCCAAGCGCATGTTCGAGCTGCTCGTCGACCTTAAAAAAGACGGTATCGAACTGACACACTTAGATTTAGGCGGTGGTTTTGGTGTGTCTTATCAAAACGAGACACCATTGGACAAAGCGCAGTACCTGACCGAACTGGTCGAAATGGCCAAAGACTTTCCCAACGTTACTCTAATGTTAGAGCCCGGCAGAGCCATAGCTGCGAACGCGGGGATACTTCTGACCTCTGTTGAATATATTAAACCGTCAGAAGATAAACGTTTTGTTCTGGTCGACGCTGGAATGAACGATATGTTGAGACCGTCGTTGTATCAAGCCTGGCATGACATTGTTCCGGTCAAGGAGAAGAGTGACGAGGCGCCGCAAATTAGCGATATTGTCGGGCCTGTTTGCGAAACCGGTGATTTTCTGGGGCATGCGCGACATTTGAATGTTGCCCAGGACGATATTCTTGCGGTAAAACACGCAGGCGCTTATGGTTTCACTATGGCGTCAAATTATAATTCGCGTGGACGTCCGGCTGAGGTTATGGTTTCCGGGAACGACGCACGCTTGGTCAGAGAGCGCGAAAACTTCGATGACCTCATTCGCGGCGAGCACTTGCTAGATAAGGATTACATCTAATTATGTTATTGCACTTTTCTAAAATGCACGGGCTCGGCAATGACTTCATGGTCGTCGATAATGTCACGCAGAACTTATACGTAAACCCTGATCAAATTCGCCAATGGGCGAATCGGCATACCGGTGTTGGCTTTGATCAGTTGCTGCTGGTTGAGCCGCCATACGACCCGGATTTAGACTTTCATTACCGCATATTTAATGCCGATGGTAGCGAGGTGTCACAGTGTGGCAATGGCGCACGGTGCTTTGCGAAATTTGTGAAAGCCAAAGGCCTGAGTAACAAAAACCACCTTAAAGTTAGTACGAAAGCCGGGAAAATGGTTTTGCACTTGGAAAAAGACGGTCAGGTGACTGTCGATATGGGTGAGCCTTTATTTGAACCCGCCCAAGTGCCGTTTAAAGCGCAAAAAGCGGAACAGACCTATGTTCTTCGCGTGAATGATGAAACCGTAATGTGTGGTGTTGTTGGCTTGGGTAATCCACATTGTGTTATTGCTGTTGATAACGTCGATACAGCGCCAGTGGACACCCTAGGCGCAGCTGTCGCTGCGCATGAACGTTTCCCGGAGAGTGTCAATGTCGGTTTTATGCAGCAGCTGTCAGCCGATGAAATAAAACTTCGGGTATTTGAACGTGGCGTTGGTGAAACCCAGGCCTGTGGTAGTGGCGCTTGTGCTGCGGCTGTTGCAGGTATACAACAAGGCTTATTGAATGAGCGTGTAAAAGTATCGCTGCCAGGTGGTGACTTACTGATTCGCTGGCAACAAGGACAGCCTGTTAAAATGACGGGCCCGGCAGAGCTGATTTACGATGGACAGATGGTGTTATGAGTAACGAATTAAACTCAATGTTAAACGAAAAAATTGATGACAGTCTGATACGCGAGTATTTGCAGGAAAACCCTGACTTTTTCACGCGTAATGAGGACCTGTTAGCGCAGCTGCAATTTCGTCATAGCGAGAAAGGTGCCGTGTCGTTAATTGAAAGGCAGCAGCAAAAACTGAGACAGCGAGTGCAACAGCTGGAAGAAGAAATTACTGAGTTGATGATTAATGCTCGCCGTAACGAGGCTATTTTTAACGCCTATAGCAACCTCTATGTTCAGTTACTGCGCTGCGACAGCCTGAGCGACGTGCTCTCACAATTGAAAAACACCTTTGAAAATGAACTCGATATGCCGGTGTTAACGCTCAAGTTTTTTGAAAGCCCGGTAGAGCTCGATGAACAATACACGTTTGCGTCTGATACTCATAAACAACTACTGAGCAAGCGTTTTAGTGACGAGTCCATCTACTTAGGACGGTTAACCGAGCAAGAACATAAGCTGCTGTTTAACGACGAAAGTATTCAGTCAGTAGCCCTGCTGTTACTGGGTGAAAACGGTGAGCTAGGCATGTTGGCCGTGGGAAGTAGCAGCGCGGGCCACTTTGAGCCGGCAATGGATAAGCTGCTTATTAAACAGCTGCAAGCGCTGCTGGGTGCGGTTTTGCCGGAGCTTATTAAACGCCATGACGCTGCTTGAGTGGCAAGATAAGTGGCTACAGCAATTGCGCGGCGAGCGCGGTCTCGCCGAATTAACTCTTAAAAACTATCAACGGCTTATAGCAGCCGATCTTCAAGAGCTCGAGCAGCAAAAAATAACTGATGCTAAGCAACTGAGAGTGCCTGTCATAGAACGGTTGCTCGTCGGTTGGCGGCGTTCTGGTCTGGGCGAGCGCAGTATTGCGCTAAAATTATCGGCGTGGCGCACGTTCTGCCAGTTCCTTGTAGAGTCGGATGCTTTAGACGAGAACCCCGCAAGTTCAGTTTCTGCACCGAAAGTGCCGAAAAGACTACCTAAAAACCTTGATGTCGACAGTATCTCCCATTTACTGGATTTACCGGCTGACGATGAAATAGCCATTCGTGATGCGGCTATGATGGAGCTGTTATATGCCAGCGGTATTCGGTTGGCTGAGTTGGTGAGTCTGAACCGGGACGACATTGACCACCGTATGATGCAGTTAAGAGTGACTGGTAAAGGCAGTAAAACGCGTATAGTCCCTTTTGGTCGGTGTGCGGAGAAAGCACTGAAACAGTGGCTTAAAGTTCGCCAGGCGTGGCTCGCCGATAAACCCGAGCTGGCGCTATTTGTCAGTAAACGATTACAACGGATAAGCCCCAGAACGGTACAGCAACGGCTTAACCACTGGGGGAAACAGCAGGGCATTGTCGGGGACTTACACCCTCATAAACTACGTCATTCATTTGCATCGCACATGCTTGAAGCAAGCGGTGACTTACGTGCTGTGCAGGAAATGTTGGGCCATGCCAACTTATCCACAACTCAGGTGTATACGCACTTAGATTTTCAGCGACTGGCCAGCGTTTATGACAGTGCTCACCCCAGAGCCAGAAAGAAATAGTATTGGGAGTTTAACTTTATGCAGTTTTTCCGCCGTTGGCAGCCGCCTAAAATCATCAGCTTCGACCTGGATGACACGCTTTATGACAATGTACCGGTAATGCAAACCGCAGAGCATTCGGTGCAACAGTACATTGTGGACAAGTTTCCGGAAACCGCCGAGTGGGATGTCAGTCATTGGCGCCAGTTACGAGACAAAGTCAGCCAGAGTGATCCGGCGCTTGCCAGTGACATGACAGAGCTGCGCATTCGTACCTTACAGCAGGGCTTAGAGCAGTTTGGTGTGGTGAATGCAGCGACTCATGCGCACGACATTATGGATCATTTTCTACTTCACAGAAGTAATTTCGAGCCGCCAAAAGAAAGCCTTGAGCTATTACAGCAATTAGCCGAGAGATATGAACTTATTGCGTTGAGCAATGGCAATGTTGATACCGGTAAAATAGGTTTGTCGGATTACTTCAGCCTAATAGTCCAGCCGGGGAACGGTGTTCGCGGTAAGCCACTGCGGGATATGTTCCTGAAAGCGCAACAACGGTTTCCGGCGGTTAAGCCGGCGGAGTTTCTGCATGTCGGCGACCATCCCTATTCCGATGTACTTGGTGCGCAGCGGCATGGCTGGCAGTCAGTATGGCTGACCTCTGGTTTAGGACGACCACAACATCTGTCGATATTACCGACCGTCAAAATTGACCACTTAGCCCAGCTTAAGTCGTTGCTGCTTTGGTAAAAAGCCCTCACGCGACACTACTGGTTGCTTATACAGTGATTCATTATTACACTGGCGACAGATCTTTGAATTGAATACATCAGGTGAACGTTAATGAGTACACACCCTCTTCTGGCAGAACTGAATGAAAGGCAGCAGCAAGCTGTATCGGCACCCGACGGACATATGTTGGTGCTGGCTGGCGCCGGGAGTGGTAAAACTCGGGTGCTGGTGCACCGTATTGCCTGGCTCATTCAACAACAAAACTACTCTCCATTCAGTATCTTAGCGGTCACCTTTACCAACAAAGCGGCGGCGGAAATGCGTGGTCGGGTTGAGCAGCTAGTAGGCAGCTCCGTGCGAGGCATGTGGATTGGCACCTTCCATGGTTTAGCGCATAGGTTGTTAAGAGCGCACTATATGGATGTCGGGCTACCACAAAACTTTCAAATACTCGACAGTGATGACCAGCAGCGACTGATTAAACGCCTGATAAAAAGCCTCAACCTAGACGACAAGCGTTGGCCGGCAAAACAAGCGCAGTGGTACATCAACGGCAAGAAAGACGAAGGGTTACGAGCCGAGCATATCGAAACTTACGACCCAACCGAGCAGACACTGAAAGAAATTTACCAGCTGTACCAGGAAAGCTGTGACCGCGCTGGCTTGGTGGACTTTGCTGAGCTGCTGTTAAGGGCGCACGAGCTGCTTAGAAATAACCGTATTGTGCGAGAGCATTACCAGAACCGCTTTCGTCATATTTTGGTGGACGAATTTCAGGATACTAACTCCATTCAGTATGCCTGGGTGAGGCTGTTAGCAGGCGCGCAGAACAGCGTGACTATTGTTGGTGATGACGACCAGTCTATTTACGGCTGGCGCGGCGCCAAAGTCGAAAATATTCATCAGTTCTTAGAAGACTTTGCCGGCGCACAAACCATTCGTCTGGAGCAGAACTACCGCTCAACCAGCACTATTTTGAAAGCAGCAAACTCAGTCATTTCTAATAACTCGGGCCGCTTGGGCAAAGACTTATGGACGGAAGGGAACGAGGGTGAGCCCATTAGCCTTTATGCGGGCTTCAACGAAATGGATGAAGCCCGCTATATAGTATCGCAAATCGAAGACTGGCGAGATAAGGGCAATTCGCTGCAAGATATCGCTATTTTGTATCGAAGTAACGCGCAATCGCGTATTTTAGAAGAAGCTTTGCTGCATGCAAGGCTGCCGTATCGTATTTATGGTGGTTTGCGCTTCTTCGAGCGTCAGGAAATTAAGGACGCGCTGGCTTACTTGAGAATTTTAGGTAACCGGGACGATGATGCTGCGCTTGAACGTGTCATTAATACCCCTGCCCGCGGTATTGGAGGACGCACCATGGATATTATTCGTCAGGCGTCGCGGGAGCGCGCTGAGTCATTGTGGAACGCGGCTAAGTACATGGTGAACGAAAAGCAGTTGGCCGGACGTGCGCGAAACGCAGTAGGCAGCTTCCTCGACTTTATTGAAGAGCTTGATGATGAAACCGAAGAATTCAGCTTAGGCCGCTTAAGTGACGAAGTTATAAAGAAAAGCGGCTTAATGGCCATGTACGAGGCAGAAAAAGGCGAAAAAGCAGAGACGCGGGTCGAAAACTTGAAAGAGCTGGTTACTGCGTGTGAGAACTTCACGCTGGATGACGCTGAAGAGGAAATGACGCCACTTAATGCATTTCTGGCGCATGCAGCCTTAGAAGCGGGTGAAGAGCAAGCGGATGAGTATCAGGATGCGGTCCAGCTAATGACATTACACAGCGCCAAAGGTCTGGAATTTCCTTTGGTGTTCATGACGGGCGTTGAGGAAGGTATGTTCCCGTCGCAGCAGTCGATGGATGAGCCCGGCAGGCTCGAAGAAGAGCGTCGTCTTTGTTACGTCGGCATGACTCGAGCAATGCAAAAGTTAGTGCTTACTTACGCAGAGCAGCGTCGTATTTATGGTCAGGAGTTGTTTCACAGAATCAGCCGATTTATTGCGGAAATCCCACCCGATACGCTACACGAAGTTCGTGCGCAAACCAGTGTTGAGAAGCCCTCGAGCTACAGCCGTTTTAATAACGCGGCCAGCCATGAAGCTTTTGATCAGACCGGTTACACACTGGGTCAGCGCGTTCGCCACCCGAAATTTGGGGAAGGCACCGTGCTTAATTATGAAGGTACTGGCCCGCAGTCACGTGTTCAAATTAACTTCGACAATGTGGGCAGCAAGTGGCTAGTCGTTGCTTACGCCCGGCTGGATCCTGTGTTCTAAGTGTAAAGTAGTGATCAAAAAGTGCATTCTTCAACTATGTTTATAGTACATACATGAAAATTTGGAGGTGCTTAATGAAACGCACTGCAAATGCACAGTGGAAAGGCAGTATTAAAGAAGGATCAGGTGTCGTATCAACACAAAGCGGCATACTGGACAAAACCCAGTACTCGTTTAAAAGCCGCTTTGAAGACGGCAAAGGCACCAACCCTGAAGAGCTTATAGGTGCCGCTCATGCGGGTTGTTACGCCATGGCGTTTTCCTTAATGCTGGGAGAAGCGGGTTATGAGCCGGACAATATCGATGCAAAAGCAGAGGTCTCTCTGGTAGAACAAGATGGCGGCTTTGCGATTGATAAAATTCATCTGACGGTAAAAGCTAGTATTCCGGATATTAGCGAGGACAAGTTTCAGGAGTTGGCAAACAATGCCAAAGAAGGCTGTCCGGTCAGCAAGGTGCTAAACGCTGACATCTCAATGGATGCCAGCCTCAGCTGAAGCTAATTTCTTCGCTTTTCTATCTCGCTGGCGCTGTATAATAGAGTCAAAGCTATACAGTGCCAGTGCACTCCAGATAATAATAAATGTGACTAACTTACTCTCATCCAGAGGCTCACCGTAAATAGCGACCGCTAGTATAAACATAAGCGTTGGCGCAATGTACTGAAAAAAGCCTAAGGTCGCATAGCGGAGCCGTTGCGCGGCTGCGGTAAAGCACAGCAGCGGAATAGTCGTGACGAGTCCGGCTGCTACCAGCAATAAATTCAGTGTCCATGGGTTGGCCGTTAAGTCACTGGACGCCGAGCTGGCAAATCCGAACAAATAAATCAGCATAACCGGCAGTAATATGGCGGTTTCCAGCCACAATCCACTAATTGAGTCGACAGGCAAACGCTTACGAATAGCGCCGTAAGTGGCAAAGCTGGAGGCCAATGCCAAAGCAACCCAAGGCACCGAACCGAAGGTAATAACCTGAATAGCCACACCAACCACGGCTAAACCAATAGCAACCAGTTGCAGGCGACGCATACGCTCTGAGAAGAAAATCATGCCTATGGCCACATTCAGCAATGGGTTGATGTAATAACCAAGGCTGGCGTCCAACATGTGGTCGCTGTTAACTGCCCAAATAAACAAGAACCAGTTACCACCGAGCAGACAAGTGGCCAGAGTGAGCCGAATGACGAGCTTGCGGCTTTTTAAAATGGGGCGAATGCGGTCTAGTCGCTTCATAGCAACAATTAACACAAAGACCATCAAAAAAGCCCAAATGATACGATGAGCGAGTATCTCAAAAGCCGGAACTTGCTTTACGAGTTTGAAGTAAACAGGTGCAACACCCCAAAATGTGTAGGCAGCAAGTGCGAAGAAAACGCCTTGCCGGGCCCGAACAGCGTCATCGGACATACTGGCTTTCCTTAATCAGAGCTTAACCGACCAGGTAGGTGCCGGTTCCAAAAGCGATGTGCGTGCCTTCTTCGTTATGCAGCTCCATACGAGCAACGGCCACTTTATTTCCTGAACGAATAATAGTGGCACTGGCGATAAAGGTTTTACCCCGGCCTGGGCGAAGAAAATCAACACGCAAATCAATTGTACCACAACGGCTAAGGCGCTCCATCAGGTAACTTTCGCTGGGGTCTTCTAAGCGGTCAACCATGCCTGCTATTGCTACCAAACCGCCGGCGGTATCTAGTGCTGTTGCAGTGACGCCACCGTGCAAAATGCGCTGTGGGACATTACCTAATAATTCGTCTTTCCATTGGAACTTTAGCTCGCCCCGCGCTGGGTTAAACTCCGTAATTTCAAAGCCAAGTAACTGTTGAAACGGCACCCGCGTGTTCATAAAGTCGGAAACTTTTGTCAGTATTGTTTGTGTATCCATTTTGGGCATGGTTATTAATGAACAGGACGCTTACAATAAGAGGATGTTACTTAATAAGTCAATAAACGATGCCGACCATGAGTAGTAGCGCAGTCAGCACTGCAGAACAACTGTCGCCAAATCCGCTTCAGTCCAAGCTTGAATCTGTCTTTGGCTATCACGAATTTCGTGAAGGTCAGGAGGCGATTATGCAGGCGGCACTGGAAGGACGAGACTCGCTGGTGCTCATGCCAACGGGCGGTGGTAAGTCATTATGCTACCAGCTGCCGGCTATTTGCAGCGATGGCGTGGCTGTGGTTATTTCTCCGCTATTGTCGCTGATGCAGGATCAGGTCGAGGCATTAAACGCGCTGGATATAAAAGCAGCGACTTTGCATTCAGGCGTGTCATCAGAACAGTCGATGAATACATTGCAGGCGTTGCAACGAGGCGACATTAAGCTGCTTTACGTTAGCCCCGAACGCATATTACAGCCGAGCTTTATTGAACGCTTACAAACCCTGAACCTGTCGTTTATTGCTGTTGACGAAGCGCATTGCATTAGCCAGTGGGGACATGACTTCCGGCCTGAGTACGGGCAGCTGGGTGTGTTACGCAGCTATTTGCCCAACACTCCTTTTATGGCGTTAACCGCCACAGCGGACTCAGCCACCCAGCACGACATTATTGAACGACTGCATTTGAATGCGCCATTGGTTCATCGCAGCTCGTTTGATCGCCCCAATATTCGCTATGTTGTTCAGGAAAAGTATAAGCCGCTAAAACAGGTTAAAGACTACGTCAAAAAGCAAAAAGGCGCGGCCGGTATTATTTATTGCGGTAGCCGAAAGAAGACTGAGGAATTGGCGGAAAGTTTGCAGCAGTCCGGTGTTCGGGCAGCACCCTACCATGCCGGCTTAGAACACAAACTCAAAGAAACGACGCTACGGCAGTTCCTGCGTGACGATATTGATGTTGTTGTGGCGACGGTTGCGTTTGGTATGGGTATTAACAAGCCAAATATCCGTTTTGTCGTGCATTTCGACATTCCGCGCAGCGTCGAGTCTTACTACCAGGAAACCGGACGTGCCGGGCGGGACGGCCTCCCTGCTGAAGCGATGATGCTTTACGATCCGCGAGATGCTCAGTGGATCCGGCGCATGATAGACGAGCACGATAATGAACAGCGTCGAGCGGTGGAAGCGCAGAAATTCTCAGCCATGCAGGCCATGGCGGAAGCTCAGACCTGCCGCCGCCTTGTTGTATTAAATTATTTTAACGAATATTCCGACAAAGAATGCGGTAACTGCGACTTGTGTCTGGATCCGCCCACTCGATACGACGCACTTGAAGACGCTCAGAAAGCGCTCAGCTGTGTGTACCGGGTCGGACAACAGTTTGGTATTAATCATGTCGTTGAGGTACTGCGCGGCTCAAAGGCTCAACGGATTATCGAGTTAGGCCATGACCAATTAACAACCTACGGACTGGGGCGGTCAAAACCCCAAGAGCATTGGTTTTCGGTATTGCGGCAACTTATTCACCGCGGGCTTATTATTCAGGATATCCGCCGGTTTGCCGCCCTGCAGCTGACTGAGGCGGCACGACCTGTTTTAAAAGGTGAAGTGCCGTTAGAATTAGCCAAGCCAAGGCTAGAGCTGACCGCAACAAAAACCAGAATTACCGACCGTGGTGACTACAATAAAATACTGTTCAGGCGATTGCGGAAACTGCGCAAAGACATTGCCGACAAAGAGCAAGTGGCGCCGTTTGTGGTATTCAGTGATGCCGCTTTGGTGGAAATGTGTGTCCATTACCCGACCACGGCCGATGATATGCTCGATATAAACGGTGTTGGTGACGTGAAACTGGCTCGGTATGGTCAGGAATTTATGAGTGCAATTGAAGCGTTTTTGTCAGGAGCAAGTGAGCGGCAGCTATTTAATGGATGAAGCAAACGACCAGTCAGTCATTACTTTAAACGGTAAACCGGCAGAGCAAGAGCTCGATAACTGGGTGGCTGCATTATGCGACACATTGGATGCTCGTATTCGCGAAAAAGAAATTGCGGCTGATCAGTTTTGTTGGCGCCTGACTATTAATAATCAGCACTGGCTATTATTCTATTCGGAAATCTGCGATGCGGTATGGCTACAAGCGCTAGAAGAGATGAGCGAAGAGGTTATAAAGAACTTACGACATGCAGACTATATTTAAACACGCACTATGGCTGTTACTGTTGCTTCCGCTGCTAGCTGGTGCAGAAGTTCGCACGCCCGTTTCCGTGTCCGCTCAAACCTCGAAAGTTACCCTTAATCAGCACTTCAAATACCGCGTCGTCGATGCGTCAGTGCCGGTAGACAGGCTTGCCGTTAATGAACCGTCGCGCTGGCTTAGTCCAGCGGAAGTCAGTGAACATAACTACGCAGGTACCAAGCCCAATATCTGGAGCAGTGTCCCGCTTTATAACCGAAGTAACCGCTCACAAACCTTCTATGTCAAATTTAGCGACCCGTTTTTACAGTCGGTGAGTGTGTTTGTGCTCGACTCAAGTGGCACTCCCTTGAGTCAGTTATCCAATAAATTTTCGACGCCTCTTATGCAGCGTCCGCATTTGTCGCATGAGCAGGTATTACCGGTGACCTTGCCAGCAAACCAAACCGTTTGGCTGGTTACCGCAGTGCAACAGTGGCCCGAGCAAATGCCGACTATTAGCCTGTGGCAGTCAACCGAGTTGGAGCTTCGCCAACAACAGCAACAAACTGCATTAGGTGTTAACGCCGGTATTCTTATTCTGCTGGCCTTGGCTGCTTTTGTCTCAGCACAGCTATTTAAAAGCCGGTTATTACTGACGTTTGGTTGTGTCAGTACCGCATTTACCCTGTCGCTACTATTGCACAGCGGTGTGTGGATAACCTATTTCTCACCTTATACCCCAGATATCGCAGCGGCATTGAAAACTTACGTTAGTCAGTTGTTGGTTCTGACGCTTTGCTGGTTTATTTGGGAATGGGGACGTTTTCGTTTCCGGTTGTCCCGTTTTAACCGTATTGGTTACGTGGTTTTGGCGGCTGCTCTGGGTTTCACTATTGGTTTGCCGTGGTTGGATGACCGTTGGCAGAGTGCGTTGATTATTGCCCAGGTTAACGGTTTGCTCATATGGGCGGCAGTTGTAGTGCTTAGAAGCATCCAGAAACAGCCAATTTCCGGCTTTCGCTGGCAAACATTCCTATTGGCTGTGACCGTCATTGTCGCTTGGCTTCTTATTTCGCCACGCTATAACCCTATATGGGAAGGGGTATCTGGCTTACTACTCTACAGTGCCATGACAATAACCACGATGATGTTTCTGCTGGCGCTGGAAAGGCATCGGCTTAACCGTTTAATGCGCCGCATTGCCGGGCTTAAGAAGAACCGAAAAACTCTCAGAAGAAGACTTTGGGAGTTGTTGCAGCGCACTAGCGAGGGTTGGTTTAGGCTGAATGACGATGGTTCGTTTAAACAGGTAAACCAGCAAATGTTAACGATTTTGGCGGCGCACTCGCTCGACCAGGTTAAAGCCTACTGGCCCAAAGGGTTTGTTATTGAGGGTAAGAGGCAGCTTACTTCTGTCGACCGGTTAGACGGTCGGAAAATTTGGCTCGATGTCGAATATTTTGGTGATAACACCGGCCGTATTTCTGATGTTACCAAGCGCATGGAAGCTGAAATTCACCTCGACTTTCTGGCACACCATGATGCGGTTACAGGCCTTCTAAATGTTCGCGAACTTAGGCGTTTATTGCAGTCTCGGCTCGACGCCCAAAAAGCGGCCTGCGTGACTATTATTAAGCTATCTGGTTTGGAAGTTATTGCCGATCAGGCCGGTGTTGATGCCAAAGACCAAGCCATTTTGCAGCTTGCCATAAACCTGAAGAAAAAGGCGCCTAAGTACTCGCGCATTGCAAGGGTTAGCGAGCATGAGATTGCGCTGCTGAATACCGACGATGAACAGTCCGTCTTTGCGCAAGCGCATCGCTTAGTTCAGTACTGTAAAGAGTTTCGCTTCAACAGCGACAAACGAATTTACCAACTTACCGCTCATGCCGGCATCGCTTATTCGGACTCGTCTGAAGTGTCCGCCAGCACCTTACTAAGGCAAGCACGAGAGGCGTTAAAGCTTGCCATGCAGCAAGGTGACTATCGAGTGCATTCATACAGTGAGGCTGACCAGAAACGCTTATTGGGCGAAGCCGAGTTAGAGTGGGAGCAGAAGCTTAAGCAAGCATTAAGAGAGGAAAACTGGACGCTCTATGCCCAGCCCATAGTCAGTGCGGCGCGTAACGCAGACAAACACTGTATCGAGTTACTGCTCCGCTTGCCCGACTCGAATACAGATGAGCCTATAGCACCCCAGCAATTTTTGCGTGCTGCGTTGCGGGCAGGCGTCATGGGCAAGGCTGATCGCTGGCTAGTGCGGGAGGCCGTCGAGCATTTCAATGAAAACCCATTTGAGGCAACCCGAACCTGGCGTTGTCACATTAATTTGTCGACTCAGAGTCTTGAAGATGACGGCTTTATTCAATTCATTGAAGCGGCGCTTAAGAACTCGGTTATCCAGCCTAATCAGTTGGTGTTTGAAGTCTCTGAGCCCGATGCCTTCAAACATTTCGACCAAACGTATCAGTTGTTTAAAGGCTTAAAAGAGCTAGGTATTGGTACGGCAATAGACCAGTTTGGCAGCAGCTATAACTCGTTTCAGTTGTTAAGGCAGTTGCCGTTAACGCAAATAAAAGTGAATCGGTTCTGGGTTCAGAACATGCTTATCGACACTATAGATGCTGAGCTTGTCGCAAGTTGTGTTCGTTTAGCCAAAGCGGCCAACGTGGAGGTTTGTGCGGTTGGAGTGGAAAGTGACGAGATTCGAATTAAACTCACTCAGCTGGGCGTAGACTATATCCAGGGCTTTGTCTGTGGGCACCCAGTCGAGTGGCAACGTTAAAAAAGGGCGGTTATTCACCGCCCCTCATCCAGTGCATAAATTTACGCAGCACTTTCTTTGCTTTTAGAACGATCTTCCAGCAGATCTTTGGTCGAGCTGCCGATGCTAATGCGTTTTGGCTTCATGGCTTCGGGAATGTTCTTCACTAAGCCAATAGTCAATAGACCGTTTTTCAAAGCAGCGCCAGTGACTTCAATGTGTTCAGCTAAGCTGAACTTACGTTCGAAGGCACGGTTTGCTATGCCGCGGTGCAGAAATTCACGTTTTTCGTTTTCTTCGGCTTTTTTACCGGTCACACGAAGAACGCCGTTTTCTACTTCAATTTCTAAGTCACTATCCTCGAAACCAGCAACCGCCAGGGTAATGGCGTATTGGTTCTCAGCTACCAATTCAATGTTGTAGGGAGGATACCCAGTTGCACCAGTATCTGAGCGTAGTGCCGAATCCAGCAAAGATGCCATACGGTCGAAACCTACACTGCTACGATATAGAGGGCTTAAGTCGATAGTTGCCATAGTCATTCTCCTTAGAAGCAATAACTGTTAAATGGTTAATAAATTGACACAGCGTGTGTCGTTACAAGGCGGCTCTCTTTGAGACACCAGCCTTACCCTTTATATGTGTACTGGCAAAATTGCTTTCAAGAGGCTTTTTGATATTTTTTCATTGGACTCTGCGCAAAGGCACTCTATTATCGACTGATAGGAAGTTATTTTCTGGCGAACATAACAGGGAAACAACTATGGCTGAAGCGCCTAAAAAAGCCTGGCAATGGGTAACAGTTAACGAGTTTGAACGCCCTGCGGTTCCGACCGTTATTACTGTTAAAAAATGGTGGCAAAATTTTACCCATTGGTTATCTCCAAAATCAGAAAATGACGAACAAGACGAGCATGAAAACGCGTTCGAATTAAAGCTGGATGAGGCAATAAAGGAATTAGACAGCGTATTTTCAGACTGGCTAAATGACAAGGATGATAACAGTTTGCGCTGGGTTATTGCGCCGCCTCATTCCGGCGTTGCTGAAGCCGTTCAGCACTGGGCGCAGCAGAACAACATGTCGACAATGAAACTGCCGGACAGAAACACGCTTTGCCAACCGAGTGACCCGCCTTCCCCTAAATTCACCAAAACCAAAGTGTGGCTTATGCCGCAATTGGCTCATACCTTTTTGCGACAAACCAATGGCTTGCGCTGGACTCGCGAGTTTTTCGCAAAAGCTTTGTCGGGAGAAGCGGGTAAAGGCCTCATTGTTTGTGACAGCTGGGCATGGGCATTTTTAGAAAAAGTTTGGGCAGTGCCGGTTTCTGAACTGTGGACTTTGCAAGGGCTCGACGACCAGGCATTGGAACGAATAGGGCTGGCACGCGGCGAGGGGCGTTTACGGGCATTGGCAGCGCTCAGCCGAGGTAATCCGGGTATCGCCGCCGCATACTCTGATCGCTACCACCGCAATAGCGATAAAGCTTTTGAGCTGCCGCAGTTGCCACAAGTGGTGGAAGATGCCACTGCGTTCGTATGCTACGCCTTATTGGTTCATCATGGCCTAACCAGTAGTCAGCTTGCTCAAGTATTGCCTATCGTTTCTGCGAGCCAACTGCAGATACAGCTGCAAATTTTGCAACAGCAGTCACTTATCTCAAAGCAGGACACTGCCTCTAAGGACAGCCTTTGGTACATAACTGCGCGAGGGTATCCGGTTGTTAGAGACTTTTTGGCCTCTCGTGGCTTTTGGCTTGATAAATTCTAGGGTGCTTAAAAATGGAAACTGAATCAGTCAAAAATGTTGCTGGCATATTTAAGTCGCTAGACACATTTGCCATTTTAGAAATTGTCATCATTATCGCCGTAGCCGTGGGCTTAGTATGGCTAACTCAGAAGTTGATACCCTGGGTCGCATCGCACCTGCACGGCAAGCAAAGGCTTTACACACTGGCGCTGGTACCTATGTTACGAATTGTGATTCTGGTATTAGCCCTGGTCATGATAGTCCCTCTGGTTATAGAGCCCACATTACAAAACATGGTTGCGGTGTTAGGTGCCGCAGGCTTAGCCATTGGTTTTGCATTAAAGGATTACGTCAGTAGCCTCATTGCCGGTATCGTGGCTATTCACGAAATGCCCTACAGACCCGGAGACTGGATAGAGGTTGATGGCAGTTATGGCGAGGTTGTGCATATAGGCATGCGTACGGTTGAGCTGGTGACTAACGATGACACGGTTATTTGGGTGCCGCATCTTAAACTGTGGGATAACCTAATTCACAATGCCAATAATGGCGGTCCCAGTTTAATGTGTATTGCTGAGTTTTATACCCAGCCAGAGGCAGATGCTTATCAAATTCGCGACGCGCTGGAAGAAGTTGCATTAACCAGCCCTTACCTGCAACTTGGTAAACCTATAGCGGTAACGGCAGCTGAACAGCCATGGGGTACCAAGTACCGCTTAAAAGCCTACCCAATTGACCCCAGGCAGCAGTTTCAGTTTGTTACCGATATGACGGCCCGCGGAAAACGCCGATTGTTGGAACTGGGCGTTAAATTCGCAAAAGTGGAATCCGATGAAGCATTTGAGCTTAACTCTCCATAAGTATAAGGCTACTGACCTAGGTAGCGCTGCAGTTCACCGCGCCATTGCGCCGACTGAATTGTTTTTAAGAGGGCTCTGTTAAGAGGCTCTCGCAACTCACTTCCTTGTGGTAAAACGAAGCCATAATCTTGCCGTAAAACCCGTTCGGGTAATAATCGAATGTTGTTTAGAGCGTTAGTGCGCATTGAGTAACGCAAAATAGGTTCGTCATAGACAACTGCATCCAGTTGACCGGCATTAAGCTTTTCCAGAGCGGCGTTTAAATCGGTAAAACTTTCATAGCCGATGTTTTGTTGCTTTAGCCAAGCAGCCGTTGCCGAGTTTCCAAGAGTAGCGACTCTTGCATTGGGAAGATCGTTGGCGCTGGTTACTTTAGACTGAAATTGAGAAACGGTTAGCGATGAAGCAATAGAAGCGGTAAAGCTAGAAATAATAATGACGCAGGTGAACATCCAGATAAGGCTGACCGCTCTGCCGCCCAGACTCCGTGGCGATTTGTCGCCGTAACCAACCGTTGTCATAGTTACTGCTGCCCACCAGAAGCCGGAGCCTAGTCCATGTGTAGGCTTCTCTGAAAACTCTTCGGAGTTCTCTTTACGTTCAAAGAACCAGACCAAAGCACCTGCTATAAAAAGTACGCCGCCCAATACTAAAATGACCTTTAAAAACTCAAAAGAGACGAATCGTTTAGTAACCGCCCACCAAGTTGAGGTGTTATTGCTTGGCACGGCAACGGCAAGGCCCGCATTGTGAAAGGGTTGGCTGAAATCGATAACCGATTCACGCTGCGAGGTTATCGTTAAAGCGCCAATACCAATGTCGTATTCTCCTTTTTCTACCCCCGTCAGTAGCCGATTAAGTGGCAAGGGGTACAGCTCATAAGGTTGCTCCAGATCGACTGCAACATCTTCCCATAATGTCATAGCCAGCCCCTCGTAGCCGCCGGCTTTTTCTAAAACAAAAGGCGCATTAACTCTTACAGCTACTTTTAACGGCTCTTTTGATTGCGCGTTTGCATTAAGCGTAAAAGTTGACGATAACGTTATTAACAGAAGAGTTAAGCCAAAACGAAACGACATTGCGTATACCTATTGTAAATTGATGAGTATCAAAGGAATACTATCAGGTAATGAACGAATTGTTGACTAACTCTTGTCTATGCAAGAGAATGAGAATTATTGCTATTTTAGGAGGTTTTATGAAACTATTTTCTGCAGCCATAGCGGCTCTATTTCTTGCTGTCTCACTACCAAGCGTTGCTGAGAAGGAATACCAACACTTTAAACCAGAGCCATCAGACAATTTGCACCAGGCTATTATGAACTTGACCAAATATAATGCCGAACTGCAGGAGATAATTGAAGGCGATATGCCACCCAAAGATATGGCAAAAGTGCATGAGCTGACATATACCCTGGAAGTTGCCTTAGCACGTCTGAGTAAAGAGCTCGACGTTGCAGCAAATTCGCTGGAAGAAGTGCATTTAGGCTCTGAGGCAATGAACAAACAACGTGTTGAAGGCTTTGGTAAAAGCTACCTTGAAACACTGAATCATGTGTTAGGTAAGCATGCTGAGCACCATGAAAACGGGCATGACGAAGAGCACGAGAATCACCATTAAAGTGTTTCTATAAACGCTTTAAAATGTCGTAGCCAGAAACTGTGGGGCTGCGACATTGCATTTCTCCCAATTGGTATTTCACAAATCGCTTCGCCGCTTATTTCCGCTCGTGGCAGCGGCAAAATAACCACACCGGTGTTGCTGACGTAATCGATGATCTTTCTACTCAAGTCTTCTGCGTTTATAGCGAAGTGTAAGTGAAACATGGCGGTTTGCGGCTTTTCCGGATTGACCCGAATTCCATTCAACTCATTAAGCGCATCACCTAACGCCCGAGAGTAATTCACAGTATCCTCCATAAGTGGCAGATTTTCTCGTAAGCCACGGCGTGCAGAGATTATCTGCGGATACTGAGTAATAACATTGCCGCCGGCTCGACGAGCCCAGACTTTAGCTTGTTCAATAAAAGCTTCAGAGCCCGCAAGTACAGCGCCAGAAATAGCACCTAAGTCTTTGTAAAAACTGACGTAAACGGAGTCAAACAGCTCACAGACTTCGGCTAGCGAACAGTCATAAGCTGCCGGCACTTGCCAAAGTCGGGCGCCGTCTAAATGCATGGCAATATCATTAGCTCTAGCCCACTCCGATTGCGAAACTAAGTCGTCCCAATTTGGCAGTTGACCGCCAATTTCGCGCATTGGCAGCTCTAACAGTACACTACCAAGGTCGGCAGTTTGAACGTTTTTCAAGTCTTCTGATGTGATTGGACTGCCTGCTTCACCTGTTGTTGTACCGTTGAGTCCCCACAGTGCTTCAAAGCCCATTTGCTCGTGTAGCATTAAATGCGAGGTCGGGTGTAAAGCAACGCCATTGCGTTGGCGTTGGTCAGCATGAATACGTAACGCCAGTGGCTGAGCTAAGGTCCCGGTTGGTAAGAACAAGGCGGCGGGCTTGCCCAGCAGTTTAGCCACCTCACCTTCAAAATCATTAATAAGCGCGCCACTACCGTAGACATCGCGTTTTTCGTTTTGCTTGATCTCATCGGCTAATAAGTGCAGCTCATCCGCCATACTCCGCTGTGGCTGACGCAGCAGAGAAGAGCTTGCTTGCTCGGCCACTCGAGAATACGCTTGTTTAGTTTTTTCGGTAATAGAAGCTGTCATTATTCGCCTACTTTGAGTGAACTTTGCCGCCAATAATTTTGTAGGCAGGGGTACCGCGAATCATGGTCTCGCGTGCAAACTCCTGCCCACAACCAGGACAATGGCACGGTTTGGTGGTGTGATCTTCAACAATGCGCTCAATAAAGCATTTTACCAAAGCGCCTTTACCACCCTTTCTGTATTTAAATATGGGCGTTTTGCACTGCAGACAAGAAATCTGCACGGTGCGAACCGGCCCTTTCTTGTTGGGTTTCGCCATAAAACAGTCGGTTACAATTTAAGCATTTCCATTAGTGTAACAAGCACGCTATAGTTTTTCTTCCTGTATCAAAAGAAGAATAAAGGACACTGCTATGCGTTATTCCATTGTCGCCCTGGCTGTTTTGGGCTTATTAACGGCCTGCGGACAACCGCAAGAAAACAATTCCGGCCAAAATTCTCAAACGGCTGCTGAGCAATCTAAACAGACGGAGCAAAGCTCGCAGTCTGAAACTGAACGCCTGAATCAGTGGTTTGAAGAAAAATACGAAGAGCAGCTTCAGCAAAGCCCGATTCAAATGACCTTCCTGGGTCGTAAAGACCGCTACGGGGACATAGATGACATGACCGTGGCTGCCGAGAAAAAGCAGCTGCAGTGGCTTGAGAATAGCGTTGAAGAGTTAAAAGCGAATTTCGACTACGATAAGCTGGGGCAGGAAGCGCAAACGTCGTATGACGTTTGGGTTTACCAATACGAGCAAGCCAAGCGTAATGCGGAATTCCGTGGCATGGATTACGTGTTTGACCAAATGCGTGGTGCGCACACTTTCCTACCGCAGTTTTTAATCAACTTCCATCGAGTGGATGACTCGGAAGATATGGAAGCCTACATTTCTCGTATTAAGGGTGGTGCAACGGCCATTGAGCAGCTATTGCAGCGTGCGAAAGCGCAAGTTGAGAATGGCGTTCGCGCTCCGCGCTTTGCCTATGAGCAAGTGATTAAAGAAGCGAAGGGGCTTATTTCAGGCGCGCCGTTCGATGAAGAAGGTGACTCGAGTTTACTGAATGATGCTAAGAATAAACTGAGCGCTCTTCAGGAAAGTGACAAGATCTCTGCCGAACAAGCCGATAAATACGAGAAAGAAGTACGCAAAGCGCTATTAGAACGCTTTCGCCCAAATTACGAAGCGCTTATTAGCTTTCTTGAAAGTGATATTGAAAATACCGACGAAGTTGCCACCGGCGTGCATCGCCTGGAAAACGGTAAAGCCTACTACAACGCCTTACTGAAAAATTATACGACGACCGACCTGACCGCAGACGAGATCCACCAAATTGGTTTAAATGAAGTGGAACGACTGACTCAGGAAATGATAGCGATTAAAGATAAAGTGGGCTTTGAAGGTGATTTGCAGGAGTTTTTCACCTTTATTCGCACTGACGAGCAATTTTTCTACCCGAACAATGACGAAGGTGCGGAAATGTACCTGGAAGACTCGCGCGAATATCTGGCGTACATTAATGAAAAGTTGCCAGAGTATTTCGGAATTTTGCCAAAAGCAGACTTGGTCGTGAAACGCGTTGAGCCTTTCCGTGAGCAAGACGGTGCGGCTCAGCATTACTACCCAGGTTCGCCTGACGGTGAGCGTCCGGGCATTTACTACGCGCATTTGTCGGACATGAGCTCGATGCCGAAAAATGAGATGGAAGCGATTGCCTATCATGAGGGTAATCCGGGTCACCATATGCAAATCTCCATTGCGCAGGAGCTGGAATCCGTACCGGAGTTCCGTACCCAGGCTGGCTTTACGGTCTATAGTGAGGGCTGGGGCTTGTACGCAGAGCAGTTAGCGAAAGAGATGGGCGCTTATGAAAATCCTTACTCAGACTTTGGTCGCTTAACCACGGAAATTTGGCGCGCGGTGCGTTTAGTTGTGGATACCGGCATGCACGCAAAAGGCTGGACGGAAGAGGAAGCGGTGAAGTACTTCCAGGAGCATACCCCAATCGCAGAAGGAGCGGTGCGCTCAGAAGTCCGTCGCTATCTGGTGATGCCGGGTCAGGCAACCGCCTACAAGATTGGCATGATCCGCATACTGGAACTGCGTGAAGAAGCCAAAGACGCGTTAGGCGATAAGTTCGATATTCGTGGTTTCCACGACACCATTCTGGGAGGTGGTGCATTACCACTGCACATTCTGGAGCGTCGCGTTGACCAGTGGGTTGAGAAGCAGAAGCAAGCCTAGTTTTACAGTAAGCCAATATCAATGGCTTTAAGCACAGCTCGGGTGCGGTCACGCACCCCGAGCTTTGCCATCAGGGACGAGACTTGATTCTTGACCGTCCCGGTTGATTTAAACAAGCTTTTTGCAATTTCGTGATTACTTAATCCCGCTGCAATCAGTCTCAACACGGCAATTTCTTTATCTGTCAGGGGTTCCACAAGCGTTTTATTGTCAGTGCTCTCTGTGCTCTTGTTGTTTTTTAACCCGGTTAGAATGCGCTCCGTAATGGCCGGTTGCAGCCATGTTTTTCCCTGAGACAGCGCTGCAATTGCGTCAACCAGCATCTCCAGAGAGACATCTTTTAACAGGTACCCTTCTGCACCCGCTTGAATCGCTCTCATAATGGACTCGTGGTCATCAAACGTCGTGAGCATTAGCACTGGAGTCTGGCAACCGCCACTTCTTAATGTTTCTACCGCCTCTATACCATCCATGTCGGGCATGCGAATATCCATCAAAATAACGTCAATGGAGTGTTGGACATTTTTCTCAAGAGCCTTTTTGCCCGAGCTCGCTTGCGCAACAACAGTCACATTGTCCGATAGCGATAAGAGTGAGCTAAGACCCTCCCGAACTAATGTTTGGTCGTCAACTAACAGAACATTAATGCTCATACATTATCCTCAAGCGTGAGTTGAAGATTAAAGCCTTTGCCTTTTGCTTCTACGATGAGTTCTGCACCTAGGTCATGAGCACGCTCTTGCATACCCGTCAGTCCATTTCCTTCCTTAAAGTGCTGAGCAGACCCGTTATCTTCAATAAAAAGATAAAGCGTATTACCTTGGCGAGACAACGAAATACTTTGTCGGTTGCCATTGGAGTGTTTCAGGAAGTTTGTCACGGCTTCTTGCGATATCCTCAAAACCGCCTCGGCAATATCAATGGCTTGAATACCGAGGTTTTTCTGACACCTAACCTCAACTTGTTTATCTGCTGAGCGATAAGCCAGCGACTGCAGTGCTTTCTCTATATCCAGTACGGCCGAGTCGCGTAAGTCGGAAACGGCTTCACGAACATCGGAGAGTAATAATTTGGTAATACTCTGGCTCTTTTCTAGCGTCGGTTTTAGATCGTCGCCGGCTTTTCGGGAAGCCACCTGTAAGTTAATGGACAACGCCGTTAAGTGGTGGCCTATTAAATCGTGAATATTGCGAGCTATTCTTGTCCGTTCGTTCTGTTTACTGGCTTCTTCCAGCAGCATTTGTGTTGCGCGAAGCTCCCGGTTTGTTGCCAGCTCGCGCTCTAATGCTTCTGTCTCTCTCAGGCGGGTGCCCATGGTCACTATGGCGAATAAATTAAATGCCCAGAACAGAATGGCGGATATCCAAGCATAACTGTCGCCCCAGCCAAACTGGTAAATCAACCATAATGGCACCGATAGCGGAATAGAGATAAGAACAGAGTTTCGAATACTGGTGTAATAAGGCAGCTGCGCCACGCAAATGGTCATCAATATGGCGACAACACTATAGGGTATTAAGTAATACAAACTGAAAATAGCCACTAATTGAACAAAGACAAGGCTGAGACGTAGCCAGGGCTCGTTTTTGTAGGGCTGTTCTCGGGTCGCAATTGTGAAGCACACCATGAAAACCACAAAGAATACGGCGGCAATGATCCAGTGCGAGCTAAAAAACGGTGTTTGCTCTCTTTGACCCAGTAAGTAAAGACAAAACGAGGACAGCAGCGCCCAGGACAGCACCGCAACCCACTGCTCTTGATCGATGTATTTGGATGTAACTGATTTTATATTCATGCGTTCAGTATGCCCGCAGCTCGGCATTTCGCAATAGGCCAAAAGTCACGTTTGAGAAAGTGACTTCTTGCACTCACTGACACCCGGGAATAGGCCTAACCTGTAAAAAAACAGGAGGGGTTATTATGTTGACACTACACAGCGTTTTACTTTATTTGCACATTGTCTTTGGGGCCATCGCCATGGCGCTATTTTGGATACCGGTGATGACCAAAAAAGGTGCCCTGAATCATCGGCGGTTTGGTAAGGCGTATGTCTGGACCATGAATACGGTAGCGATTTCAGCCATTGTCATGTCAGTCATGGTACTAGTGGCGCCGGGTTATTTTAAAGCGGATATCATTGCCAATATCCAAAGACCTGAGGCCGTTACCGAGGGGATTCGGTTCTTCTGGACATTGCTGTTGTTCCTTTCCGTGTTTACTTTTGCGTCGGTTCGGAACGCAACCGTTGTTTTGCGGTCGAAACGAAGTCGCGATAACTTGCGTACATTCCGCTATTTATCGATGATTGGGTGTTTAGCGGTGATGTCTCTGGTGCTGCTATGGCAGAGTATGAATACGCCTGCTATTCAGTTTGTCAGCCCTTGGCTACACATTATTTTTGGGCTTTTAGGGTTAGTCAACGTGTATCAAATGTTGCGTTTTGCATTGTCGCCCTCAGTTAAGAAGAACGCCTGGTTGATAGAACATTTAAGTTCAATGTGCGGGTCAGGTATAGCCGTTTATACGGCGTTTTTTGCCTTTGGCGCGCGGCATGTGCTGGCTCATTTAGGGCATTGGCAATTATTATTCTGGGTAGTGCCGGGTGTTGTAGGTACGGTGCTTATATTTTTATGGTCACAAAAATACGAACAAGGAGAATTCTCGTGAGGTGGCTTTTATTTTTACTTACAACATTAATTTTTGCGCCCGGCGTTTATGCCGAGGTGGAAACGAAACAGGTCATTCAACAGCAGTTGGCTGATGGCTCACTCGATAGCGCTGAAGACAGCGTTGAAGAATGGGTGAAAAAAGAACCGGAAAATGCGGAAGCCTGGCATACCCGTGGGGTGGTGATGGCGCAACAGGCACAAAATGCCTTTTTCAGTGCGATGAGCTACGCCGGCAAGTCAGTGGACTCCTTTGAGAAAGCCGTTGAGTTGGCGCCTGACAGTATAAAGTACCGTCGATCCCTGATGCAGTTTTATTTAATGGCACCCTCTATTGCCGGCGGTGATGACGAAAAAGCGCTGGCGCAAATTGAGAAAATGATGGTGTTAGACCCGGCACAAGGGGCGCTCGCTAAAGTTGGGTATTTTCGTAAGCATGAAAGAATGACGGAAGCTGAGTCTTTGCTGGAAGAAACCATAGCAGCACACCCCGATAATGCCGATGTTTTGCTTTATGCCGGTCTACAGAAACAGCGCGCGGAAGAATTTGACGCTGCTTTCACGTTATTTGAAAGAGCTAAAGCCGGTGTGTCTGATGACGGTTCGGCAGTCAGTATGGCGTTGTATCAGATTGGAAAAACCGCCGTTTTAGCAGAGAATCATATTGATGCAGGCATTGCCGCGCTCAATAATTATTTGGAGAAAGCGTCGTTAGAGAACCTACCTGAGCCGCACTGGGCGCAGTTCAGAAAAGCACAGTTGCTCGCGTTAAAAGGTGATACAGAGACGTCAGAGAAACTGCTGGCAGAACTTAAAGGTGTTGACGATAAAGAGCTGCAAGAACAGTTGGCGCAATAAAGTTAGTCATCTAAATACCCTCTGTTTCGGCCGTCAGACTTGGCGCGATACAGCGCCGAGTCTGCTTTGGCTATCATTTTCTCGGCAAGCGCATCGGTGTCTTCGTCGGTTTCGGGGCTATGAATATAGCCGCCGACACTAATCGTTAGGTAAGGAGCTATACCTGAGGCGTCATGAGCTATCTGTAGGGCTCTAACGGACTCAAGCAAATGGTTAACGCTGTCTTCTGTCTTCTTCCTGTCCGTCGCTGAAATTACAGCAACAAACTCTTCCCCACCGTAACGAGCCACAAAGTCGGTATTACGCTGAAATAAATCAAAGAGGGCATTGGCGACCCCTTTAAGAGCCTGATCTCCCTGTAAGTGTCCGTAATGGTCGTTATAGTGTTTAAAATGGTCAATATCAATAATCAGTAGAGACAGTGCTGACTGCTCTCGCATTGAGCGCTGAATTTCATTGTGGATACGCTCGTCAAAAGCACGGCGGTTGGCAATGCCGGTTAAGCCATCCTGAGAGACTTGGGCATGAAGAAGACGGTTGGCTTTTTCCAGTTCACGCTGAGTATGAATAAGCTCTGCGTAGGTTCGTTGTCGCTCTAGCGTATTGGCAATAATATTGGCGACCAATTTTAAACAGCGAACTTCTTCCGGTGTCCACCGATGCTTTTTCTGGACCCTGTCACAGCCGACAAAACCCAGTAATTGGTGCTTCGCTACGATGCCCACACAGATAACGGACTTAATGTGTTCGCGCCGGAATTCTTGCTTTTCGGCATCAGCTTCGAGAGGAAGTAATTCGACATCGTTAACAATGAACAGTTGGTGCGTTTTTATTTCATTGAAAAACCAGGGAAGATCATCGATACCGACAGACTGCAAGTCGTCAATGTGCGACTCAAACCCATTCCGCACCCATTCGTGCGTGTTGGTCATATTGACAATAGCATCATCAAACTCGAATACATAACATCTATCAGCACAGGCATAGCTGCCAAATGCCTCAATGACTTCTTCAATGCATTCGTAGGTCTCTGCTGGTTCGCTGTTAATCAAACGAGACGAAAGCTCAGATATTAATTGATTAAAAGTAACTTGAGTATTTATGGCGTCCATGAATCCTTCCGACCGTTGACACTGTCAGTTAAGCACAGACACAACACAAGGTAAATGTTATTTTTGTGTTATTTAAAGAGTTATTCAGTCTGTGTAAAACGTCCAAATATCAAATACGACCGGTAATACGGAAAAGACCAACAGGAGTGCCATTGAAACATTAAAAATGCGCTGCGCCGTATGATTGATCAGTAGTTGACGCAAGCCAGCACCAGCAACAAGCCAAACACCAACACAAGGAAAGGCCACCGCCAAAAACGCAGCGGTTATTTCCATGACTTCAGACCAGAGTGTACCCGCTACGGTGGTAAATGCGGCGACTGCGCCGGTCGCCATGACCCAGGCTTTGCCATTAACCCACTGAAAGAGAACCGCCTGCCAAAATGTCAGTGGTTTACGGTCACCCTTCTCTATGGCCTTTGGCGTTTGTGAGCCAATCACCCAGGCGAGCCACAGCAAATAGAGCGTGCCGGCAATTTTTATCATTTGGTGCAGCAACGGGAATTGTTCCAACACCGAGCCAAAGCCCATACCGACCACCAACACCATCGCCGGAAAACCCAAACAAATACCGAGGAAATGCGGCAAACTGGACTTTACGCCGTAGTTCACACCAGAAGACATGATCATTATATTGTTGGGGCCTGGCGTAATCGTGGTTGAAAACGCAAAGAAAAATACCGCGATAAAAATTTCCATAGCATTCCTTGTGCGACATAAATTGACGCATAACGTCTTATACTGGTGTCTTTAAAAATATACGATACCATGGAATTTCATGGAACCGGTTTTAAGGAGAGCATCGAGTGAGTGAATTAACCCCCGGCTTTATTGTCGCGCACGGACACCGTTTGGAAGATTTAACGGATGTAGCCGTCAAATTCACTCAAAATTATCCGCTGGCTCCGCTGGAGCAGGAAACGGTGCTGGTACAGAGCAATGGTATTGCGCAGTGGCTTAAAATTAACTTAGCGCAAGCCAGCGGCATTGCTGCCATGGTCGATGTGACCTTGCCCGCGCGCTTTCAGTGGCAGGCCTATCGTGCCGTACTGGGTGATGACATACCCAAAACCTCTCCGTTTGATAAAGACCGTCTGACTTGGCGGTTAATGCGTTTATTACCCGATCTTATTGCCGAAAACCCGCACTTTGCGCCGCTGAAGCACTACACTTCGGACGATAACGACGGGCGCAAGCTCTATCAGCTCAGTGGGCGTTTAGCCGATTTGTTTGATCAATACGCGGTGTATCGCGCTGACTGGCTCGACAACTGGGTTAAAGGTCATGGCGTTTTGGAAAACAATGAGCCGCTTGAAGCCGAGCAATTGTGGCAGCCGGAACTCTGGCGCGCTGTCAGTAACGACATTGGCATTGATGACTACTGGAACAACCGGGCTGAGCTGCACCAGCGTTTTATTGATACTGCAAAGGCATTGCAGAGACGCCCTGCAGGCTTGCCTCCCAGAGTTGTTGTGTTCGGTATCTCGTCACTGCCGCAGCAAATGTTGCAAGTGCTGGATGCCATAAAAGGCTACACGCAGATTTTGTTATGTGTGCACAACCCGTCGCAATTTCACTGGGCCGATATTGTTGACGGCAAAGAAGCGCTGAGAGAGGCGGTTAAAGCTTCTTCTCGACTTAAACATAAGCCTGATCTGCCTGAGCAGCCAGACGATGATGAATTGCATCAGCTGGCGCACCCGCTGCTGGCGTCATGGGGCAAGCAAGGTCGAGACTATATTCGTCTGCTCGATTTATACGACGAAACCCTCGCCAAGCAGGAAGCCTTTAATACCGTAAAGCTGGAATTATTCGAGCCTCACGACACTCATCACCTGTTAGGTCAGTTACAAGACGATATCTTAAATCTGCGACCCGTTCAGGAAACGCGGGAACACTGGTCGACACCGGCTAAAACGGACAAGTCGTTGCAGTTTCATGTCTGTCATAGCCCACAGCGAGAGCTCGAAGTACTGCATGACCAACTACTGGATGCATTTGCGAACAACCCGGATTTAAAGCCCCGTGACGTTATGGTGATGCTGCCTGATGTGAACACCTACGCGCCCTATATCGACGCCGTCTTTGGGCGTTATCACCATCGCGACGGCGAGCGTGACCCGCGCGCTATTCCTTATACCATCGCAGACCAGGGGGAGCGTCATCAGCGGCCGTTAATGATAGCGCTGGAGTTGTTGTTGCAGGCGGACCAGCTGCGCTTTACCCAAACGGATTTGTTCAATTTATTGTCGGTACCGGCAGTTCAGCAGCGTTTCGATATCCATGACGACGACCTGCCGCAGTTGAAACGCTGGGTCAGAGAGGCCGGTGCGCGATGGGGCCTGAACAGTCAGCAGCGTGAACAGTTTTATATGCCGCCGGCGGAGGAAAGAAACAGCTGGTGGTTTGCGCTTAAACGCATGATTGCAGGCTATGCCATTGGCGAGCTTGAAGTAGATCATTCATCCCCCTGGGCTGAGGTTGAGCCTTATCCCGAAGTATCGGGCCTTAGCGCTGCTCTCGTCGGTTGTCTGGCGGATGTAGTACGCGCGCTCGAGTCATGGTGGCAGCGCACCCAAACTGCGCAGCCATTGACGGACTGGGTGCTGCATGGCGAGTGGCTGTTACAGCAGTTCTTCGATACCGAAGACGATAGTGATCACTTACTGTTAGCCAAGCTTAGTGATGAGCTGTATCAGTTACGGGATATTGGTATTGAAGCCGATAACGAATCGCTGTTGCGGTTGCCGATATTTAAAGACGCGTGGCTGGAGCGTGTTGACCAGCAAAACCTTAACCAACGGTTTTTAGCCGGCGCAGTGAACTTCGCCACGCTCATGCCCATGCGTGCCATTCCTTTTAAATACGTCTGTGTGTTGGGAATGAACGAAAGTGACTACCCGCGCTCGGTGCCGCGCGTGGACTTTGATTTGATGACAGATCGTTATCGTCCGGGCGACCGCTCCCGCCGTGACGATGATCGATATTTGTTTTTGGAAGCAATGCTGTCGGCGCGGGACTGTTTTTATCTGAGCTGGGTCGGGTATAGCGCTAAAGATAACAGCGAGCGCACTCCGTCGGTATTAGTCGCACAGTTGCGCGACCATATTCAGCAAGGCTGGGGTGTTAACGTTAACAACCTGACCGTAGAACATAAGCTGCAACCCTTTAACACGGCTTACTTTAGTCAGGGGCAGCCGGGGTATTTCACTTACGCAAGTGAGTGGGCGCTGGCGCATGGTGGTGCTAAAAACAACCACTCAACAGCGTCTCAGCATAGACCGGAAAGTGTCGAACGCACCCTCAGCATTAACGACATAAAACGTTTTATCGAAGAGCCCGCGCGGCTTTATTTTAACTGGCATCTCGATACCTATTTCGGCAGCGAAAGCGAAGACCTGGATGACAGTGAAGCCTTCGTTATGGATAACCTGCAAAGCTGGACGCTAATTACGCGTTTGGTCGAATGTGGTAAACGTGCCTTGTTGCAAGGCGGGGGCACGGAAGCGGCCTTGTTAAAAGAGCTGAATCGAATCAACCGCGAGGGCGCGCTAGGTATAGGCGCTATTGCCGAGCAAAATGGCCTGGAACTGCTTGATCAAGCCGACAAAATACTGGGCTCTTATCAGCAGGGTATTACCGGCTACAGCCAGTTTAACGAGTTCCCCATTGAGGTAGGCTTCGAGCATAACGGCCTGATTATCGACGACACCATTACCGGCTTACACACCAATGAGCAGGGCGAGCGGCTGTGGGTGGTAACTTCAGCGAGTAAAATCGCAAAAAATACTAAAAAGGGCGGTGTTGAAGACGGTGGCTGGAAACATATCAGTGCGTATTACATCGGCTTAATGCTGTTGAATTTGCAGCAACCCACCCGTTTACTCATAGTTTCCAAAGGGGGTTGTCAGTTGCCGGTCGCCGCTATACCGGCAGAGCTGGCGCTGCAACAACTCGAGCAACTGCTTGAGCTGGTGGCATTGTCTGTGCAGCAACCACAACCCATGCATTTGGATATTGCCTTAACCTGGCTGAACGCCCTGGATAAAAAAGACAACGACGAAGCGCTGGCGCATGAGGCAGCCCAGCAGAAATACGAAGAAGGCGGCTTTAATGCACCGGCGATAGTGACAAAAAGTGATTACTGCGGCCGGGTTGCCGACACTTACGAGGCCATTATGACGTCGCCTCATTTCCGCCGGTTTTTAAATGAACTCTACGACCCGCTGCGTTTAACCATGGTGCCGGAGGACAAGTCATGAGCCAATCGACGACGCATACTTTGGAGAACCCGCTCGACTTTCCGCTGAATAGCAGCCGCCTGATTGAAGCGAGCGCCGGTACCGGTAAAACCTACACCATTGCCGCACTGTATGTGCGTTTAGTCATTGGTCACGGCACGCAGGACACCGCCTTTGAGCGCGAGCTTGTACCCAAGAATATTCTGGTCATGACCTTTACCAAAGCCGCGACAGAAGAGCTGAGTGATCGCATTCGGGCACGCTTAGCTGAAGCCGCCGCGTATTTTCGTGACCCGGACTCGGTCGACAGTGACCCGTTCTTAGCCAGTTTGCGCGAAGACTGCGTAGCGAAAGAGCAGAACTTAAAACACTTAGCGCGATTACTGGATTTAGCGTCACAGTCGATGGACGAAGCCGCGGTTAAAACCATTCACGGCTGGTGTCAGTCCATGCTGAAAGAGCATGCCTTTGCTAGCGGCAGTTTATTCAGTCAGGACGTCGAAACCGACAATGAGGAATTGCGTTTACAAGCCGCCGAGGATTATTTCCGCCGCTTTATCTACCCGGCCGATGCCGAGTTGAGTGAAAAATTGTTGGAAGACTTTACCTCGCCTGAAGCCGTGTTAGGTTTGACCTACAGCTTAAGCAAAAGCGGGCAGGCACCGGTTGAGGGTGACTTGCAAAGCTTATTAAGCGGTGCAGAAAGCGGACATAAGCAACGAATAGCCGTGATAAAGCAAGAAGTTGCGCCTATTTTCGGCGAATTGATTGATAAAACATCGCAAGCCAAAGGCACTGCCACCAAACTTAAGCAATTTCAGAAATTTGCCGACTGGTGCGCGGATGCTGAGTTGGTTGAGCCGCACGCCACGGCAGCAAACTGGAAAAATATCAGCGCAGATGAGTTACAAAAGTTTGCTGAGGCCAAACTGGGCGGCATGCCGGACAGTTGGAACGTATTAGGTCAGTTGCAGGAGCGCCTAAAACAAAGCAAAGTCCAGCAAACGCAAGAACTGGCAAAGGTAAAACAACACGCTGCATTTTGGGTGAATAAACGCTTTTCTGAACTGCAAAATCAGCGTGCAGAAATGGGGCATGACGACATGCTCACGCGCTTACGCGATGCGTTAAAAGGCCCTGGCGGCGAAGCGTTGGCGGCCGCTATTCGTAAGCAATACCCCATAGCCATGGTGGACGAGTTTCAAGACACCGACCCTGTGCAGTATGAGATATTCAACCGCATTTATAATCTGGCAGAGCCGCACCCCGGCACCGGTATTTTTCTTATAGGCGATCCGAAACAAGCCATATACAGCTTCCGAAATGCCGATATTTATACCTATTTAAAAGCACGTCGAGACACCGAAGGTCGGCACTATAATCTGGCGAAAAACTTCCGCTCGTCGCAGGCAATGGTTGATAGCGTAAATGCGCTGTTTGAACGTGCGGAGCAGCTACCCCGCGGTGCCTTTTTGTTTAAAACTGAAGGCGACAACCAGCTGCCTTTTAACCGCGTGGCTGCCAATGGATTGAAGCGTACGTTCAAACACTGCTTGTTATCCAGCAATGTAAAAACCGCTCCGGCGCTTCTGTGGTCGGTATCGAGTGAAGAGAAGCGCAATAAAGATACCGTATTCAGGGCAGCGGCGAACCACCATGCCAACCTAATAGCGTCGTTACTGAATGATCCGCAAGCCGGCTATTACAATGAAGACGACGTGCTGGAGCAGCGCGTGAAAACCAGCGACATTGCCGTGCTGGTGAATAACTTCAGCGAAGCCAATGCCATAAAAAAAGCACTGAGTGACCGTGGCCTCAAAAGCGTTTATTTGTCAGACCGAGAGTCGGTATTTGCGCAGCGTGTCGCGAAAGACTTGCTGGCACTGGTCAGCGCTTGTGCGGAACCACGTGACCCGTCGCTTATTCGCAGCGCCCTTGCAACGAGGCTGTTAGGGCTGCCGTTTGCTGAACTGGAGCATATTCACAGTAACGAACAAGCCTGGGAAGCGCGTGTAGAGCAGTTTTTAAGTTATCACGACCAATGGTTGCGCCAGGGTGTATTGGCTATGCTGCACAATGTGTTGCACGACCATCAGGTACCGGCGACGTTACTGGAAGACCGCATTCATGGCGAACGACAGCTGTCAGACGTGCTTCATATTGCCGAATTACTACAACAACAAAGTCTGGTTTTAGACGGCATTCCGGCGTTAGTGAACCACTTCGCGGAACAAGTGAATGAACGCCACGGCTTTGGTAGCAACAGCCGCACGCAAAGTGACGAGCAGCAGCTACGCCTGGAAAGTGACGATGAACTGATAAAAATTATCACCATCCATAAGTCCAAAGGTTTGCAGTACCCGCTGGTATTTATGCCTTTTGTGGCTTATACCCAGTCGGAGACCCACCGCATAAAGCCACCAGCGGTTTATCACGATAAAAATGGCGAGCTGCAAGTGCTCTGGTCCAAAGACGACGACAACAAACAGCGTTTAAGCGACGAAATTCTCGCAGAAGATTTACGTAAAATGTACGTCGCAGTGACCCGTGCACAGTACGCCACCTTCATTGCGCTGGAGGCCATGAGCGAGCATCGTAATAATCCGCTGTTTTACTTGTTGAACGGCGGTGCGGCGTTGTCTGACGAGCTTTACAATGTCGTTAATGAGCGCTGGCAGCAGAGCGCGCATACTCAGGTGACACGCCTGGAAGATGATGAGCCGCTGGTTCGTGCTCTAGAGCAGGAGCAGCAAACGCCTAAGTTGACGCCTAAAACGATGCCGGCAGGCCGAAAACTTGAACGTTGGTGGGTGGCTAGTTACAGCGCGCTTAAGTATGAGGGCGCGGTCACGAAAAGTGCACAGGCACCGCAGTCGCCCGACGAAATGAACTTGCTGGATGAGCGAGAAGACGAGGACGAGCAAGTCGCCAGTGCGGCAGAGCCGAGTGCGGACAGCATTCACCACTTACCTAAAGGCGCTGGCCCGGGTACCTTTTTGCATAACTTACTGGAAGAGTCGGCGAACCAGGGCTTTGAAGTAATTGCTCACGATACCGCCGAGCGCACTGAGCTCGTACAGCGTTTTTGTGTCAGCCCTTTGTGGCAGGAGCATGAGCAGAGCATTGCACAATGGCTGAATGCGTACCTAAAAACCGAGTTTGCGCTGAACGCTAACGGCGACAGAATTAGCCTTAGCCAGTTGCAGCAGTACAAAGCCGAACCCGAGTTTTGGTTTGGCGCCACTGGCGTTAACGCACAAAGACTGGATAACCTGGTACAACAACACACATTACCCGGTTACGAGCGTCCTGCACTAGAGCCTAACCTGCTGAATGGCATGTTAAAGGGCTTTATCGACTTGGTCTTTGAGCATAAGGGTAAATACTACGTTGCGGACTACAAGTCGAACTGGCTGGGTGAAGACGACCATGCCTACAGCGAGGATGCCATGCGCGAGAAAATACTGCACAGCCGTTATGACCTGCAATACGTGATTTATACGCTGGCATTGCACCGTCTGCTAAAAGCTCGGCTGGGCGATGAATACGATTACGACACCCACGTTGGCGGCGCAGTTTATCTCTTTTTACGCGGCCACAGAGCCGAAACCGGCGGCGCATTTTGTGACAGACCACCGAAAGAGCTGATAGAGCAGCTGGACAGCCTATTTGCCGGAGAAAGCGTCAAAGACAAGGAGTCAGTATGAGCAATGTAACTACCCACACCCTGTTTGAAGCTCTGAGTCAGTGGCGGGATGCCGGCTGGATACGCTCTATTGATTTGGCGTTTGTCGAGTTTTTGCAGCAAGCGGGCGAGCGCAGCGATGCGGTTTTATTAGCCGCCTGCTGCGTGTCGCATCAAGCCGGTCGTGGGCATACGCAAGTTGATTTAAAGGCTTTGATGGATGCCCCGGAAGCGCTGCTGAACCTGCCACCAGAGAATCGACATGCCGTGGACTGCGCCTTACCAAGTGAGCTTTTTAAGCAATACGGATTAGACCTGACCGACGCACTGGCAGCCAGTCAATGCGTCGATGTGAACGGTCACGGAACCGAGCCGTTGGTGCTCAGCGAACACACCTTGTATTTACGCCGCTATTGGCAGTACGAAACCTTTATTGAGCAAAGTGTTCAGGCGCGCATGCAAGACCGGCCGGTTATTAACGACGAGCTACTAAAGAGTACGCTGGCTAAGCTGTTTGCGCCGACCGAAAATGGCGATATTAACTGGCAGCGTGTCGCTTGTGCCAATACCGTGCGGAATCGGTTTAGTGTCATTACGGGGGGGCCTGGTACCGGTAAAACCTATACCGTAGTGCGCTTGTTGACGGCATTGCAGCATCAGGCGTTAACGCTCGGTTTGCCACCGTTGCGAGTGTCACTGGCGGCGCCGACCGGCAAAGCTGCAGCGCGCCTGACTGAATCCATTGAAAATGAGCTGGAGCAATTGGTTCAGAACGACAAACTCTCTAGTCTGAAAGACGCACTGCTTTCGATTCAGCCCGAAGGGAAAACCCTGCACCGATTATTGGGCGTGAAACCCAATTCCCGCGCCTTTAAACACAATGCAGAAAACCCGTTGCGAACGGATGTAGTTATTGTCGATGAAGCCTCAATGATAGACATAGAAATGATGACCGCATTGCTAAAAGCAACACCGAAGCATGCGCGGCTGGTACTCATTGGCGACAAAGACCAGTTGGCATCGGTCGAAGCTGGCGCCGTGCTCGGTAACTTATGCGCCGGTGCCGACGAAGGACATTACCACAGCGATACCGCTAAGTGGCTGCAGGACATTGCTGACACACCAACATTTCCGTCAGAGCTTATCAATGACAATGGCGAGCAGCGCCTGCAACACGTGGTTAAATTCCGCAAAAGCTATCGCTTTAAAGGCCCTATTGCCGACCTGGCAAACGCTATTAACCGCCAGGATGACGCTGCCACCCAGCAAGAAATTGAAAAGGCCAAAGCCGCCGATGAAGACTACCCCGTTAGCCTGTATGAAGTCAGCAGCCTAGACGACCCAGCCTTCGAAGCTCTTATCAGGGGTAGCCTGACGTTACACGTCAGGAGCAATGCAGCCGTCAACGATAAAGCCACTACAAACATCGACGCTGGTTCCGCCGACAAACTCGCCCGCGAAGCCCTGCAAAACCTAAGCAACTTTCAAATTCTGACAGCCCTGCGCGAAGGCCCCTGGGGCATGAAAGCCGTTAACCAAAAAGTGGGTGACATACTCGGCGTTAACGCCAACACTTGGTACGAAGGCCGCCCCGTTATGGTCACTAAAAACGACTACGGATTAAAGCTCAACAACGGCGACATTGGCATCGCCCTAAAAGATCCGGAACATGGCCATCTGCGCGTCGCCTTTCCGGACCAAGAGCACGGCGTACGCTGGATACTCCCCAGCCGCCTAACCCACATAGAAACCGTCTACGCCATGACCGTGCACAAATCCCAAGGCTCCGAGTTCAAACACACCGTCATGGTATTACCCGACCACGACAGCCCAGTGATGAGCAAAGAGTTGCTGTATACCGGTATTACGCGGGCTAAAGAGCGGTTGAGTTTGGTGGGGCGGGATTTAACCTTTAGCGTCTAGAGCAGATCAGAAAGAGGCATAAACTTAAAATTATGATGCTTTTGATCAAAGTCAGTCAGCGGCTGCGGCAGAGGCTGTGGCTGGCTGACTTTGAATAGCCAATATTTTTCATCGCGCTTTTTCGTAGCGGTGCCAGTAATTTCTTCGGTCAACGCTTGCCCCGCAACCTCCTCAATAGACTCGACTCGCCAGACATAGTTGGCTATTAGTTTGTTGCCCTGCCTTTTATCTGGAGCGGCAATGATGATAAATTTGGCTTCTCTCATCTTGTTATCGATAATGTACTTTCGGGTAGAGGCCTTTTTCTTCATGTGAAAAACCGAGGCTGAGCCATTTAGAAAGGCATCATAATAGCCCAAGTTTCGTTGATCAGTGGCAGTTGAAGTGACAAGCGCCAAATCGGTGTGGCGAATACTTGTTAATCCAGTCTGATTTATCCGAGCAGATTCTTGGAAGAAGTACTTATCAATATCTCTAGTACTCTCATCATTCAATAGGTTCACTAATTGATCGGTTAGAAATGATTTTAACCAGGCTTTTCCAGTATCGTTTGCGGTGCTGGGTAGTAGAGGAAACGCCCCAACGCCAACTTCGTTAATTGCATCCCAGTATGGGTTAATTTTGAGATTCTCAGGGTCTTGGTCATAAAAACCGGGGTACAAGGCAAAAGCCCCAAAAACGGGCCGAGTCTTGTTTTTGCCTAAGCTATCGATTTTTTGATAAATGAGTGCATCACGATACCGGTGCATTTGGTTAAGGGCATCAACAGGCACACAATCTTTATCAGTTCTATCACGGTCGATACGATATTTTGCATCAAACACCCAAACCAGACGTTCTTGGTCACCAATGGATACTTCAAGAAAAATATCGGGTTTCTGCATCGAGGTCCATGCTTTGTAGGGAGTACTGCTTATAGAAATTTTCGGCTCATGGGCAACCCGTATTTGCACATCGCCTTTTTCGAACAAATGTGACGAGCCGAGTCCATCAACAAATTCAACCCGAAGCCCTTTTCGTTTAAGCTTTGGGTGCGCTGTTTGTTCGATTTTTTCGAAACCCAGCTCTTCGACAATCTGAGTGACCTGCAGGTAACACCAAACTTCGTATAAGTCAGCGATAGATCGCACTGCTACTGAAGCATCGTCTCCGAATAAATCCAGGTACAACTTAAGCTCTTGCCAGGCGCGATATACTTTTGCGTATCCTGACTTCTGTTGCAGTACTAACGAATCCGTTTTTAAACCTCTAAAGTCGCCGACTTCCTTAAATAATGGCGCATTTAAGGTCTTTTTTAACGGTTCGCGCCACAATTTCAGTTTGCTAAAAAAGTGTTCTGACAAAATCTCCTTTTCTGGATCGACTAATTCAGCATCAAGGCTTACCTGTTTGAGTTTAGACACCAGAGTTTGAATGGCGAACTTAATAAACCTGTTTTCAGGCGTATCAACCTTTAACTTTTTTTGTTCGACGGCGTAGCGTGTGTCATAACGTTTTTGCGCTAGGTTTTCTTTAACTTGTCGTTCGAGTTTAGTGGATAACTTGCCTTTAAGACGATCGGCTTTTAAATGTTTTGTCGACTTTAGTAGTCTAGCGTGTGGCGAATGGGATATGCGTTTGATGCCATCGTAAAACTGAGTTCTTAGATGCTCAAAGTGATTGAGCCACATCACAGGGAAATGACTACGTTCAGTACTGTTTTGCGCATCATGGCTAGTCTTTTCCGTTAAGGTAAAACACCAATCGCGATAAGGATGTTGTAGCTGATCAATAATGGACGTTAAGTCATCTCGCATATCCATCTTAGTGGGGAAAACCTCGAAGCTGACCGTATCGGTTTGTTCTCTTTGACCTGCCAATTGATAACAAAGAGGCAGTTTTAGCCAGCCTAAGCTGTTACCGGTATTCAAGGTACCCCACAATACATGGGTGTCGCCGAACGTCGAGTGGTTAAACGCTTCGGACAGTGATTTTAAGTCATGCGTTATCTGCGGTGGTACTTCATGCGCTTCCGCTTTAAAAGAAAACTCAAATCCATAGGTCGAGTTTTCAAATAGCATAGGTTTATTCAGTAAAAAGTTAGAGTCAGCTTGATGGCACTTTTCGTCATTGCTAAAAACAGAGAACTCGCCTGCTTGAGCGGATGACAACTTCACCGCTGAGGAAGGGATATCCTTTCCTCTAGCACTCAATGCCTGCTCGAGTTGTTTCAGCCGACTTTGGGTTTGGCTAGACTTTACCGCCAAATTCCAAACCGGTGTTTTTACCGTGATCAGTGTTTGCATGCTCTAAGGCCAGAAGCTAGTGTATCCGTTCGTCTCAAGGCGAGTTTGCATCCTTTTTACCGCATCAATGCTACGGCAGGCTACGTTTAGGGCATCGCCATTACTGTCAGTTCTAAAAAAATCGGTACGCTCACTGGCAATGATTTGGTTAAAAGCTGGAACCTTCTCCAAAACAGCTTCTAATGCGGACAAAACATTAGTATTGCCACTGGTGGAACCGGTATCGGGTAAGGACAACTTGTCACTATCACCTTCAATACGAGGCAGTACTTTTGTCATCAGGAAGTCATCCCAAACCGCCGCAAGTTCTCTTTCAGACGTTGGATTAAAACAATGAACCGATAACAACAGTTCATTTAATGCCCTGAAGGCAAGTTCGAATGGAGTACCTTTTAAAACGCGATTAACTTCAGTCAAAAAACTAACAGATTTGTCGCGGAAACTTTCGTTATCATTAAATAAGCCAGGTTCACGCGCATCTGTAACTGTCGAAAAAGTTAGTGGTTGAATATTCGGTTGACCATCAAAAAATTCGTCAAATTTGTTTTCGAAGAAAAGCCCAAAATCGATAGTGAAAGCCCTGTCGATGACTTTACGGGAGAAGCCGTGAGTGGTTTCATCCATGTTGACGGTGCCGGCAATAATCAGATTGAACGGCAGTGGAATGCCGTGTTCTTTAAATTGCTCAAATAATGAGTCAGAGACCCCCAATGCTTCTTGTAAATTTCGTGCTGCTTCTGCGTTTAATCCTTTAATTAAATCGGCCGATACAAGCGCGTCAGAACGATATTTCAGCGTATCAGCGCTATAGTCAAACTCTCGAGTTTCCAGAACAGACAAATAGTCAGCGAAGTATTGCTCTACGGGAGCAAGATTCATTTCGTCAAGGCATAGCCAATAGGGGACCTTATCTTCGCTTTGTATACTCCACCATGCTCTGCCAGATTCGTCTACTTCAACCGTATGTGGGTTTAAATGAGCCCAGGCTTGCGCGATAAACGACAGAACTTTAGTAGGAACATACTCAGGGTGTTCACCAAGTCGGGATATATAGCCCAGCAAATCTGAAGGCTCGTGCCAGTCAGGCCGAACAGGAACAATTTCATAATTTTTATTACCTTGACTGGTTGCTTTCGCTTGCTCCCTAACGAAACGGGTTTTGCCTGTGCCGGAGATGCCTGCTAGCAAGATGAAGGGTTTTGGTAGCTCAAGTGTTTGTTTTATTGAAGACGAAGAAGAGTAGCTGACAGGTTGTGAGTCAAGGAGAAGCTTACCTGAGTCAATGTAATCAATAAGTTTTTTATAGAGAGCTACTAGTTCTTTAAAATCGCTTTCAATAGTTTTCTTGTCTTTAAGATCTTCTAAAGAATAGTACTTTGCTCCTGCACTAGCCCAGTTATAATCAGCCCCGTTTTGTCCCGCTTCATTTACCAAAACATCTGTGTTCCAAGCTGAGAGTTCAGGAATAGCTGAACGTATGGTCCCCCTCCATCGGGAAGCAACTTCTCGGGCTTCTTGAAGTGTTCGCCCCTCTTTTAACTTAGTTGCGCCGAAACCAAGCGACAGATACACCCCTGTTCCTTCTGCGTTAAATAAATAGACGGGGTAAACACCATTCTGGGCAGTTGTTGTAAAACGAGTATCGAAAACTGCGGCCCACGGCACATGTGTCCATACTCCTTGACCGGCACTGCCTTTAAACTCAAGATTATTTAGTGTTTCAGGCTTAAGTGTTTGCTCCATTGCCAAAGGCAGTGAGTTTCGAAGTTCACGAGCTATTTGATGTTGAGTAAACTGCTCATGTCTAGCCCCAGGCCAGGCGGAAAGAATTGTTGTGAGAACCTCATTCAATGCCATTGAGTCACTTCCTGTGTTTGATTTCATAAAACTAACAATAACCCTATTGAATAGTAAGGAAAAGGGCGAAACTCAGAATTGCTAAGTTTATAAAATAAAACTACTATCGGCTCCCAAAGCGTAACTACTTAAAAATCATGTATAGATTCTTTGCAGCAGCTCTCTATTTATTTTTTCTAGCTTTTGCGTCTGCAACCCATGCCGCAGAAACGTTCCAGGTCGATTCAAAACTCATTAACGAAACCGTCACCGCCCGAGTTGCACTCCCGGAAAGCTATCACCATTCCGACAGCTTTGAGTATCCGGTAATGCTGGTCATGGACGGCTCGACGCAGTTTGAGCACATTGCGGGTAACGTTAATTTCTTAAGCACGTTTTCGATTGTGCCGGAAATAATTGTGGTTGGGGTGAGTGCCAAGAACCGCATAAAGCACTTTACTCATACCGAACTAGAAGGCTATGAGGGGCGTTCCGGTGGTGCTGAGCTGTACACGCAGTTCTTGAGAGACGAACTGTTGCCTGAGATAAAAGAGCAGTATCGGATTTCGCCTTATACGCTGGTTACCGGGCATTCGCTGTCGGGGCTTTATACCAGTTACCTGGCGACTCATCATGCGGATTTTATCAATGCGTCAATATCGGTCAGTCCAAGTTTATGGTGGGATGATTTTGCACTTATCAACGATATAAAGACGGCGAAACAACAAGCAGAAAAGCCGCCGGTGCGTTGGTTTGTCAGCATGGCGAATGAGCCCAATGAAATGGCTGAGGGCTATAAGCGTTTAATGAACGTGTTAGCGGAAAAATCCGAAAGCGTTTTTGATTGGGAGTCTCAGCAGTTTCCTGAGGAAACCCACGACAGCACACCATTGATTGCTAACGTTGAAGGGCTTAAATCAATTTTTCGCGGCTACAACGCTGTGCCGAATATCGAAATTAAGTCGCTGGAACAGTTACAGGCTTACTATGACAATTATAAAAAGACGATGGGTTACAACTTCCCCATGTCGGTGCATCAGTACAATGTTTATGGTTTGAAAGCGGCCTACGAAGGCGAGCTTGAATGGGGCATCGGGATACTCGAAAAAGGTGTTGAGGTGTTCGGTCAGTCCGAAGTTCTGTGGGACAGCCTGGCTACCGTGTATTCCATGAATGATGACACGGAAAGTGCGCTTCAGGCATCGAATAAAGCGTTAAAGCTGGCTCGCCAGCATCAGTCTAAATACCTCAGTGAAATAGAAGCACAGAATGGTGAGCTGACCATGGACTAGCGCGAGAGCAATGGCTTTTAATTTAGGCCTTTTGATAAGAGCTATCATGAGGTTTCAGGCGCTTAACGTTTTTAGCCTCTTGTTCATAAGCCTTATGACGAACATCCCATAGTTCAACGGCGTGCTGAATGTTTAACCAAAACTCGGGTGTATTACCGAACGCGGCTGCTAGTTTAATTGCCATAGGAGCTGTCAGAACTCCTTTGTCATGCGCTATTCGGCTAAGCGTGTTACGGTGAACGCCCATTGCTTCTGCCAGTTCGCGAATACTAACGTTCATTGGCTCGAGGAACTCAGTGATGAGCATCTGCCCAACCGTTATTGGACGGCGTTGTGTCGTTCTCATTGGTACTACCTCCTTTCAGCCCTTGTAAACATGTGGGTCCAGATATGTATTCTTGGCGATATTTTCTTCCCAACAGAAAATGAGCCGATATTGTTTGTTAACTCTCACAGAACTCCAGCCGTGAAGCTTTCCACTTAAACGTTCATAGCGGTTACCTGGAGGGGCTCTTAAATCGGACTCTTTATTTGCCGCATCAAGTATTTGCATCTTTCTAAAGAGAGCTGTTTCGATGTTTCTAGGAATTCTCTTGTGGCTAGTGTCATCTTCATAAAAGCGCTCGAGCCATGAATCTCTGAATTTAACCGCCATAGTAACCTAACTAACAGATATTTTATGCACAACGATATTGTGCGTCAAGTGGATGCATCTAATATATAGTTAGGCTTAAAGCCGGTCTATCAGTTAAGTATTTATAAAGGCGTAAGATATTTACTGATATTGGATTCAAGCCTGCCAGAGTAGATCCGGTATCCCTTGGTGTAGCCCAAAAACAGGAGGACTAAATTGTACATAATTATGTATATTATTCTGTTTGTAATTAAGTGCATTTTATAGCTATAATTTAATCAGTCTAGTAAATGTGGCGAGGAAAACCATGAACACGCAAACAATATTGGCTGAAAAAACAGTATCTGCCAGCGATGTACGCAAGCATCCCTGCCAGTATTTTGAAGCTGAACCTGTGGCAGTACTCTCCCACAATAAAACAGCTGGCTATATGGTAGGTGCCGAATTATTTGAAGCTATGGTGCGCCAGTTGGAAGCCTGTAACCCTAAAGTAGAATCCCTTTTTAGGCCGACAGCAGCGCGCCTAAAGGCTATTAGCGCCGACGCAGAGAAGCTTTTAGCTGAGGCCAAGAAATCTGATCTGGATGACTTCGCAGTTCAGAAATAAGTACTAAACCCGCCGCAGTACATCCAATATCCCCTGGTCTCGGGCTTTTTGATCGGCCGGTACGTTAAAGTATTCGTTAGCTTTTACCCGCTCTTCCCAGAATTTTACAAAGTCCATGGGCTCGCTGGGGTCCACTTGTTGTGACTCAGGGGTATGGGTTTTGTAGAAGTGTGTTTTCACGAACTGAAAGCTCATGCGGCTGCGCTGTTCCCATGATATTACGCCTGCTTCGTGGAGGTCTTTTGCCAACAAACTCATGTCATCGGGGGAGATAGCCCGAGGGTCATATTTATTGGCGATTTCCGTGGGAATGCCACTGCTGTTAACGGAGGGCTGACTCGAATTACCTTCCTCAGCCTGACGGCGCATGGCTTCCTCAAACAATTGATCACGGGCTTTAATCAGGCTTTCAAGCTTATCTTTTTCGTCTTTGGTCAGGCTCGACTTACTCTCCAGCTCTTCAATTTTCTGCTCAATTTCTTCAAGTTGCTCGGTGTCGACACCCATGCGGTTAAGCACCAAGCTGCGGTAGGCTTTATCGATAAAGGTTTCATCATTGTCTGGTGTCGCTTGTTTCGCCTCGGGTGCTGGCGGCTGCTCGGTCTGACGGCTCTGTTGCGAAGAACCTGCCTGGCTCGTTGCTGTATTAAGTAATGTGCTGACGTTCATACCCCCTCCTAGTCCTTTAGCGGCAAAAAACGGCAATGATTTGCCGAAATCCTCGGGCATTGGGTAAATATGTGTTAACTCAGCAAGAGGTGTGCCAGTTAGTATTGCAGTAGGCACGTAAATCTATGTAAGCGAATTGCAGCCTTGAGCCTGATACCTTGTTTTATCCCTCATAATAATGCTTAAACATGATTTTAGTTGTCATTTGACAACTTTGTTGTGTTGGTTTATTTTTTATCCGTGTTGGGGGAGCAATGAGTAGGCCGAGACACCCTAAAAAGGAAATTGAAATAGCGCTACGTTATGCAGAGAAGAACGGGTGGCGAGTTGAGCACAGAGGAAAAGGGCACTGTTGGGGCCAAATGATGTGTAAACAAAATAGCTCAATGTGTCGGTGTGGTGAGTTCTGTATTACATCTATCAACAGCACACCGAGAAATGAAAAGACTCATGCGAAACAGCTGAAACGAGTCGTGGACAACTGCATTTATTCAGGAGGTAACGACAATGAATGACTATGACTTCACCTTAAAATTTGTCGTGCCTGCCACTATATCTTCTGACGAAATTACCGACAGTCTATATGGTGGCGCTTGTGACGATGCGGTTATAGGGGTGGGTGTACCAGGACGACTGGCGCTCAACTTCATGCGAGAAGCGGCTTCCGCTAAAGAAGCTATAAAAAGTGCAATTTCCGATGTGCAAAAGTCACTTCCTCAAGCGGTTTTGGTTGAGATAGGACCGGATTTAGTTGGACTGTCTGATGCCGGCGAGCAACTTAATATGAGTCGCCAGTATCTGCGCAAAGTTCGCGACAGAGAATTAGCCAAATTCCCCCTGCCAATGCATGAGGGTAATCCGTCTTTGTGGCATTTGTATCATTTGCTGGAGTATTTTAAGCAGGAAAAGCGCAAGGCTATTTCGGAAAACGACATGGAAGTGGCAAAAGCGGCTATGTTACTAAACTACGAACACCAAAAGCAGCGGGTTTACTAATCTTTCACTGGGCAAATGGCTGAAAATTTGTTTTGCTGTGAGGTAGTTATTAGCAACTGACTGCCAACATGAACAAAGCCATGCTTCAACGCCGCTCAGGTGAAAACAAACCGTTTAATGCCGCAACGCCGGACAGTGATGCACAGCGCGACCGTGCTCGAATCATCCACTCTTCGGCGTTCCGCAGGCTGCAGTCGAAAACTCAGGTGTTGGGTGTGGGCGACAATGACTTTTATCGCACGCGGCTAACCCATTCGATGGAGGTTGCTCAGATTGGCTCAGGTATTTGTGAGCATTTAAAGCGAACTTATGCTGACAATGGCGATATTTCGCAGCAGATACCGTCGTTTTTTCAAATTGAAGCCACTTGTTTGGCGCATGATTTGGGACATCCGCCGTTCGGTCATGGCGGCGAGGTTGCGCTTAACTATCACATGCTGGGTCACGGCGGCTTTGAGGGTAACGGACAGACGTTACGCATTTTAAGCAAGTTGGGCGAGTATTCTGAACAGCATGGTCTGGACGTAACCCGCCGCACCTTGTTGGGGGTTTTGAAATATCCGGTGTTGCACAGCGAAGTACAGCCAAAAGATTTAACCAAAGATTCTCCGCTAAACGCATTTAAACCGCCTAAGTCGATTCATGATGACGAAGAAGACGTTCTACATTGGATTTTAGAAGAGTTTTCGCAGCACGATCGCGACACGTTTTGCACCGTGTTAGAAACAGACGGTAAACGGCGCTCCCGGTTTAAAGCCTTTGATACCTCCATTATGGAACTAGCCGACGACATTTCTTACGGCGTTCACGATTTAGAAGACGCGCTGGCGCTGGGCTTAGTAACTGAGCGGCAGTGGCGCGAGGATGTGCTGCAACAGACGCATGAGGACAGCCCGCTGATAACCGAGGCGGAATTTTATAACGACAAACTCTTCTCACCTGATAGCCGTGACCGTAAACACGCCATTAGCAAACTGATTGGCTATTTAGTGCCGCAAATATCGGTCGAGCAGCAACAACAGTTTGAACACCCGCAACTGGATTTACAGGCAACACTACCGGCAGAGGCAGAGCACACGCTAGAACTACTCAAAAGTTTTGTCTTCAAGCACGTCATTCGGGGTGCTGAGGTAAAAGCCATGGAGTTTAAAGGTCAGCGCATCATTATGGCGCTGTTTGAAGCGTTGAGCGATACGCCTGAGCAGCTCCTGCAGCCTTCGACATTGCACAAATATCAGCAGGCAAGTAACCCAAGACGAGTTATTTGTGATTATATTTCCGGTATGACCGACCATTATGCTCGTAAGCAATATAGCCAGTTGTTTGGTGCAGAAAGCGAATAAAAAGGGCGCCAATTTGGCGCCCTTTTGAGTTTAACGAGTAGTTTCATTCAATGGAGAAACTTATTCCCATTCAGCAAATAGGTCTACGCCTGAGTAAGCACGGTAACCTTTAATGCTGATGTACCAACGGTCTTCTGCTGGGTTATCAATTTCACAAGTTTCGTTGTTACCTGAACGGTATGGACGGCACTCGTAGTTTGACTCAGTAGGCTCGCTACCACGGCGAACATAAAGGTCAGCATCGCCGCTACCGCCAGATATATTCACTTTCAACGATGACATGCCAGCAGGAATATCCAGCCAGTAATGTGTCCATTCGTTGCTCGCGCCAGACAAGTTGTCTGCACTCGCTGAACCACCTTGACCACCGTCTGTTGGTGCAGTGAATGAACCAGTTAGGTTAACGCCGTCAAAACTTGAGTAAGCGTTAAGCATAACGTGGTAAGTACCGGCTTGTACGTTAGAAATAGTACAAGTTTCAGTGTTACCGGTGCGGTATGGGCGACAGTCATAGTTAGACTGGGTTGGGTCCGCACCAAAGCGCACGTACAGGTCAGCGTCGCCAGATCCACCGTTAATGTTGAAGCTTAAGTCAGTTGCTCCTGCTGGAACGTCTAACGTGTAGTATAACGAACTACCAGTAGATGCAGATAAGTTACCGACTGTTTGGCCGTTCGTCAGCTCACCACCTGTTGGCGGCTCAGGATCAGGACCCGGTCCTCCGGTTCCGTCACAGCCGTTTGCATCAATGTAGTCAATAGCGTCTTTAGATTGCGCTAAACCATAACCAAACTTAACGTCGCGACCATAGTCGCCTAAGTCTTGAGCTGTTGTATTTAGCACGTTACGAATTTCTTGAGCGCTACAGGTTGGGTGGTGTGACCAAACCAACGCCGCAACACCCGCAACGTGAGGTGATGCCATAGAGGTACCGCTCATGGTGCCGTAGTTGCCTTGCTGACCAGTGCCTTCAGGGTAGGTTGAAAGAACATCAACACCCGGGCCGGCAATTTCAACTTGGCTGTTCTTCTGTGAGAAAGACGCCAGGTTTTTGCTGCTATCGACAGCCGCAACGGACATAACCGCGTTGTAAGACGCAGGGTAAGACATTGGGTCAGTTGAGCTGTAAGCAGAACCGTCGTTACCCGCTGCCGCGACCAATAAAACACCTTGGTTATACAGGTTTTGCATCGCGTTGGCTTCAGTCTGGCTTGAGCCACCACCGCCAAGGCTCATGTTAACAACATCAGCGCCGTTGTCGGCACAAGTTTCAATAGCAGAAACCAGTGAAGACGAATAGCCCCAACCACTTGAGTTGAATACTTTGACAATATGCAGGTTAGGATCGCTACCAATAACGCCACGAACGCCAAAACCGTTATCGAGTGCAGCAATAGTACCGGCAACGTGCGTTCCGTGAGGACCGCCATTGTCGTACCAGTTGCCTGTGCCGCTATCATTCGTGCCGTTAATAGTATCGCCTAAAGTACCCATGTCTTCGTGTGGTAGCTCTAAGCCTGAATCGATAACACAGACTTTTTTACCACCTGCGGCCGCAGAAGCAACGCTGTCATCGACCTGATCAGCCTGTACCTGGCTAATGCCGTAAGGCACGTCTTGCGCCATAAAACGACGGATACGGTCAACTTCAACGTATTCAATGTTTGGGTTCTTCTCAAGACGCTTTCTCTGCTTTTCAGTCAGCTCGGCGGCAACCGCCAAGTTGTGGCGCATGCTGAGTTTTACCTTACCGCCAGCTTTTCTGACCACGTTGTTTGCACGCGAAATGGCCAATTCAGAACGTCCTCTGTTGCCCATTTTGTTGACCGCGTTACCATTATTTTTAAATTTAATGATGTAACGCTGAGGTGCTGAGCTGTCCACTTGCGCTTGAATTTGAGCCTGCTCTTTTACCAGCGGCTGCGCTTGTGAATGGTCAGGAGGTTTAGCAAAAGCCGATGAAACTGATACTGCTAAAGCAGTCAGTGTAAGATATTGAATTTTTCTCATATCTAATTTGTCTCTTATTTTTTTAATGAGTGGCTGTAAGAAGCCATGAATGAAAGCAGCAGGGGATACGACGTTTGGCTGCCTGAAAATGACGTCGTTTGACATCATTTGCAACATTTAATAACAAAAAATGAACAATTTAAAGGGTGAGAACGTAAAGATTGTTTAAATTTTAACAAAAATGACACAGAGGTTAACCAGAGGTTATCGGTAGGCAGGCCGGTTCTTCATAATGTAAATACAGATATTGGTGTCGAGCATATATCGTAAATTCATAGTTGCTCGCGCTCCTGCTCTTGAGGCTGCTCACGCTCAACCATAAAGTCGTCACTGGCAGGTTCACCACTAAACCAAGAAGCCCAACTGGTTTTCGCTGGAGTAATAATTCGGCTTTCGCCAACGACTAACACTTCAACTTCTTTTACGTCTTCAGAAAAAGCGACGTCTTTTGGTAACCGAACCGCTTGCGTTTTATTGCTTTTGAAAAGGGTTGTTTTGGTCATAATCTATTTTGTATATCCAACTTGAATATACATATGTATAGTTGAACTATATGAACTGTCAAATACGTCATTTAGGTTTTTGGTTTTTGCGTTCATTCATTTCGGCTATACTCTGCTTAAATTCAGTAGTGCAGAAAAGTTATGTCCAAGAAAAAACAAGAGTCGATTGTACTCGAAACGCCAACAGGCTCCGACCACGTTTTACTACACTCCTGCTGTGCGCCATGCTCGGGTGAAGTCATGGAGCGTATGGCTGAAGCGGGCATCAAGTTCACGATTTTCTTCTATAACCCGAATATTCACCCGGAAAAAGAGTATTTGCTGCGTAAAGAAGAAAACATTCGGTTTGCCGAAAAACTGGGTGTGGATTTTATCGATTGCGACTACGACACCAAAAACTGGTTTGAGCGAGTGAAAGGTCTCGAGTGGGAGCCTGAGCGTGGTGAGCGCTGCACGGTTTGTTTTGATATGCGCTTTGAACGCACAGCCTTATACGCACATGAAAACGGCTTTGACACCATTACCAGCTGTTTAGGCATTTCACGCTGGAAAAACATGCAGCAAATAAATGACTGTGGCCAGCGTGCGGTTGCGCGTTATCCCGGATTGCATTACTGGACGTTTAACTGGCGTAAAAAAGGCGGCTCTGCCCGTATGGTGGAAATTGCCAAGCGTGAACGTTTTTATCAGCAGGAGTATTGTGGTTGTGTTTATTCGCTTCGCGATACCAACCGCTGGCGCCTGCAGAACGGGCGCGATCGCATTAAAATTGGTGTGGAGTATTATACTGCCGATTAAAAAAAAAGCCCCAGACGCTGGGAAGAGAGACGTCCGGGGCCACACGTGAAAGTGTTTAACCTATTAGAACTGGTAACTTACTGTTGCTGAATATTGAACACTCTCAGGTAAGAACTTAGATCTAAGCCTGAACGTCAATAACCTGTTCGATGAGAAGTATTACTCAAGTATCGACTTCTATAATCAAGGCTTCTTCGGCGCAGAGCGTAATTTTGAACTAAGTCTTAAATACGCTTGGTAAGTTAACTGCGTAATCACAGAAAGGGCGGTGCAACAACACTGCCCTTTTCTTTTGGCCGTTGCTAAGCCCTCTGCAACTTGCTATAAATGCGCGCAAATTTTCTATGAACCTAACTATATGAGTCAGTCTTCGAATATCGTTGTTATGGTGCGCCCGCATCACTTTGCATCGAACCCGGAAACTATGGGCGATAATGCTTTTCAGTCGCTGGCGAAAGACGGCGTTAACGTTGCTGAAGCGGCTTACAACGAAGTGACTGAAGCAGTCAGTAAGCTGCGTGAGTATGGTGTTCAGGTACACTTATTTGAAGATGAAACCACAGAAACACCTGACTCGGTATTCCCTAACAACTGGTTCAGCACTCATGCCTCTGGCGAGCTGGTTTTATACCCTATGTATTGTGAAAACCGCCGCAAAGAGCGTCGTCCGGACATTATTGAATTTCTTCGTAATGAATATGGCTATCAACAGCTTATTGATTTAAGCGCGCAGGAAAACGACGGCGTATTTCTTGAAGGCACAGGGTCTATTGTGTTCGACCATGAACATAAGCTTGCTTATGCCGCCCGATCTAAGCGTATGCACGAAAGTGTGCTGAAAGCGCTTTGCCTAAAACTGAATTACAAACCCGTGGCGTTCAATGCAACCAGCCGAGACGGCAAGCCGGTTTATCACACCAATGTGCTTATGGCCGTTGGTAGTGAGTTTGTCATGGCATCTGTTGAGATGATTCGCGATGACCACGAACGGCACCGTTTTATGGATACGGTTGCAGCAAGTGGTAAAGAGCTGGTTCAGCTGACTGAAGCTCAAATAGAGCACTTTGCAGGTAATACTCTGGAGTTAGAGGCAGATGGGCGCAAATTACTGGTTATTTCTAAAACCGCTTATAACGCTTTAAGTGCCGATCAGATCCAAAAACTGGAGAAATGGGTGACGTTAGTGCCCATTAAAGTACCGACCATCGAGCTGGGCGGCGGTTCAATTCGATGCATGCTGGCGCAGATTTTTAGCCCAGTTTTACTATAAATCACTTTTATAAAATAAATTGAAAATATTCTTTGACATTATAATAAATGAGCGTACAGTGGGCGGCGTTGGATAAGAAACAGATAGTTAAACACTCCTCTACGTCACATTATTAGAAGTAATCGTCTCGTCCTGTAGTTTTAAGTTTCACATTTTTTACCCCGCACGATCATCGGCGTCGAGATTGTCTCGGTCCGGTACTTTTATAGTTTTAAAAATTTCAGGATATTATTATGTCTAATACAGTAAACGGTGTTGTTAAGTGGTTTAACGAAGCAAAAGGTTTTGGTTTTATCGAGCAGCAAGGTGGCGCAGACGTATTTGCTCACTTTAGCGCGATTGTAAGCGACGGTTTCAAAACCTTAGCTGAAGGCCAACGCGTTTCTTTCTCAGTGACCCAAGGCCCGAAAGGCCCTCAAGCTGAGAACATTCAAGCGCTGTAATTCCTTGCGGATAGAGCCCTTGAAGTCGCTTTAAGCGAACCAAATTTAAGAAGCAGCCTACGGGCTGCTTTTTTTGTGCCTGAATTTTGTCGCGAAACCCCGTAAACTTAAGTTTTAAAATGAATAAGAGCTTCCGCCGTGATACAACCGTTTGACCAACTCATTTGTCCCTTAGATAAACAGCCTTTGCAGCTGAATGAGCGTACGTGGTGCTGCGACAATGGTCATAGCTTTGATATTGCGAAGCAAGGTTACGTCAACTTGCTGCCGGTACAGAATAAGCGCTCGAAAGACCCCGGTGACAGCAAAGCGATGGTGCAGGCAAGGCGGGAATACTTGAATAAAGGTTACTACCAGCCGCTGGCGCAAGCATTAGCTGATACAGTGTTAGCAATGGGCTCACAGGCTTTACTTGATGCGGGCTGCGGTGAAGGGTATTACTTGCGCTATCTTGTTGAACAGGCCGAGCAACAAGGTACAGAGTTAAGTGTGGCCGCTTTGGATATTTCAAAATGGGCGGTACAGACAGCCGCAAAGCAAGATAAGCGCTTGAGCTGGATAGTGGCATCTAATAACGCGATTCCATTGGCAGACAATAGTGTCGATACTATTTTGTGCGTGTTTGGCTTCCCTGTTGAAGCTGAGTTTAAACGGGTTTTAAAACCTGGTGGTCGATTGATTATGGTTGATCCGGCTTCTGAGCACTTAATCGAACTCAAACGAATAATTTACCCAGAAATAAAAGCAAAATCCGAACACTTACCAGTCTCTGAAAAAGGTTGGGTTTTGTCATCAGAAGAGAGAATCAGCTTTAAAGTTGAGTTGCCTGATACTGAAGCCGTACATGACCTACTCACCATGACACCACACCTCTACCGAGCTAGTAAAGAAGGCATAGAAAAGGCAGAAAAGCTACAAAGCTTGGCCATAACAGCTGATGTCTGGGTACGTGTTTTTAGCCTTAAATAGTTTGCTAAGATAAACCTCAACATAAAAAAGAGCTTCTGGAGGCTTGGGATGAATACTTTAGAAATTGATCGCCACCCTGTTGCAGTGAATGTATCTGTTACCGAAGCTGCGCTCGAAGTTGAACTGGCTGACGGACGTAAAATTTCGGCTCCCATTGTTTGGTTTCCTCGCTTGGAAGCTGCCACGGAAGAAGAACGTAATGATTGGCAATTATTAGGCAACGGCCAGGGCATTCATTGGCCGCGTCTGGACGAAGATATCAGTGTGCTTGGGCTTTTAAGCACCTAACCCATGCGTGCCGTTGTTCATTCTACAATAACGCCAATATCCAAGGCGGACTGGAACGGGTTGTTCAACAGTGGCTATCCGTTTACGCAATATGATTTCCTGTTGGCGCTTGAGCAGGGTGGTAGTCTTGGGCCGCAGCGTGGCTGGTTGCCCCAGTATGTTGCGGTACATGATAACAGTGACAAACTGATTGCCATTATGCCGTGGTTTAAAAAGACGCATTCCTATGGCGAGTATTTGTTTGACTGGGCTTTTGCTGAGGCCTATGAGCGTTATGGTTTTCAGTACTACCCCAAACTTATAAATGCTATACCTTTTACTCCGTGTCAGGGGCCCCGCCTGGCAACTGCCGAGAGCGTTAATGCTGCTGATGTTCTACCGGTTATTGAATCTGCTTTGATGCAGGAGCACGATGTCAGCAATTTGCAGTGTTTGTACGTTGAGCCGAATGTAAGCGAGGCTCTGGCAGAACAAGGTTGGTGGCAACGCTTTGATATCCAGTTCCTCTGGCAGAACCGAGGTTATAGTTCCTTTGACGACTTTCTCGGGGCTTTGGTGTCACGCAAGCGCAAGTCTATACGCAAAGAGCGGCAAAAGGTGTCAGAGCAAAATGTCGAAATGCGAACCTTACAGGGTACCGAATTAACCGCAGATTTTTGGCATCAATTCATTGTGTTTTACCAGCGCACCTATTTAAAACGCTCAGGTCATGGAGGTTATTTAACCCCGACTACCTTCAAACTTTGGGGTCAACATTTAGCTGACCATATTGTGGTTTTTGCGGCTTACCGAAATGACGAAATGCTTGCGGCGTCATTATGCTTTAAAAGTGAAGACACGCTTTACGGGCGTTACTGGGGTTGTCAGGAAGAGCTTGAGTTTCTACATTTTGAAGCTTGTTATTATCAGGGTATTGAATACTGCATAAACCATAACCTTAGCTACTTTGACGCTGGTGCGCAGGGCGAACATAAGCTGCATCGAGGCTTTGAGCCGGTGCTTCGTGAAGGGTTTTATCGGTTTACGCCGTCTCCTCTTAATGATGCCATTGAACAGTATTGTCGGGATGAAAGCACAGCGTTACGCGAACACCTAAAAACATTGCGAACTTATTTGCCTTATAAAGACCGCGGTTAATACAGCGGCCACACCAGCAATATCATCACCAGAGCCACGGCGGCGACAATCAACGACAAGGGCAGGCCAAGCCGCCAGTAGTCACTGAAGTTATAGCCGCCTGGTCCCATTACCAAAATGTTCGATTGGTGGCCTATTGGCGTTAAGAATGGCACTGCAGCGCCTATAGCGACGGCCATCAAAAAAGGATCCATACTGGCGCCGAAGCTGTTCGCCATACTGATGCCGATAGGTGCCATAAGTACGGCGGCAGCGGCGTTATTAACGATATTCGACAGCAACATGGTAACAACCAGAAGCAAGCCAACGGCAACAAATTCAGGCGCGCCAGAGCTGATATAAAGCACTCCGTTGGCAATGGTATCGGCGGCACCACTGCGCTCCAATGCCGAGCCCAGCGGTATGGTCGCGCCGAGCAACACAATAATAGGCCAGTCGATAGCGTCATATAGCTCTCGCAGGGGTAGAATATTAGTCACTACCATAAGTCCGGCAGCCAATGAGAAGGCGACGGGCACCGAGAGTAATCCAAAGGCGGCCGATAAAATCGTTGCAGCAAAAATACCCAGCGGCAACATCAGTTGCTTAGAAGAACCAATGCGCAGGCTTCGCTGAGCCAACGGGAAACAGCCAAAGCGCTGAAATACGTCATTCAATATTTCGGCGTCGCCCTGAAGTAACAGCACGTCTCCCGGTTTGAAACGGATGTTACCGAGCGCTGTCCCCAGTTTTTGACCTTCCCGCGCTACACCCAAAACGTTTATGCCATAGCGACTGCGCAGTTTAATGTCGGCGGCAGAGCGACCAATAAGCCGTGAATCGTGGCCAACAATACCTTCAATGACGGTAATATCGTCAGACTTTAAGAAGCGATCATCAATGTCTTCTTCGGCGTTAAGCTCCAGTCCTGTACCGTCAATAACGTGCTGAATGGTTTCTGCGTTGGCTTCGACAATTAATACGTCTTCGGCTTTTAAACGCAGATACCGGGCGGGTGCAGACCAGCGTTTTTCGCCCCGTTGCAGCGCGACAATAACAAAGTCATCTTCGGTGCGGTTTTCCAACTCATACAGCGTTTCGCCAATAAACCCGGACTCTTCCGGGACATACAGTTCAGTAAGGTAACTGCTGACATCGTACAGAGACTCTGACTTGGACTTGCCACTTTTTTCAGGAACCAACCAGTGGCTGAGTAGCCACATAAATAACAGGCCGGCAACGGCAATACTCAAGCCCACAGGAGTAAACTCGAAAATGCCAAAAGACTCCCCCATGGCTTCCCGGCGAATGTCAGCAATAATAATATTAGGAGGTGTACCCACCATGGTTATCGCGCCGCCAAGCAAAGAGCCAAATGCCATGGGCATGAGCAGTTTAGACGGGTTATTGCCGCTGGTTCGGGCCAGCTGGAGTGCAACGGGGATCATTATGGCCATGGTGCCGGTATTACTGATAAACGCTGAACAGACGGTCGTGACAGAAGTGAGCGCTATCATTTGAATCCAGCGCTTGCCGCCCGCGCGTTTCATGACTGAAGCTAAAGCGTCAACCACGCCCGAGCGCCATAATGCATGGCTAATGATAAGTACCGCAGCAACGGTAATAACGGCCGCATTACCGAAACCGCTGAAAACTTCAGCGGCTGGAACTAACCCCAAAACGGCTGCCGACAACAGCGCCATCATGGCAACTAAGTCATAACGCCATTTATCAATGACGAACAAGGCCAGCATTGCTAGCAAGATAATACCAATAAGCCATTGATCCAGCATACAAAGCCCGCCGTTTACTATTTATACAATGAACATTGCATAAGTTACGATCGGGTGCAATATTTAGATGAACACCTATTTCAGGAGGCATAACGATGAAGTACCTTAGTTTAGCAAGTGCAGTAGTCGTTGGCCTGGCGGGAATAAGCAGTGCGCCGGCGAACAGTGATGACCACAAAGAATCTGGATTGGCGAATGCTGAAATTCAGGAGTGGCAGGTGCCGTGGGAGGACTCCCGGCCTCGTGACCCTTGGGTGCATGACGGCACGGTCTGGTTTGTGGGTCAGGGAAGCCACTACGCAGCAACCTTTAATCCAGAAACAGAGGAATTCAAACGCTACGACTTGCCTGACGGCGCAGGGCCTCACACCGTTATTGTCGATGACAGAGGCGCTTGGTACGCCGGGAACTTAAAAGAACACATAGGTCTTATTGACCCGGGCACTGGCGATATTAAGCAATTTGAATTACCAGGTAGCGGCCCCAGAGACAGTCATACTATGGACTTCACTGCAGCTGGCGACATTTGGTTTACGGTTCAGGGCGGTAATCAAATTGGCTTTTTAGAAACCAATGGTGGCGAAATGATGCTGTGGGAAGTGCCGACAGAGTCAGCACGACCTTATGGCCTTATCGTTGAAAATGACCGCCCCTGGGCGACTCTGTTTGGTACGAATAAACTCGCAACCGTCGAGAATGGCAAACTAAAAGAATTTGAACTGGATAGAGAAAAGTCGCGACCTCGTCGCCTGGGAATGACCGATGACGGAACGCTTTGGTATGTCGATTATAACCAGGGGTACGTCGGTAGCTATGATCATGTAACTGGCGACAACAAAGACTGGCGTGCACCTGCTGCCGGTAATTCTCGTCCATACGGTATGGCGGTCGACAAGCGTAATGATGTTTGGTTTGTCGAAACGGGCGTGCAGCCGAATCGTCTAGTGGGTTTTGACACAGAAACTCACGAATTTTCAGAGCCTATCGAGCTAGAAAGTGGCGGCGGTACCGTTCGTCACATGTTCTATGACGAAGGCACCGACTCCATTTGGTTCGGCACCGACGCCAATACACTGGGCGTGGTCCGTCTAAGCGAACCACCCGTTGTTACGGCCGATTAATTACATCGGCAACACTTCTAACACGGCAACATAAGAGCCCTGGCGTTTGGTCGCCGGGGCTTTGCCGTTGTTATCGGCGTATTCAGCTTCTAGCCAGTACATACCCGCTTCTTCAACAGAGAAGCTGACTTCGCCTTTTTCGTTGGTTGTCAGCTTGGTTGGCTCTGAACGATCGCGATACCGTTCACCACCTTTCACCAAGACCAGCTCAGTGCCAGCAGCGGCTTTGCCGTCCATTGTAAATTTAAACGTAATGTTTTCGCCGGTGTATAAGTCGTTAGGGTGCGTTACTGGCTCTAACTCTAAGCCTTTACCGGTTGGGCCTAAAGTGTCATAGGTCGGCGCGCCTGACGTTACAAAAGCTTCAACTCGATGTGAGCGTTCACTGACTTCTAAGTCTTTGGCGTCCTGAGGGACTTCTTTATAAAAATCGTCATTGGTTTTTTGCGAGCCACGTGGCGGCCAGTATTGGCGTTCGCCGTTATCGTCTACCCAGCGAGCCGATAACCCTGAGCTAGCTGAGTACACCGTGTATGTGCCTTCTTTTTCGAGCTCTATGTCAAACACCGAGCGTAGTTTGCCTTTGTAACCGTTCTCTAAAGTCACTGCAGACCCGTCCGGTGCCATAGCTTCGACTCTGTCTAAGCTCAATGGGTAATGATCGGGGTAAAAAATGCCGTTCGCAATTGCGGCATCGAAGGTGACCCACTCAGAGTCGCCGGATACAACGGTAGCGCTTGGTTTAATCCAAACACGGTGTGCTTCACTGCTGGCGCTGGCAAACAGCGTCAACACAGCAAGACTTGTCGTTATTACAGAAGATAATTTCATGCTTAAGGCTCCAGTTTTAGGGACACACGGCCGAGTTCGTGCTCGCCGCTGTCTGTTATGGATATTGGGTTGTTAAGGGGTAAAGACAACGGCAAGCGCAGCATTTCACGTCCGCCAAGCTCGCGGGCTGCTTCTACGTATAGGTAATAGTTGCCGTCACTAAGCTCGGGTAATTTACTCAGCATGGGGGTTAGGTCTACGCGCTGAACGCCTGGGCGTCGGGTTGCGCCGGAGACACCATCAATTGGCATATCGGCCATACGGCCGCTGCGGCGCCACCATTGACGCATGTCCTTCAGCCACTTTTCGCCTTCATTGTTTTCAAGGTTCGTGTCATACCAAACGGCAATGTCGACAACACGCTGATGTCGCTCGTTGGCTAACCAAACCGCGACATAAGGCACGTGATACTCAGCCACAGACAGACGCGGAATTTCTACGGTTAATTCGTTTTCCGCAGCATGAGCAGAACCAATGACTGCGAAAAATGGGATGATGAATCCGGCCAGGACCAGCGGCCAGGTCGATTTTCGGCCCTTACTGTACTTTTTCAAAAGCAATAACCCCGTAATAGTGAAAACAATGCTGGCGATCGCAAAAATATCGATGAATAAGCTCCACAAGAACCCGGTATTTCGGGCTTTATGCAAGTCGTTAAAATAAGCTATCCAGCCCCTGTCGGTAGTTTCAGAATAAAAAGCACCGCTGTCTAAATCGACGCTGAACCAGCTGTCGCCGCCAGGCCGGGGCATAGCGACGTACACTTCGTAATCGCTCCATTCAATTTGGGCGTTTGAACTCAAGCTGTTTTGCGTTTTGTCTTCGTACCAGCGGTGAAAAGAAGCTGGCAGAGTGTCATTCCCTGACGCATTCACCAGCCGTTCCAAGTCCTTTTGAGGGAGAGACCCTTCATGGCTTTCTATGCTAGGCGCAGACTCTATCCACCCCGCATGGTTCAAGGTAATACCGGTGACAGAGAACAGCAGCATGCCAATAAGACACACCGCCGAACTTATCCAGTGCCAGTCCTTTAATGACCAGCCGCGTTTTCTTGATCTATTTCTGCGCGCCATAAATTACTGCTGTTAGAATTGGCTAAACCAATGCTTTTATTTGATGTTTAATGAATATGGCGTTAGTCTATATGAAAATCATTCTTATTCGCAATTTAGAAATAATTAAGTGATTTTTTAGTTTTTAAACGCAAAGCGTCACTTTTGCCGTAGTCTCTCCAAGAGCTGGAGTTAGAAGCAGGAGTTTTCATGAGAAGTACTATTGCCGAAACCGTCACTCAGGTACGCCACTGGAATGACACCCTATTCAGTTTTAGAACCACCCGTAAGCCAAGTTTCACTTTCGAAAATGGCCAGTTCGTAATGATGGGACTGCAACTTGAAGACAAGCCGTTGCTGCGCGCTTATTCAATTGCCAGCGCCAACTATGAAGAAGAGCTGGAGTTTTTCAGCATAAAAGTGCCCGATGGCGCATTAACGTCACGTTTGCAGCATATTCAGGTTGGCGATGAAGTGGTGCTGTCGACGCGCCCTACCGGCACCCTTGTTCCGGGGCATCTGCTACCGGGTAAAAACCTGTATTTGCTGAGTACCGGTACAGGGCTAGCGCCGTTCATGAGTGTGATTAAAGATCCGGATATCTACGAGCAATACGACAAGGTGATTCTCGTGCACGGTGTACGTTATGTCTCTGAATTGGCCTATCAAAAAGAAATCGGTGAAGACTTACCGAATAACGAGTTTTTTGGTGACTGGGTAAAAGAGAAGCTGATTTATTATCCAACCGTAACGCGTGAGCCATTCAGAGATGAAGCACACCAGCAGCGAATTACAGACTTACTGACCTCAGGCACACTGACGCGTACCATTGGCATGCCCGATTTGAACCCCGAGCATGACCGTTTTATGCTGTGTGGTAACGACGCTATGCTGCAAGACTTAATGGCTATACTGAATGAGCGAGGCTTTACAAAAGCCACTTCGCGCAAACAAGGCGATTACGTTATAGAGCAGGCATTTATTGAGAAATAATCAATGAGGTAATCATGAGCTCCTGGCAAAATTTGCTGACAGAGGTTCGTCAATGCACGCTATGCGAACCTGAATTGCCAATGGGAGCTCGGCCGGTTGTCCAGTTACACCCTAATGCGAAGATCTTAGTGGCAGGCCAAGCCCCCGGCCGGCGTGTCCATGCCTCAGGTAAGCCGTTTGACGACCCCAGTGGCGACCGGCTGCGCCAGTGGATGGGCGTTGATAAAACTACTTTTTATAACGCTGAAAAACTGGCCATTATCCCAATGGGGCTGTGCTATCCGGGAGCCGGCAAATCCGGCGACTTACCACCGCGCCCAGAATGTGCTCCGGCATGGCGGCAGAAACTATTACAGCAGCTGCCAAATTTAGAATTGACGTTGGCCATTGGGCAGTACGCACAAAGCTGGCACATTGACGAACCAAAACAAACGCTCACCGAGCGAGTAAAAAACTGGGAAAGCTATTGGCCGGAGGTTTTGCCACTGCCGCACCCAAGCCCGCGTAATAACTTGTGGTTAAAGCGCAACCCCTGGTTTGAAGACAGCATTATTCCGATGTTGCAAGAAAGAGTCTCTGCGCTACTGAGTGAATGACTACCACCACCGGCCGGTTTCCCGACAGTAGTTCTTGTAGGCTTCTCCAAAAGTTTCTGTGAGAATGCGCTCTTCCGGCTGAATTTGAAACTTACTCATGTACGCAACGTATAACACCAGCCCCCATAACGACAGAATACTGCCTAAAAACACGGCCCAGGCCATTAACATAAAGAAAAAGCCGAGATACATTGGGTTTCGGGTTCGCTGGTAAATGCCTGTTGTGACAAGTTCGGTGCTTTTACTCGGGTCTCTCGGGTCGACCGTCGTTTTCGCGCGGCGAAAGCTCATAACACCGAGTAAAGGCAGTAATACACCCAGTACCAGCAAGAAAATAGCCGCAGCACGCTGGCCAACATAGAAAGCGTTTAACTCTGCGGTATAATGCGCCGTTAACCACATAAGTCCAGCCACTATGGCAACAACAATGACGGGTGGAACTTTGAGCTCTAAAGACTTCATATACAGAAGCCTCCTTTTGGTGATACTAAAATGACAGCCGAGATACCTACGATTATTGAGCAAACCCAGCGTTGGGTGCAACAGCTTATTGTGAAATACAATATCTGCCCGTTTGCGCGCCGCGAAGTTGAGCGCAAAAGTATTCGCTACGCTGTTGCAGAGCAACCGGACATAGCTTCAGTGTTACAACAGTTGCTGGATGAAGCGAAGCACTTAGACGAAACACCTGAAACCGAGACCACACTTTTTATTATTCCCCAGGGTTTCGAAGGTTTTCATGGCTTTTTAGGCTTGGTCGACATGGCCGACGCGCTGCTTATAGAGGAAGGCTATGAAGGCGTTTATCAACTAGCGCATTTTCATCCAGACTACTGCTTTGACGGTGAGCCACAGGACGACCCGGCCAATTACACTAACCGCTCTCCATTTCCGACATTGCACTTATTACGCGAAGCGAGTTTAGAAAAGGCGATTGAGCAGTACGACGACCCCGAGTCTATACCCGAGCGCAATATCGAATTTTGCCGTCGCAAAGGGGCCGAGTTTTTTGTAAAGATTTTAAACGGTTAACTTGGGCTGATGAATTGAATGGCGTAGGCTATTCTTTATTGAAGATTAAAGGTGAATATTATGCCAGAGCGTCAGCTATCGAATAAAATTCTGGAAAAGCTACCCACTATGGTCGCTTTCATTGATGAAAAGCGGCGCTACCGTTATGTCAATAAAGCTTACTGCCAGTTCTTTAGCCTTAAAAAGGCGCATATGCTGGGGCGCTATGTCGCTGATGTTCTGGATGACGAGCCTTACGCCCGCGTTAAAGTGCGGCACGACAAAGTTTTTAAAAGCGGTAAGGTTAATTCTTTTTCGGAAACCGTCAAATTCAGGGACGGTCGCAAATGCTTTTTAGATGTCCGTTATATTCCTGAGCTGGATGAAAACAATAAGACCGTCGGTCTTTATGCCATTATTGAAGACGTGACAGAGTACTATGCTTCTGTCGACTTAATGCGCACCATTCATGACATTATTCACAAGCGCGGTCGTAGAATTGACCCTGCCTCTATTGACGAACTTTTAAAGTTTGGCGTGGACTATTTAGACGTAGATATTGGCACCGCAAGCTCCATCATTGATGGCGTATACACCATTGAGTGGGTGCAAACGGCAAAGTTAGACCTGGAAGCAGGCACCCAGCTGCCTTTAGACACAACCTATTGCTCGGTTGTGTTAGCAGAGAACGAGTTGGTTCATACCAACGAAGCCGACAAAGACGAACGCTTTAAAGACCACAAGTCCTTCCAAACTTATGGTCTACAGTCCTATCTCGGTACTCCAATTGTTATTAATGACGTTGTTTGGGGCGTACTGGGCTTTGCTAAGAAAACGACACGCCGGGAAGCCTTCAGTGAGCTGGAAATTGAGATGGTTCGCATGATGGGAACTGCCGTTGAGACCGTTATTGCAGAGCAAGCTGTGCGATCAGATCTCATGCGTCAACGCGATGATATGGCGTTAATTGCTTACACTGACTCCCTTACTGGCTTAAAAAACCGCTCAGCAGGTATGCAAATGCTGGAGCAGGGGCTGGCAACCCACTACAAAGACAGTTGCTGTGTCGTATCCGTTATCGACTTTGACCACTTTAAGTCCATTAACGACACCTATGGTCATGACGTCGGTGACCAAGTGCTGATAGCTGGTGCCAACGCTATGAACGACAGCTTAAGAGGCAGTGACACTGTGATTCGGGTCGGTGGCGAAGAGTTTATGATTATCCTGCCCTACACGGACAAAGACAACGCCTCAGCAGTACTAGAGCGTGTTCGCGAAGCAGTAGAGAAAACCGTTGTAACCCTGGATTCCGGCGAGGTCATTAACCCAACAGTGAGCATCGGCGCGACCACCAGCGAGACAAATGACGATGTGTCCAGCATTTACCGCCGCGCCGACCAGGCTCTGTACAAAGCCAAGCACGCAGGCCGAAACTGCATTGTTTGGTCAAAGTAGCGTAGCGATCTAATCCGGGCCTTCAATGCGTATGATCAGACAGTTAAAATTGGAGGTGAATTATGAAAGTTGCGGTTATCGGTGCGAATGGAAAAATTGGTCAGCATCTTGTCGAACAATTGCAAAACGACGACAAACACAAGGTTGTTGCTGTAGTACGGAAGCAGGAACAAAAACAATCGTGGGAAGAGAAAGGTGTTGAAGCCAGGTTAGCCGACTTAGAGGGTTCCGTTGACGACTTGCAGACTGCTCTTAATGGCGCAGATGCGGTTGTATTCACAGCAGGCTCTGGCGCTGGCACGGGTGATGATAAAACACTTTTAGTGGATTTAGACGGTGCAGTGAAAACCGTTGAAGCTGCTGAGAACATCGGCGTGAAACGCTTTATTATGGTCAGCGCATGGCAAGCTAATAACCGCGAAAACTGGGCTGAACAGCTATTACCTTACTATGCGGCGAAACATTATGCCGACAAAGAGTTAATGCGTAGCAGCCTCAATTGGACGATAGTGCGTCCCGGGGCCTTAACGGATGACCCTGCCAGCGGCAAAGTGGTTGTAGGCGAGTCACTGGCTCCGGGCTCAGTGCCTCGTGAAGATGTAGCGAACGTATTGTTTCGCTGCCTTGACGAATCAGGAACAGAACATAAAGCCTTTGACTTGATGTCAGGCGACAGTGACGTTCAGCAGTCCTTACAGGCTATGAAAGAACTCGCTTAGTACCTCAAAAGTCCGTTCAGTTTTTGCCGGGATGTTGTCCTTAACTGGCAACACCGCATGCACGCTGTACGGACTGCCTTGCCAATCTGGCAGTAAACGCAGTAAGTGACCACTTTCAATATGGTGCTTAACCTCAGGCTCTGGCAGTAACGCATAGCCGACGCCATCCAGTGTTAGCTGAACCACAGTTTGCATGTTGTTGAGCATGATTTTCGGTTGCGGGAATTCAAGCTCTGAAGAGTTCGACATATGCCCAATAAAGCAGTCTTCGGGAAGGTCGTCAAAACTGTTGATAGTGTTCTGTGCAGCCGGGTGCGAAGCAGCAATACAAGGAATCATGTTCCAATCTACTAAGTGCCTTGCATAAAGCGATGAGTCGGCAAGAGGGCCAATCCGAATGGCCAAGTCTGCACCAGCGGTAATTAAATCAACAGGCTCGTCGGTCATGTGCAGCTGAAAATGGACATTTTTAAACTCTTGTTGCAGCTGCTTTAACGGCTCACTAAGCAACCCGCCACCAAAACCAACAGGCGCTATCATTTTAATTTGCCCTTGTGGTGTTTTGGTCAACGCCTCCCACTGTTCCTGATTACGCGACGCAATGCTAAGCATATCTAAGCACGACTGATAAAACACTTTCCCGGCTTCGGTCAGCGTTAGCGTTCGAGTGTTTCTGTGGAACAGCGCTATACCGTTGTCTTTTTCCAGGCGCTGTAACTGTTGGCTAACCGCAGATACCGTCATGTGCAGTTCCTTTGCGGCCCCACTCATACTGTTCAACTCGACAGTTCTGGTAAAGGCCTTCATTGACCGAATCATTTTTGGGTTCATGTTTTAGTCCTGCTTAAAACGTATTTCAGAATTTCGACGTTGATGAATTTATCTTAACATTTATGATCGCCAATGAAAATTATTCTCATTTAAATAAAGGGGCGATTTGTGAACGTTATTAAGAATGGCTTGAAACTGGGTGTACTTTCAATGGCTATTTTTTCTGCCTTGGGTACCGCTCATGCACAGGACGGTGCAGACGACGATCGCGAAAAACGACGCCACAAACACAAAGATATGGAAGTCATGGTGGTTACTGCTTCAGGCGTTGCTCAGCACATTAAAAAGGCACCCGCTTCTATTTCTGTCATCGACAAAAGTGAATTGTCACAGCGTTTTTATAAAGACTTAACCGATGCCATGACCGATGCGCCGGGCGTTGTAGTAACTGGCGGTGGTGATCGTCAGGATATTAGTCTGCGCGGGATGGGAGCCGACTACACCTTAATTTTGGTGGATGGTCAGCGTCAGAGCTCTCGTGAAACCCGCCCGAATAGCGATGGCCCTGGTGTGGAAGGTGCCTGGACGCCACCGCTGGCCGCTATAGACCGTATTGAGATTATTCGAGGGCCGATGTCTTCACTCTATGGTTCAGATGCAATTGGGGGCGTTATTAATATCATTACGCGTAAAACTCCGGACGAATGGCGCTCTGAAATTAAAGTTGATGGTACGTTGCAGGAACGATCGGAGTCGGGTAACAGCTATCAGACAAATTTTTTTACGGCAGGCTCACTCATAAAAGATACTTTAGGGCTTCAGCTATCAGCAGGCTACACGCGTCGACTAGAAGATGAAATTGTCGAAGGTTTTCGAGATAAAACGGCGCAAGATGCGGACATGAAATTGGCGTATACACCAAACCGGGACCATGAAATTCTGTTTGAGGTGGGTACGGCGAAGCAAACAATTAACGCGTCTTTAGGAAAAACGGTTGAGCTGCTGGCGCCGGGTGAAGAATGTGGTCGCCGCGGGTGTCCTGAGTCTTCAAGTACCGTCTATGACAGTAGTTCCGTGTCCATTGCTCACAACGGGCAATGGGGGTTAGTGGGCGCCCGCAGCTATTTAAAACGCGACGAATATGAAAACGAAGCGCGTCTAATGACTATTACTAATACCGACTTTCAGAGTCACTGGAATTTACCGCTATTTGATGACAATTCAGTCAATACCGGGGTTTCCTACTTTAAGGAAGAGTTGGAAGACTTAACCAGCAACCAAGTCAGTGATCGTACCCGAGTAGAGGGCTCGCAATGGTCGGTATTTGCAGAAACGGCCTGGCCGTTGTTTAAAGGTTTCGACTTAACTACAGGTGTGCGCTACGACGACGATGATATTTTCGGCGGCCATTGGAGCCCTCGCGTTTACGGTGTTTATACTTTGAGTCGCGCAACAACCATAAAAGGTGGTGTTTCAACGGGGTTCCGAGCTCCAGGCTTACGTGAAACCACACCCGATTGGGGCCAGGTCAGTCGCGGCGGCGATGTTTATGGTAACCCAGACTTAGAGGCAGAAACCTCAACCAACTATGAATTGGGTTTGTATACCGACTGGAGCCGTCACACGTCGACTTCCGCAACCGTCTTTTATAACCAGTTTGACGATAAAATAACTCGAGTTGCCTGCCCTGCAACGGTTTGCGATGCCGGACCGAATCAGTTTGGCTCAATGCCAACTACGCGCGTGAATATCGATGAAGCGGTTACGAGAGGTGTGGAACTGACGTTTAATTCACGACTAAGCCGCCATTGGTCAGTTAAAGGTAACTACACGTACACCGACTCTGAGCAAAAGTCGGGCGAATATGCAGGCGACCCTTTAAACCAATTGCCTAAGCATTTAATACAAACATCGTTAAACTGGAAGCCGAATAAACGTTGGAACAGTTGGTTACGTGTGCATTATCGTGGTGAGGAGAGTCAGCCAACAACAGGCCCTTCGCAGGACGTATTGGTTGCGCCTTCCTACACATTGGCGGACTTAGGCGTGAACTATTATGTCACGCGCGATTTAAAGTTAGCGGCAGGTATCTATAACTTACTGGACAAAGAGATTGGTGTGGAAGAATACGGCTATGTTGAAGACGGCCGACGTCTTTGGTTGTCAGCCGCCTACAGCTTTTAATCGTTAAAGTACGTTATTTAACGCAATACCGATACCGAAGCGAGTTTGCTTGTGGTTGTAGTCAATCAAGCTCTCTCCGTATCCGGTGAAAATTGACGTATAACCAATAAACTTACCGCCGAGTGGAAACGTCCAGTTAAGCTCGGCGGAGCCTCTGCCGGTGTCTATGGCGTGGTTAAGCTTTAAAATGTACTCGAAGTCACCATCGCTGTATGCGGTAGTGAATTCGTAGTTGCCAACATAGTCCGTAATATTTGGGTTGTCGTCACCACTGGACTGAAGCGGGTCGGTTTTTGCGTCTTCTTGTAGACGAACCCACGGCTTAAGCGAAAACACAAAACGGCCTTTTTCAACGACAAACTGAGCGTAGAAGCGGTTCCAACTGCGCGACAGTGGTTGGCTGCGACCATTCGACAAATGTTCAGCCCCAAACACTAAGGCCGTATTGGTACCAAACGGATGCCATCCGGTTGGCGTTGCGTAGAAAAACTCAGGCATGTAGTTAGTTTCGCGGAACGGCTTAGAAATATTGTCCGAATAAACTTGCCACCACGACTGCACAGTGAAGCCAAAGAAAAACTGGTCATCTTCGAACAACAAGCTTTCTTTATTGAGCGGTACTTTAAAGCTTAGCTGAAACTTTGACTCGTATTCTTCGAGGTTTTGCTTATAACCTTCTATGTCAGCGTACTGAATGCGGTTGATATTGTTCGTCGTGAGCACGGGAAGCATATAGTTGCGGCGGTGTGGGGTAAGAACGTAAGGGTCAAACTGAGTGACCTTTTCACTTTTCATTCTGTTGGTGAGCACACCTGGCTCTTCCACGGCATCGACTTCAACCACTTCCTCGTCTTCAGCACTGCGTAATTGCTCTTCACACTGGCTGCGAACATCTGCAATGGTCGTTTTCGTTGCTTCTGCCGTATTCATTTTATCGAGTAGGCATTGTTGCATTTCGGACAGCTGCTGTGCGTGAGCCATTGTAAAAAGAAACATACAAGAGGCTGTTGCACTAAGACGAATCCATGTTTTCATAAAGGTACGACTCCAAACGGTAAGCTTCTGTCTACTATAGCGGAATTAACAGTTTTAGATCACTCATTCAGGTTAGTTTTATTATACACTTACAAAAAGTAAGTGATTAAAAAGGAATTCAACTTGCGGGGGAGAAAGCGTATTTCATATCGCGCGCTCGAATTATTCGACAAACTGCCACTTTCGTATCGTTTTGCAGCGGCTTTGCTATTGCCGATTATCGCTATCATCTGGATGTCAGGCTCTAACATTCTGGAGCTGCGTCAGTCGGTAAACAGGCTAGATGCACTCAATGATAATATTACGCTGGTGACAGCGGCCGGTCAGCTCGTAGGCACATTGCAGCGTGAGCGCGGCTTGAGTGTCTTAATTACTGATGCTGGCGCCGAAAGGTTTCGAGCCAGGCTTGCGCAGAGCCGTGAAAGAACCAATGAGCAGTTAGAGCACTTAAAGCAGCAGTTGAGCTCGGTTAAAATTACTCCGGAAACCCAATCGCTCTACCAGAGCCTTAAAACAACGGCCGATGCGCTCAGTCAGTTACCGGTCATGCGGGAACGTGTCGACAACAAAGTCGCAACCGCTGACGAAGCTATTCAGTTTTATACCAGCGTTATTCAACAGACCAACAGTCAGCTCAGCGAATTGTCGCGTGACTTACCTATTGTTAGCCTTTCCCGGGAAGTAAATGCTTACTTTATATTAAACCGATTAAGAGAGCTGCTGGGGCAAGAACGAGCTATTGTCGGTAAGGCATTAGTCACCGGCGAAATCAGTCAGAATGACATTCGCCAACTGGCCTACAACGCCGGTCGCCAACGTAGCTTACTTATTGGTTTTGAAAGCCAAACCGCACTCAAATCAGCGGACGAGCTGTCGGAATTAACCACCGAGTTTCGTCAAAGGTTGTTAGCGACCCGCACGCCCGGTGAACTGTTGCAGGCTATGGACGCAGAAACCTGGATAAGCCAGCAAACCCAACTTATCACGACGGTTCAGGCAGTTGAGCAGCGGTTAATAACGTCCATTAAGGAAGCTGCGTCGGACTCCTATGTGTCATCCACAAACGAGTTGTGGCGTTACGCCATTATTTCCCCAATTGTTTTGCTCAGTGGGCTGTTTTTAAGCTGGCTAATTTTACGCTACGTGCGTCGGCAAATTATGCTGGCCGACTCGGTTTTTCAGCATACGCAGGACCGCATTACTATTACCGACGCCGATGGCCGCATTCTCGATGTGAACCCCGCGTTTACTCGCATTACCGGTTATAAAAAGCGTGAAGTGCTTGGCAAGAACCCGCGCTTTTTAAAGTCGGGGCGTCAGGGTAAGTCGTTTTATCGAGCTATGTTCCAGCAGCTGATAAAAGACGGCTTTTGGCAGGGCGAGCTGTGGAACCGTCGTAAAAATGGCGAGTTCTATGCGGAGCTGGCATCCATGAGCGCCATTAAGAATAAGCGAGGCGAGGTGCAAAACTTTGTGGGCATTAGCTCCGATGTGACCGAACGCAGCTTTGCTCATAAGCGCGAACTAGAATACCGAACCTACCACGATGCACTGACTGGCTTACCCAATATTCTGCTGGTGCGCGATCGCTTAGAGCACGCCTTAAGCATTGCCAGCCGTAAAAACGAAATGGTGGTGGTGGCTTCAATAGATGTCGACAACTTCAAGAATATTAATGCGCAGTTTGGCCATACCGTTGGCGACAAAGTGATAGAAAAGCTCGCTAAACGCCTTAGCGCAACCTTACGCGAAGGGGACACGGTTGGCCGCCTCAGCGGCGATGAGTTCTTATTGGTTATTGAGGGTGGCGAAACCGAACTGAAGGTTAATGAGGTACTCGAGCGAATAAAATCGGACTTGTCAGAAACCATAACCGTTGGCTCATACACTATGGATATTACAGTCAGTGTTGGGGTTACTGCGTATCCGAAAGACGACAACGATGCCGATACCCTCATTCGCCACTCGAGCCAGTCGTTGCATCAGGCTAAACGTAACGGCCGCGACCGCATAACCTGGTTTGATACCGAAAGAGAGCAAGCGCAAACCCAGTTAACGCAGCTTATTCAGCGCATGGAACTGGCTATGAGCAATAATGAGCTAGAGCTGTTTTACCAGCCTAAAGTCAATATGAAAACCTGCGAGGTAATTGGCGTTGAGGCGCTTCTGCGTTGGCGCGACCCTGAACGAGGTCTGGTGCCACCGGGAGACTTTCTGCCTCTTATTGAAGAGCATCCGTTCTCCATTGATGTCGGCAACTGGGTGCTCGACGCAGCACTGAAGCAGGTGAATGAATGGCGTTCACAAGGCATTGAGCTGCCGGTGAGCGTTAATATTAACGCGCTGCAACTGTTGGACGACGAGTTCCTGGACTCTGTAAACACTCACTTGCGCCATTACCCCAACGTGTCACCGCAGTTTCTTGAAATAGAAGTGCTGGAAAGCGCCGCTATTGGCAAAATTAATGTGGCCGCCGAGGTGCTGGCGAAATGCAAAAAAATGGGTATAGCCGTGTCTCTGGATGACTTTGGCACCGGCTTTGCCGCGCTCGACTACCTGAAGCGCTTACCAGCGCAGACGCTCAAAATAGACCAAAGCTTTGTCCGTGACATGCTGACAGACGAAGGCGACCTGGCCATTGTGAAAGGCATTATTGGTCTTGCCGATGCCTTTAACTTCAACATTATTGCCGAAGGCGTTGAAACCGAACCGCAAGGTAAAACACTGGTTGAGCTAGGCTGTGTGCTGGGTCAGGGGTACGGCATTGCGAAACCCATGCCGGCAAACGACGTACTGCCATGGCTTAAAAACTGGAAATGCCCTGAAGGTTGGGGTGGGTATGAGAGTTTGTGAGGTGGCAATGTGGTTTTTCCGCGAATGGCCGTTAAGTGCCAAGAGCGGACGCAAAAGTGAGCATCTCAGATGCTTGCATTCGTTCTCAATTAGCCGAGCATTCTTTACTTTGCCTAAAAATAATTAGTGCAAACGCTATTTCAATAAACCCGCCCACAAAAGCGGCAAAAGTAAAATCCGAGGGGAAAATAGCAAGGTAAAATCCAGAAATCATAAGTACACTACCCAGCGCCCAATACACTTTCAAACCATAAAGTGTTTGAAAGGTTAAGTACCTGGCACCAATAATCACTAACATGATTGGATAGAATAGTAAGCTATTAAGTTGTGCCACAATGACAGCAATAAATAGGCCTCCGAATAGAATACCTAGATTTTCGATAGCCAGTTTACCAAGCACATTAGTTGCGTCATGTTTACCGGTGGCTCCCAATAACTTTGAGAATAAAAGGGATATAGGGAATATAAACATCCCTCCAATAAGCAATGCTAGCATGCTATTAAAGGGCGACGAATAAAGGCCAATCAGCCCAGCCGATAACCAAACTATTCCGGAAGCCAACGCTCCGGTTGCACCGCCATAGTAGGCACGAGACATATCTTTTTGTGATTCGTTGAAATCCATTTTCTTTGCAACCCGCTTTTTTAACATCTGACTGAGTGTCTCCGATGATAGCCGAGTCGCGCGAAGAGATAAACGGTCCGCTGCTCGCTCAATACTGACTTTCAGCATTGAGCGAATAATATAGATCCCTCAGCTTCGGTAGCAAAACGGAGATTGGCTATAAAGCGATGCGGTCTTCTAGCTTCAAATCACCGCACTTCGTTCCGCCATTTGTTTGCCAGCATACATTTACAGATTGCGCATCACTGCGAAATAATCGGCGCAATTCATCAAAGTTATCTTCAGTTATTGCCTTACCGTTAATTTCTTTAACTATCGCTTGTTCAGTAAAACCAAGCTCTGCCGCATGAGAATTCTTTGCCACCTGTTTTATTACACCTCCCAGCCGGTGTGGCTCCATTACCAAGCCACTGCGGTCGATATCAGTTTTATGGCTGAAAAATTTATTCTTTACGAGCGTAATAGACTCGTCTTGGTAATTAAAATGCACGTTGAACTTCCGAAGTAGTCCACTACCTATCAAACCAATTCCGTAGGGGTCTTCAAAGCTTAGTAAATTGTGTGCCGCAACATTTTCAAACTCGCTATCGCCCAGTCCAAAAAAATCGATACGGCTAGTTTCAACAACCTGTTTACCATCAAAATTTTGAGTGTGAGTTTCAAAGTAGTCGTTTGGAAACTCTAATTTATCAGTCAATTTTTCATTCAAGTAAACGTAGTCAGGCGCACCTGTGTCGATAATAAACGCATAGTCGGCTTCGACACCGTCGTTATCTTTCAGTCTGGCATTAACATAGGGAATTCGACCATGAACAGACAATGGTAAAGTCGTGCTGTTTTCGTGGTTAAACTCGCTTTTCGCACTTTTCTTATGAAACTGTAGAGACTGCTCCGCATAAAGAACCGAGACATTAAAGTGATTCAGTAAGTCGTAGCCAATCGCACCATCAAAATAAGCGGTGTCATAGTCGTGAAATAACGGATTTTTCTCAATCGGAACATGAATGAAGGTCAACTCTGAGAGCTCGATGTCTCCAACCCGGATAATGCCATTGTTAACTACGTTGACTTGACTGCTTTGAACCTCAAGCTGCCTTTCCACATCTAACTGCAAGGTTTGGGTACGGGGTGTCTCAAAGATTACAGTCGCAGATGCCGCTGAATCAAAAGCCAGCCTTAATGATTCTGTGTCATTTACATCGATTTCAATAATGATATGGCCGTCATGCCAAACGAAGGGTAGTTTAAAACTTTGCTCTTTACTGAGCCACTTTTGAGATGCCAACGCATTGCCGCTTTGTAAATTTATGATTCCTTTCGCTGAACAGCCAACAATTACCAGCACGACGCTCAGCACTGCAATCAATTTAATCAAAAGTATGACGTGTTTAGTCAAGATATATACTCCCAATGAATGTTTGGGCTATAGTAAGGTGGTTAGCCTATAGGTTATTGAACAATATTGCGATTTCACGAAAAAATACATTGGATAGCGAGAAGTGCTTGGCATAGCTGGAAAGGAATTCGATTCAGGAGTACCGTAGGGATGGAGAAAAACAAAAGCTGGGTGAACAGAGCCTATGGCGAGACTGAGCGAATCGAAGCTTGTTTTAGTGGGCTTGCGTATGCGCCACATAGCCATGATACGTATACTCTAGCCCTAACGACACGGGGTGTTCAAAGCTTCAATTACCGCGGCGAATTACGACACTCACTTCCTGGTGAAGTGGTAATACTTCATCCTGACGAAACTCACGACGGTCAGGCTGGGACAAGTGACCCCTTTGCTTATCGCGCTATAACCATTGACCCTGTTGACGTTCAAAATATATTACAAGGCTTCAGTCTTCCATTTTTGGAAGGAGGAGTCACAAAACAACCGCAGTTTATCCAGGTTGCTACACAACTGTTATCTGAATTCAATCGTCCGCTGGAAAAGTTAGAGCATCAAGATCTCATTTATGCTTTTGCCACAAAATTACAGCAAGCTACATCGCGTAATGTGAGACATACTCAGGCGAATTACCGTGCAATCAAGAGAGCGCGTGAATATATTGACGATGCCATTGCTGCTAACTCCAGCTTACCAGTCAGCATTACATTGGATGAACTGGCTGCTATTTGCGATTACAGTAAGTGGCAGATAACGCGTGATTTCAGGTCTCTTTATGGCACAACGCCTTATCGCTACGTAACACTAAAGCGATTACAGAGAGCAAAAGCTCTCATTGAGCGTGGCATACCTTTGTCTCAAGTTTCATTCAGTAGCGGTTTTGCAGATCAAAGTCATATGACGCGGCATTTTAAAAAGTCCTTTGGTACAACCCCCAAGATTTGGGCAAACTTAAATCAGTAACACTAATTTTTTTTGAACGTTGTGCGCATGATTAGAAGAACTGACTATAACCACTAAGGTCCGTTCTTCGCTCTTAGCGGACACTCCTAATATTATCTGGCAATTTATTCTTAGTCAGTGCAGTTAAAGTAAAGCCAGCAAGCGCGCTGGCTTATACTTAGTTACATTCCGAACCCATGACACGTTTTAGATGAGTCAAGACAGTATCCATTGTTTCTTTGTTATAACTGTAATGGTCTCCATCCAAATCGATATGCAGCACGGGGTTCTCATAGCTATTATCTGACAACCTTTGTTCAATTTTATTAGCCATTTCGAATGAAGGCCAAATTTGGTCTTGCCTTGCTGAGACCAGCGTAACCGAGCCTTTGATCTTCTCGACAGGAATTGCAGCATCGTTTAACTCTTTTGGGGAAGCTTCAGATAAAGCGTCAGTAAAGGCATTTCGGTACTCACCGGTAAAAATTCCGGATAGCATGTCAAAAGATAATAAAGGGGCCTCAATGTAAGGTAGTGGCTGTCCGTCGATGCTCCAGCTTGAGTAGCTCATTGGTGTTTTCACTGCATTCCAAGCAACATGACTCGGGTATGCAGCAACAATGTGATTAACCGTATTAAAATGACTGCCAAGCAACAAAGATAATTCTGCACCTTTTGAGAAACCGAGAAGTGCAACACACTGATCTTTAATGCTCGGGTCTTCAGTTATTGCCTTAATGCGCGCGTCAATTTCGTTTAAAGACAGCTCAATAGGGCTATCGGGCGTTCCCGACGTATCAAAGTAACCCATTGATGCAACAGAGAATCCATAATCGTGATATCTATCCATCAACGGTTTCATATTTGGATTGGCAAAGTAATTACCACCGTCACTTCCCCCTACCAAAATGACTAAAGGGTGTGCTTCGCCGTCGCTAATGTAATTGGTGTATAAATCAGGTGCTGGTGCGTTTTCGCAGGACGCAAGAGCCCCCACCAGTAAAAATGGTGTTATTAATTTTTTCATTGTTATTCCTTTTTTAGGGTTAAGCACTACATCGTTAAGTGCCTTTTTAGTTGGCGTGCGCCATTACGGCTGGTTAATACTTCCAGCTCGGAGTGAATAAATCTTAAGAGCAAGCGCCCATTAAGCCAGCGCTCGACTTCGCTTAATCGGAGCCGATTAATGATTGCGCCACGATGGACACGGAGAAAGTGTGCTGGCAGTTGTTGCTCCAGCTCAGTTAATGTCTTGTCTAGAGGGTAAGTCTGCGAACCGCAATTGGCCACTTGCGCCCCGTTGTCGATAATAATGGCATCGATATCCTCAACTTTTACGTTTCTCATACGTTGCCCCACCTGACTAATCAATGTTTGTGGCAGCGTTTGGGCTCGTTTTAGTCGCAGTCGCTCAGTGACTCGTTCAAGTGCGAGCTGAAGTCGCTGTAGGCTTATCGGCTTGAGAACGTAATCAGCGGCGGCACCGTTGAAAGCTTCAACGGCATAACGGCTGTGTGCCGTTGTGAAGATAACTTCACTATTGCAGTGTTGCTGGTTTAGTTGCGACAGAACATCGATTCCACTCAGGCCCGCCATATTAATATCGAGTAAAATGACATCGGGTTGTGACTCTGAAAGACGCTGAAAAAGCTCCTCTCCGGACCTTAGCTCGGCTTCAATACGCCATTCGGGTAATGCACTTATAAGCTGATTCAGCTTCAGTCTACTTGCGTATTCATCGTCAACGATAAAAAGAGTATTAATCATGATTGGACTCCAAGCTGATGTTGACAACCGCTCCCTTAGACTCTGGGTCATTCGACAGCTGGATATTGGCATGGCGCATAAGACCAATCCGTCGGATTGTCGTGCTCAAACCGAGTCCCGAATGCTTTAAGTTTTCAGGTTGATTAGCCAGGACTATGTCAGGAAAACCGGGACCATTGTCGCGGATAATAACCTGCAAAGCACTGCCACGAGCTCTACACGCTAACGTTAATTCAATTGGAAACCGCGTGGCATGTTTAACTGAGTTTTCCAGTAATGGCTGCAACAAAAACGGCGGAATCTGCACATCTAAAGTTGCTTCATCAATGTCTATATCGATTTTCAAATCATCACCGAGCCTAGCTTGCTCAATATTCAGCCACTTTTGTAGGATCATTAATTCATGTTTGAGGCTGATGGTATCGACATTATTCGTATCGAGGATATGTCGCAACACGGATGCTAAATCGTGAGTCAGCAGCTCTGCCTTTTTTGGATTCGACGTAATGAAAGCCGTTAACGTATTAAGGCTGTTAAACAAGAAATGAGGATGCAAGGCGTGCTTGAGTTGATTCAACTCAGCATGCTGGCGCAGCAAACGTTCGGTTTGTAATGCTTTGTAGGCTCTGTAGGCACGATAAAGAATATACGTTCCAATAGCCCAGGGAATTGACATGAAAAAGACGTCAAGCCAACCAAATTCAACACCTGGATAAATGCCTGCTAGAGCAAAGCCCCAGATTCGATAGCCGATATAAAAGCAGCCAAACCATAGAAGCAGCTCATAGAAAATATTGTTGATGCCGAGCCTTTTTATAGCGAATACAGCCGAATAAATAGGTACCCAAAATAGGAAGATAATCGCAACAGCTCCAGCTAACAGAGCGTCATTGGTTCCAACCTGTCCTCGCTGCCACCAGTCGAGAAAGGTAATCGTGGCACTGATAAAACTTAACCCGAGTAATGCGATAAACAGTTCTTTTTTAGTGATTTCTGGCATCGGTATATTCGCTGCTTTGGTTATGTAGACATTATTAAAGCCCTGAAGCTGAGTGTCACTGTGTTTCTGACTGAATGGTTAAAATAAAGGGTTGAATTGTCGCTAGGGTTCGTCCGAGGCTCACTCAGAGCGAACACTTCAAATAACAGAAAAGTTTAATGATTTCGGACGACTTAGCTAACTCGAAAAACATTTAGCAACATTTTTGGGACTGGATTTTGGCTTACTGAATGGTACGGTTAACAGTAGTTTAATAGGGACATTAAGAGACCAAGCATGAAATATCTACTAATTGCTTTTACGACGTACCTTTTAAGTTTTGCCGCTATGGCATCGGATGCTGTTGAATATCGTACAGAGCTGACTTTTTCACTCGAAAGCTCAGCGTTAAACGCGGTAACTGAGATGCAAATACCAAAGAAGTACAGGAGTAGTGGTACTGTTGCCTTATTTCTGAATAAAGACTTTTCGGTTGAATCAGTTGAGGGGCAGCACATCGAGAGCTTTGAGGTAAAGCAATCGAAGAAGGTGCCCGTTTGGAATGAAGTGATAATTGAGTTTAGTTCGCCAGCTCAAGCAAACAATAAAGCTATACGCATTAAATATGCAGGCACTATTGATAATAACGCTCAGCACGGCAATTTAATTACATCAAAACAAGTTCACTTGAGTATCGATTCGGCATGGCACCCAGTATTCAGTGACTTTTCAACGCCAATTATAGGGACTGTTACCGTCGAGTTGGATGACGACTGGGAAGTTTTTGGTCCGGGAAGTGTGACCAGCAGTGGCAAAAAATATCAAGTGAACAGTACAGAGCCAACAATCGATGTGTCGCTCTATGCAGAGAAAAAGCACACCAGTATTTATAGCGATCGTTTTACGGTTGTCCACGATGACGTTAACGCCGAGAGGGCAGAATTCGTATTAAATGCAGGTCGCCAATGTTTTGAACAAATGAACGAGCGTTTTGGCACGCATAAACAGCTAAAAGCCGCTCAGGTAGTTCTTCTTGAACGCCCGGGCCCTAGCTTTGCGAGAGGAAACTATATTTCATTAAACTCTCAAACTTTGGGCTCTAAGGTCCATACGCATCAATACTTATGCCACGAAATAGCGCATAACTGGACAAACTTCACAAGCGCCATGTCGCATGACTACTGGATGATTGAATCGTTCGCTGAATACATTTCGGCCAGAGAGGTGGCACGTATTTATGGTGAAGAAGAATTTCAAAATATCGTGGAAAAATGGCAAGCGCGGGCGAAAGGCGAAGCGTTTATTTGGCGCGAAGATACTGCTCGCAGAGCGTCGCACAAAGTTAATTATGGTCTCGGCCCTATCGCTTTAATGAAGTTACAGGAAAAGCTGGGAGAAACTGCTTTTGATGAACTCATTGACTGGTATATGACCAGTGACGCAACCGAGACAGAAGCGCTAATTACAAAAGTGGGAACCTTTGCTGGTGCTGATACCAAGCGTTGGTTTAGCGCTTTATTAGCTGGCAAACATTCGGAATGAATTACTGAAATAATGGTAATTTGTAGTACGGTGGAAATATGGAATCAAAAGCGTTAACCATAATGTTTTTTATTGGGGGGGCTATGTTTCCTCATCACCAAACTCGGACATTCGCAATAACTGACTACTATGCCTTACTGTCAGAATATCTATTTGGCCTCTGACGCTGTAAATGATCCGATAGGCTCCAAATATAACTTCCCTGATGCGACGTCCTCCTACTTCAGGAACGACGCGCCCACTTTCAGGGAAGTCTGATAGCCGCTCCACAATGTCAAACAAACCTTCAACCCACTCAACAGCAGCGCTGGGTTTATCTTCCGCAATATATTGAGATATCTGTTCAACACGCTCTAAGGCAAGGGGAGACCAATTAACCCTCATTGTGCAAGCCTGCTCAGAACTCGTGATTTTGCCTCCTCATGAGAAATACCTTCCCCATTGGCCAGCTGCTCTTCAGCTTTATAAACCTCTTCCAACAACTCTAGCCGTTCTTGCATCTTTTCGTATTCTTGGACGTCCACCAGCACGACAACGCCACGGCCTCTCTGAGTTAACACCATAGGGCGGCGGGTTTCATGTATCTGTTTTACAAATGATGCTACGCCCGCTCGAAATTCGGAAAGGGGGCGGATATCTTCATCGACGCGAACTCTTGTCATGGGAATCACCTAAGTACATTTAGTTGTACTTTTAAGTGTACGTCGATGGTTTGGCGTTGGCAAGCAGGGTCTATGAGACATAACCTCTATATATTGTGCGTAAACACATTATATAGATTTAGCTAATGTGAAGTGACAATATAGTTTGTACACTTAATCAAAAAAATGACAATAAAGTTCGTACACTAATAGGCTGTTAGAGCTCCGTTTGCGTGGGCTCGGTGTTTACTTCGTCTTCTCTGGCTGACACAGAGAGGGGGGTATAAAACTATCGACCTAAACCCACTCAAACCGGCTAATACCTTGTGATTTTTGACCCACATCAAATTCAACGAATATAGCGTGTTGGTATCCCAATTGCTGTTTGTACGCTTGAAGCTTTATAAAGTCTTTTTCGTCAGTGATTTTTGATGATGTTTTCTTAAACTCCATAACCAAAATGTTTTCTGTGGTTCTGCGGTGGTGGACAATAATATCAGGGTAAACCGTTTGTGCGTGAGTGTCGTATTGGTCCGGTTGTCCCCCCGGAAGTTGCATGTCCTTTGGCTCGTGGTCATCACGATTATATTCACAGTCCACGTGGAAGTTTGGGAATAGGTTTTGAAGGTATAACGCGACTCTATGAGTGAGTGTTCGCTCGTTTGCATTAATTTGAAGTAACTCAAAATCTTTTTGCAAGAATTGGTTCAGGGCTTCGTTGACCTTTTCGCCGATTAACTCCTGATTTATTTTTTCTATCATTCTGTAAGCCTATATAGTTTTCTCTGATTGGTTAAATCAGGCCATACTTCAAAATTACTTATTTAAGTATTCTTTAAGTACTTCTCCAATGTCCTCGCATAGAGATTCAATTACTTTTAGGTAAACTGCATCATCTAAGTTTGGTGAGTAACTCAGTAAGTTTGCTGTCACTTGAGTGAGCGAAATAGACATAGAGTGCGCTGGGTCAATCAAACCTGAATCACTGGAGCCGGTTAACAAAATATCCTCATTTGAGGGAACGACCGCGAGCGAAAAGCTAATAGTTTGAGCAGTAGCATGAATATTCTGGCTTGCCAGCTTATAATAGGGACGCCAATGGTCAAGGCCTACAGCTTTTTCTATATCCGCGAAAGTTGCTCGTCGGTTAGTTATGTTAAGAAACTCTTCTGCCCAGCCGTAAGGGTTTTTAAAGTTTTTCCCGTAGCGCCGTATGAGCTCTTCGTATTCTTCCTGAAGCATTGATATTTGGTGTTCGCTTGGGGGAGTTGCTTGTAGCCGACCCTTTAAACTCGAATGTTGGCGTGCTCCCTTGTAAGCATCCACAACCTTGTGGTGGCGAAACTTTTCAACAGTTTTTGAATCACTTCTTTTTAAAAAAATGCTGGTAGCAACTAGCTCATGAAGTGCTCGCCATCTAGCATGCGCCCCGTCAGGGAATCCATTCACGAGAAGACAATATATTTCGCGAGCAAGAAGACATGATTTAGCGTGTAACTTGGTTAAAGTGTCAAATAAAAGGTCTTGACTAACTGCTGCGCTGGGTCGTGATCGCCTGTTTACATTACTTCCTGCCTCGGAACAAATTTCGATGAGAGTCTCGATATGATCGAAAGCATACTTCCATTTTTCTCTATTTTTCTCCACAAATTGGGTTTGAATAACCCTTACTTGCTCTAGGACACCATCAAAAGCATCGTTTTTAACCGACTCGAGAATGCCGGGAGGGATTTCTTCAATTATTCTCGTTAAGCAGGAGGTTATAGATTTCAAAATGGTCCCCCGGTCTTGTTCCGGTTCTTTAGCAATTACTTCATCGATTATATCATCCAACATTTTTTGAAAATGGTTCACTAGTCAACCTGTTATTTAATGGCTTTATATATAGTATGTGGTATAGCCTCATAATTGGGCTAACTTAGAACTTTAGACATGATTACTTTAATTATGCCAAATAATGGATAGTTGCATGCACCTTAAAAGCATAAAGATAAAGGGTTTTAGAAACTTTGACCATGAATTCTCAGCCGAGTTTAGTAAGGGATTCAACGTAGTTGTCGGTGAAAATGGTGCTGGAAAAACAGCTCTAATAAATGCAATAAGGCAGCTTTTCTTAGACTCAGAGTCAGGGCGATATAGTATTACGAGTGATGATTTCTTTCGTTCATTTGAAAATAACTCAGAAACGGTTGAATCTATTTTTATATCAGCAGAGTTTACAGATCTTACGTCAGATCAGGAGGTCGCTTTTCTTCCATGGACAAATGATAGTGGTATAGCTGTTTTGAATCTCCAAGCGGAAAATAAAGAGTTTAGAGGGCGATACAGAAAAGCTGTATGGGGAGGCGAATCTAGAGCATCTCAGTTTGACCCCGAACTAGTAGATTTAATCCAATGCATATATTTACCGCCTTTAAGGGATGCAGAGTCGAAACTTAGAAACGGGAGAGGGTCTCGCTTATCAAAATTACTTAAGGCGTTGAACAGAAGGGAGCTGAGTGAATGTAAAGCGAACGACAGTCTTCATCCTCTTGAGGAAAAAGTTAGGGATTTTAATGCCAGTCTAGCGGCAGATGACTCATTGACGATAAAGACTGCCAATGAAATGTTAGCCGGGCACTTGGAAAGGGCAATAGGGAGTCACTTTGGCCAGAGTACAAAGATTCAGTTTACAGAGAGTGACTTCACTAGAATTGTCGAAAGTCTAACTCTCCTCTTTTTTCCTAACTTATCACCCGATGCTAACGTTGACTACAGAGGACTCAACCATAATAGCTTGGGCTATAACAACCTACTATATATAGCCTCGATATTGGCAGAGCTAACTTTAGATGATGATAGTGATGACACTCCTACATTTAAACTTTTGCTTATTGAAGAGCCAGAGGCTCATTTACATCCGCAGTTGTTAGTTCGCCTACTAAACCACTTAAGACAAGTTGCTGAAACAGATAAAAATGATGTTCAGGTAATTGTTACTACTCATTCGACAGTGCTAGCTTCATCTGTAGAACTGAGCTCCATTATCCATCTTTCACGATCAAATAAACCTGTTGCTACGCCTTTGAAAGACTGTGATGTACCGGAAGATAGTGAAAGGTTTATTAACCGGTGGTTGGATGTAACAAAGTCAAATTTATTATTTGCTAGCGGCGTAATTTTAGTAGAGGGAATTGCAGAGCAAATGCTAGTACCCGTATTAGCTAGGCAGGTTTTTAAAGATTATGGGGAGAGCTCTCAGGGTCTTGAGGAACGAGGTGTATCCGTAATTAACATGAATGGTATTTACTTCAAACATTTCATGAGACTTTATTGCAATTTTAAGGGAGTTGATGGCTACGCAGACCAAGACGGTTTAAATATTCCTGTGCGATGTGGGGGAATTACTGATCGAGATCCCATTAAGGTTCAATTTATTAAGGGAGAGGATGCGCTTAAAAAAGAGCTTATGGCTTCCCCACATGATGAGGATTTGGGGGAAGGAGTAAACCCGGCGATTGAGCTAGTACAGGCAATTAAGGACTCCGAGAATGCTCGTTTATATGTAAGTAAATATAAAACTTTAGAGTATGATTTGGCGATGGAAGGCAATAATTTAGCGCTAATGGCAAGTGTTTTAGAGTCTTTATGGCCGAAACCTAAGAGGGGTAAAAGTGCTGTAATTGATGAACTAAAAGCGATAAAAACTGAAAACTGGGAGGAAAAGAAATCAGAAGAACGAGCAATTGCAGCATCAATAATTTTGAAGCGTATTGAAGGCGGGACTATAGGAAAAGGTTTTTTCGCTCAAGTGCTTGCTGATCGCCTGAGCAAAGAAGATACATCAATTTCCGTACCTGCTTACATAGCGGATGCCGTTTTATGGGCCTGCAAATTGGAGGCTCGGAAAGAATGATAGAGTTTACGGAAGAACAGAATGATTACCTTTATTCTAACGTGAATGAACACGTCTTTTTAGAGGCTTGTCCTGGTAGCGGTAAAACCGAAGTTGTAGCACGAAAGTTTGCTAGAGAGGTTAGTAATTGGAAGAAAAGTCCCGGTGGCATAGCCATTTTATCTTTTACAAATAGTGCAACAGATGAGCTCGTTACAAGAATATCTAAATATTTACCTACTGCTGGTAAATTGTTTCCACATACAGTTGGCACATTTGACAGCTTCATACTCAAGAATGTCGTTAATCCATTAGCCAGAAACCTTACCAACTTTACAGGGAAGGACGGAGACTTTTCAATTCGAATAGTAGATAAATCCTCAAACCTTCATGGCTACAAGACAAAATATGGAATTGCCGGGGTGGGGCCTGTCTCAGCACATCAATTCTCCCTCGGGGGGGAAGACTTGAGCTTTAGCTTCGACACTGGTGAGTCGGGACGAGATCGAAAGTTAAATAGCCATTCATTGGAGGATTGGCAGCAAAAGGACTTGCTGCAGGCAAAGTCAAGAATGTGGTCAAGTGGCTTTGCTACATACGCAGATATTGAGTATTTGGCTATTGAAGCATTAACCAAGCAGGCCTATAGAGAATTTTTAAGGAAGCTAGCTAGAAGGTTTCCTTTAATCATCATTGATGAATGTCAGGATCTTAGCTTTGACCATTTATTAATATTGCGCTGCCTAAGCGAGGAAGGAGTTAAGCTACATTTTATAGGAGATCTCCACCAAGCAATATATAGCTTTAGAGATGTTGATCCTGAAAAAGTAAAACAGTTTGTCAAAGAAAAAAATTTTATACCCTTAAAGTTGACACGAAACTTTCGAAGTTGTCAGAACATTATTAATTTATGTGGAAAGTTAACGGGGAGGACTGAAATAGTTGGTCAGGCGTCTTCATTGAGTCCGTCATGCCATTTGCTCCAGTATGAGAAGTGCCCAACCGAATTAATAGAAGAGTTCTCTAAGTATAGTGAGAGATTTGATAATGTGGTTTTGTTGGGGCGTGGTTATTCTTTATTAAGTAAGTTTGATAGTTCGCTGTCATCATTAAAACCAATTCATAGGCTTGCTCTTGCTATACGAAAGATTCAAAAAAGAGACAACAATTACATAAAAGAGAGTCTTGTTCTATTCTCCGATTTTTTGCGAATTAATGTAGGCGAAACTGTTAAGCCTAATAGCTACAGCTGTCCAGAGAAGGTGAATTCAAACCTGAGGTGGAGAAAGTTTCTTTTTTCTTCTTTAAAGTATATAGCTAAGCAAAATATTGATATGAACCTAACTTGGTCAGAGTGGGCGAAGAGCATTGGGGCAACTTTAAGAAATATAAGTAGCCAACCATTTGTTTGTGAAGAGTTGAAACCGATAGTTTCTCCATTAGACTCTATTAAGTTAAGAGCTCCAAGTGGCCAATCAAAAGCTTCGGTAGAGTCAACACTGGGCGAAGCTAAAACGCTGGGAACGATACGGAAAAAAACTACAATTCATCAGGCAAAAGGACAGACCCACGATGTCACCATTTTAGTTTCTAGCTCAGATGGGCGAGGTTCAAAAGGAGCTTATTGGAAGGACTGGCTCAACGATCAACGAAGTGAAGAAGCAAGGTTTGCGTACGTCGCGTCGTCCCGACCTAAGTACATTCTGGTTTGGGCTGTAAAAAGGCTTAATAAAAAAGAAAGAAAGGTACTTTCAGACATAGGGTTTCACATTCACTAGAAAGCTTTGCGAGTAATTACCTATTGTAATACCGGTCTAGCCGAGAGTGAGAAGCCGAGTTAATAGAAGAGGATGCCATTGACGATTAATCCTAGAAAATTGATACATACCGAACGAGGACGTTCGTGGCTGTCGCAATTTGATCCAATGGATCAAGAGGTAGCCTCGGCGGTAGCAAATAACCTTACTCTAGTGTCTCATAATGAGTTCGAAAGAGGGCTAACGAAACTGCTCACTCAAGTATCCGATAGTATTGATGGTACAGTGGCTCTATTTGCGATGCGAGAAGTTGCTTACCATAAAGTTGAAATCAGGGAGTTTGGTCAGTGTTACACAGTCGATAGACCTGCTCCATATTTTGAGAACGCTCAGAAAGCTGATAACGGTAACTCAGTTGTCCCATTATCATCAACGGCTGACATAGGTAGCGAAGGGCGAATAGCTTCAATAATTCGCCAGTTTTGTAAAAGGGATAAGGCAAAATTTCTCAACCACCCTACGGTCGAGTCTATGAGAGAGAAACGTTGTGATGCAGTTATTTTCGTTGATGATCTTATAGGTACAGGCTCCAGAGCAACAGAGTTTCTAAGCTCCTTTTGGGCCGAGAAAACTCTGGTTTCATGGCACTCCTATGGGTGGTTAAAGTTCCATATCGCGGCATACTCGGGGACCGAGAAAGGCATTAGTCTCGCTGAAAGTCACAAAAGTAGACCAGAAGTACATATCTATAGAGATATTCCAACCTTTTATTCGTTGCCTTGGAGTGAAGGAAGGAAAGAGGAAGTTTTCAGTCTATGTAGAAAGTACGGCATGAGGGCTAATAAAAAACGCAAACACATGTGGCTTGGATATAAGAAATCAATGTGTTCTTTGGTTTTTGAACATGGCTGCCCAAACAATGTGCCAGGCATCTTGGTAGAGGAAAGTGGGGAATGGACTGGTTTATTTCCAGACCGGATAGTTGAGGATTCGACTAATTCAATTTTTCCGAGTGAGATATCTGAGAAGTTTAGCGAAGAACATATTCGCAACGTTGGTCAAAAAAGGTTAGCTGAATCAAAAAAGCTTGCCCGCCGAGGTGAGTTAGGGCTTTTAATTCTTACGGTATTGGCTCTAATTGCGAAGAGTAAGCGGAAGAAATCAACTTTGTGTTTCGCGACCGGCTTTAATAGTGAGGAATGTGAACGGGTCTTATCCAAATGTATTAACTGGGGGTTCATAACTGCTCAAATTCGGATTACTTCAGCTGGTTTAGCGGAGTTAAAAGGCGCAAGGAGTGAGGGACGCATGAAAGGCTCAGTACCTGACAAAGGAACTGAAATGTATTATCCTCAGTCTCTGAGGAAGACCATATAATGATTAGTGTAGCGAGCAGGATATACTCTGTGTATTCTGCTACCACAGAAGTAAATCATTGTGGTGGGAGGCGGGAGTTCCCGTCCTCTTTGGAAAAGCCCTTGCTGAGCGAGAGCACAGTCACTCTGGCAATGTTCCCTCGCTGGCTCGGGTTGCCAGAGCGACTGTACGCTCTGGTTTAATCGGAGTAATTGTTATGTGGTCTCCTCTTTCATATAAAAGAAAAGGGTTGGAGATAGGA
>NZ_DGMK01000010.1:0-7449 GCF_002388365.1 Idiomarina sp. UBA4520 | reverse complement strand
ATAGGAAGAGCAGAAGAGCTGCTAGATAGTGCTATTGAGCAAACTGAAAATGTTATAGAAGAAAATCCAGATCTCCCATCGATATTAACCCTCAACCACCTTTCGACGCGTACTAAAACTAGTTTAGAAACCTTAAAGGCTTATATTTCAAGGGATGAGCCCGATGCATATAGAAAATTCTCTATAGCTAAACGGTCGGGGGGAAGACGATTTATACGTGTTCCCGCGCCTCAATTAGCTCATGTTCAAAAGTGGATTCACCACCATATTCTGTCTCATATCTCGCCTCATAGAGCGAGTTATGGCTTTCGTAAACGCACTTCGATTAAAGATTGCGCGAGAAAACATTGTGGTGCTCGATGGTTGATCAAATTAGACATAGTTAATTTTTTTGAAACGATTTCGGAAATTCAAGTTTTCTCGGTATTCCAGAAGCTGGGATACCAGCCTTTGGTAGCTTTTGAACTTGCACGTTTATGTACTGTTTCTTCAGATGAATATAGTCCTAGAAGAAACTATGGAAACTGGTGGGCTTTTAAAAGTTATAAGGTAATACGGAATTATGAACAAAAGCTTTTAGGGTATTTACCACAAGGAGCTTCATCCAGTCCTATGTTGTCAAATCTAGTGATGTGGAAGTGCGATGAGCAGATATCAAAAATAGCTAAAAAAAATGGCATGAAATACTCTCGCTACAGCGACGATATTGCTCTTTCGACAAGCTCGAAAGATTTTAACAGAGCTCTTGCCAAACAGGTCATACAGGAGGTGAACAGAGTTTTATCACAGTATGGGTATCTTCCCCATTTTAAGAAGTGTAAGGTTGTGCCTCCTGGAGCAAGGAAAGTAATATTAGGGTTAAATGTAGACGGCGCTGTACCGGTTTTGCAAAGAGAAACGAAGGATAGAATCAGGCAGCACTTATATTTTCTAAAAAAGCACGGTCCAGTAGAACATGCTCTCGCCAGAGGATTCGATTCTGTTTGGGGGCTTCAGTCCCATTTGCGCGGATTAATTGATTACGCAAAAGCAATTGAACCCGAATATGCTGCAAAGCGGCTGCGCGAATTTCGAGAGATTGATTGGCCCTTTTGACTTGGCTTCGATGACCTAAAAAATTACTCGTTGTTTAATGGCTTAGCGGTCTAACTAACCATCTACTATAAACTGTTTTTTTCCTAGATCACTAGAGAAAAAAGCTTTAACGATGGTAGAAGAGTCCAAGCCTCATATACGAAATTTGAAACTAATGCCCTTCATCCTTTATTGACTACTGGGGTTAGAATCATTGAGTGAAGAAATACTATCTTCGCGAGCCCCCGTGTTCTTTAATGTGATTGTCATCTTTTGGAAGTTCTTCATCTCCGGACTCTCTCACAACGTACGCATGAAATATAAAACCAATTAGGGATAGTATCCCAGTGACATATGCAAGAATATAAAGTAGTGAGTGAAATGTATTTAAGGCATCCAGCGAAGAATTGGAAAAGCTATACTTATACTTTGCGAGTTTACAGTTTGCATACGTTTTCATTTCAAACTTACATTCAAGGTTGCTAAATTCTAAATTTTTCTCTAATTCCTTTTCTACTGAGAATTTTAGCCTGTGTGCGTCAGCTTCAATAGGTAATGCGATATTTGTAACTTGCATTGTCGAAACGAGATAGACGGTCGTTATGACTACAAATGCCTTAAACAATGATGTATAGCCTTGTTTACTGGTGATCTCTGTTGTTGCATGATTAACAAGCTTTTGGATATTATTTCTCCTTTAAAATCTAACATTTATATATTGTACGAGCGCACTTTTTAACTTGTTCAGTTGAGCTGTTCATGATTTTGGGTTTACTCCAATTAAGAAGCAGCCCTAGTTCCTTTTCAAAGCGATAAAAGCTAGTTTAGCGCGGTAGACAGACATACTGTGGTCGGTTCCAAACTTTTTCCAGGTAAACTGTTTTCTCGCCCACCCCTTAAATCGATACCAAATATCCACATGAGTTAGTAATCGAGCTTTGCTGTATTCACCTGCTTTCACGTTTGTTAGAAAGCGCATATCACCACCGTGGATATATGCTCCAAACTTTTCTCGTAGAGTTGATTTAAGTTTATCTCCGACAGCGGGAATAAAACCCAGTACCCATGAGATAGAAGTGATGAAAAAATCGGGAGGCGGTACCATAGTTACACCATCAGAGGAGTTAACAACTCTGTAAATTGGTGTTTTCATTGTCATCAGCCAGTGGTCATCTGAAACTCTTGGAGCGCCAAATGTGTAACAGGCAGCATTTCCTCCAGGGTGAGTTATTCTTTTAGCTGCTATTGTTGCGAGAGCTCCACCAAGAGAGTGTCCCGTAATAAAAAGAGGTAATTCGCCGAACTCTTTTAGAGATTGATTAATTTCCATTTCGATTATGTTGTAGGCACTGTGGAAGCCTGAATGAACTTTTCCTTCCGTAACGCAGTTAGTCAGAGCTGCGTCGGCGTCTGATTTAATATCTTTTAATTCTGTCGGCTCTGTGCCGCGAAACGACAGTACGACAAATTCGTTTGTTTTTATAAGTATCGCTTGGCTGCCATCCGCATCAAATGTTTTTATTAGTTCAGCATCAAGCTGGTTTAGTTGTTCTTCCAGAAGCTTTTTTTCTTCCTCATGGTTATAGGCAAATTTGTCGATAGCTAGCTGAATAGCACTTTTAAGAACCCCATCACTATTTTTTCCTTTGGACAGAATACTCTCTATTTTTTTACCAAGACTATCGGTAATGACCGGGGGGTTAAATCTCATATAGGCTAGCTCAGCAAAGCACGCCATCAACCAGGCTGTTCGGTCACTATATGCTTTTCGGTGCATTGGTACGCTTTTACTGAGTAATTGTTTTGCTTGGCTCAGTTCGTCGCTAGTTTTTATGATTGGGCTCGACATATTCATAATCTAAGTTAAATGTTTACTTTAAGTTAACATTGTGTTTGGTTTTTGTATATGTAGTGTGGAATAGTGTACGTTATTATTTCTTGAAGTATTTTTTATCCTCATATTTTTGTGAGTAAGAATTTAAACTATGAATGCTTGGTCTTCCCTTACAGAAAGTGGTTTTTTTGATTCCGAAGCGTCTACCATGGTTTTGGGTTTTGCTATTGGCTGTATTGTTTTTATCAAGTTCCGGAAGCTCCTTTCTGACTGGGATCCTAAGAAGAAGGAGCGTGAACATCAGAAGTTTCGCATCGAAGCGTTAGGAACATTGTCTGGGATAAGCCCCCATAAAGCCAGTGAACTTATAATCTACGATTCGGATACTGCATTAGTTCGCTCTTTAAAGGAGAAGGTGTGGGAAGCGTATGGTGTTAAATATGTGTTTGTCGAAGAGCTGGGCTTGGACGCTGTTGCGCAACTACGTTTTCCATTATCTACAGTTGAGGCTTATGTTAATGGACGAAGAGCCTTAGAGCCCTGCTCCTCAAATTTGTATGATGCTTGGTGTATTAAAAAGTCATCTAAATTCAACCAAAAAAGTAGTGGGTTATTTCTGCTTATAGCTGTTATTTGCATTACCTTCTCGCTCTCAGGATTAGCTGGCTCTTGGATAAAGGATGTTTTTGAGTCTGATTCGAATCATAGTTTGGATGAACTGATTCAACCTCTATTTGTTTTAGGCATAGTAATGGCAGTGCCAGGTTATGCGCTGTTTGATAATGTAAAAGAGGTTATGAGTGCCTATCAATTTAAACAGCTATGGAAGCAGAAGCTCTCGCATGCAAAAGGTGTGCATAATAATAGCGAGGAAAAGGAAGCTGATAACGTTTCTAGTGGTTAAGTGCATTGAATCAGTCAATATCTTCATCGCCCCTAAGGACGTTTAGATATTCCCATCGTTGCCAACCGGCTTTAAGGCCTAGAACCCCACCTTGAGACAGAACGCGCCTTGGTCAGAATCCCAGTCGCTGGGCGGGTTTGCGCCTACGCTCTTGACCCCCACGAGGTCTGGAAAGGGTACGACAACGCCAAAGAATACGCGGCCTTCGTGACCAAGACGCTGGTCAACAAGGACGGCGATATTAAGCGCCGGATCATGTCGATGTTTAGCCCAGAGGAACGCCCAGACGACAGGGAGTGACGGGCACTGGCTGGCAATGTCTAGCAACGGCAGGCATTTCGGCTGAGGGTAAAAGAACTTTCCGCTAAGCGATAGACTGTATGTAAACACAGTATTGCAAGGACGCGGAACATGCCTCATGTGGCGGCCAGGACGGCCAGCCGGGATCGGGATACTGGTCGTTACCAGAGCCACCGACCCGAGCAAACCCTTCTCTATCAGATCGTTGACGAGTATTACCCGGCATTCGCTGCGCTTATGGCAGAGCAGGGAAAGGAATTGCCGGGCTATGTGCAACGGGAATTTGAAGAATTTCTCCAATGCGGGCGGCTGGAGCATGGCTTTCTACGGGTTCGCTGCGAGTCTTGCCACGCCGAGCACCTGGTCGCTTTCAGCTGTAAGCGTCGCGGTTTCTGCCCGAGCTGTGGGGCGCGGCGGATGGCCGAAAGTGCCGCCTTGCTGGTTGATGAAGTACTGCCTGAACAACCCATGCGTCAGTGGGTGTTGAGCTTCCCGTTTCAGCTGCGTTTCCTGTTTGCCAGCCGGCCCGAGATCATGGGGTGGGTGCTGGGCATCGTTTACCGCGTCATTGCCACGCACCTGGTCAAGAAAGCGGGCCATACCCACCAAGTGGCCAAGACGGGCGCGGTCACCCTGATCCAGCGTTTTGGATCGGCGCTCAATCTGAATGTTCACTTCCACATGCTGTTTCTCGACGGTGTGTATGTCGAGCAATCCCACGGCTCAGCGCGTTTCCGCTGGGTCAAGGCGCCGACCAGCCCAGAGCTCACCCAGCTGACGCACACCATCGCCCACCGGGTGGGTCGCTATCTGGAACGGCAAGGCCTGCTGGAACGGGATGTCGAAAACAGCTATCTGGCCTCGGATGCGGTGGATGACGACCCGATGACACCCCTGCTGGGGCACTCGATCACTTACCGTATCGCTGTCGGTTCACAGGCGGGGCGAAAGGTGTTCACTTTGCAAACTCTGCCGACCAGTGGTGATCCGTTCGGTGACGGGATTGGCAAGGTAGCCGGGTCCAGCCTGCACGCCGGCGTGGCGGCCAGGGCCGATGAACGCAAGAAGCTCGAACGGCTGTGCCGGTACATCAGCCGCCCGGCGGTATCCGAGAAGCGGCTGTCGTTAACACGAGGCGGCAACGTGCGCTACCAGCTCAAGACGCCGTACCGGGACGGCACCACGCACGTCATTTTCGAACCATTGGATTTCATTGCAAGGCTGGCCGCCCTGGTACCGAAGCCCAGAGTCAACCTAACCCGCTTCCACGGGGTGTTCGCACCCAACAGTCGGCACCGGGCGTTGGTCACGCCGGCAAAACGGGGCAGGGGCAACAAGGTCAGGGTGGCTGATGAACCGGCAACACCAGCACAACGGCGAGCGTCGATGACATGGGCGCAACGGCTCAAGCGTGTTTTCAATATCGACATCGAGACCTGCAGCGGCTGCGGCGGCGCCATGAAAGTCATCGCCTGCATTGAAGACCCTATAGTGATCAAGCAGATCCTTGATCACCTGAAGCACAAAGCCGAAACCAGCGGGACCAGGGCGTTACCCGAAAGCCGGGCGCCACCGGCTGAGCTGCTCCTGGGTCTGTTTGACTGACGAGCCTGAAGGCCAACGATACCAATCAAAATGCTGCGTTCACAGCGCCGCGGCAGGGATCCGCCGTGCTGGTTGTCGGAAAAGGAGCCGCTAGTGGGAAAGAGGAGGGTAAATTTTCAGCGTTGCTGGCTCCCCGTCAGCCGGATTGGGTTGCATCGCAGGGGTGTCGAAAGAGTCAACTGCGGTCCAAAGCTGTTGGACTTGGGTGAAAAGGGCGTTTATTCTTCCTATACGTTGTCGGCAGCGGGCCAAAAAGGAATACGTCCATGCCCATCGAGGTGAAACCGGCTGTGAGCGCGGGTTCAAGCATATAGCCCGACAGGCGCGTATCCTTGCCGATCACGACACGATGGCGGTGGTCACCGCGACGAAAGACACGGCCAGCCGCCATGCCGACGCGCAAGGCGGTTTCCGCCGTCATCGCGCCTTCGTTGGCTTTGCCACGAATACCGTCTGTGCCGAAATATTTGCGCACCATAAGGTCGATTATCCTGTCGTCGGGTCGCCCTCAAAGGGGACATGCCTGCTGAACCGCGAATATAGAGAAATATCCCGAATGTGCAGTTAACGAATTCTTGCGGTTTCTTTCAGCGCCGCCAATACCGCCAGCCCGTCGCGCAAGGGGCGCGGCTCGTGTGTGCGGATGAAGTCAGCTCCACCTGCGGCGGCGGCAAGCTCTGCAGCGAGTGTCGCGGCCCCGACATCCCCCGGACCACGGCCTGTGAGCGCGCGCAGAAAGGATTTGCGCGAAACAGACAGAAGCACCGGCAAATCGAAGCGCAGCCGCAATTCATCGAACCGCGCCAGCACCGAGAGCGAGGTTTCGGGAGCAGCCCCCAGAAAAAACCCCATGCCGGGATCAAGGACAAGGCGGTTGCGTTTGATACCGGCACCCGTCAGCGCCGCGATGCGCGCGTCAAAGAACGCCGCAATGTGATCCATGATGTCGCCAGCGGGTGCCTCGCGCCGATCTGCCTGCCCGTCTTGCACCGAATGCATAACGACGAGTTTGGCAGATGATTTCGCCAATTGCGGATAGAACGCAGCGTCTGGAAAACCGCGAATATCATTGAGATAGGCCACACCACGCGACAAGGCATAGGCTTGCGTCGCGGGTTGATAACTGTCGAGCGAGACGGGAATGCCATCTGCCTTGAGCGCGTCCAGCACCGGCGCGATACGCGCGATTTCTGTGTCGGACGAAACAGGCGCGGCGTCGGGATTGCTGGATGCCGGACCGAGGTCGATCACATCTGCCCCCTCGGCCATCAGCTTACGCGCCTGCGCAATGGCTGCGTCTGGCGCCAGATACCGGCCTCCATCGGAGAAACTGTCCGAGGTTATGTTGACGATGCCGAAAATGATGAGCGATTTATTCATGGGGGCTTCTATAATAATAATAATCGAGCATGAGTCTCATACGGATGCTCGGGTCGAAAGGGAATCCCCAGGCGAGTAACCTGTTTGCGGTGATCCATTAGCTGCAGGAGCAGAATAGCATACATCTGGAAGCAAAGCCAGGAAAGCGGCCTATGGAGCTGTGCGGCAGCGCTCAGTAGGCAATTTTTCAAAATATTGTTAAGCCTTTTCTGAGCATGGTATTTTTCATGGTATTACCAATTAGCAGGAAAATAAGCCATTGAATATAAAAGATAAAAATGTCTTGTTTACAATAGAGTGGGATACAGACACGCTTGATATGTTTGGAGATGGGGTTCTAGGGATTTTCCCC
>NZ_DGMK01000015.1:49529-104923 GCF_002388365.1 Idiomarina sp. UBA4520 | reverse complement strand
GCTTCGCTGGGCAAACAAAAAAAGGCCTCGGATTGAGGCCTTTGGGGTTATTTCAGCGTGGTGGCAAAGGCCAGCATTCTATCAAGAGGCACCATAGCTTGCTTACCGAGTTCCGGGTCAACATGAATTTCATGCTCTTTGCCACCGGTTTCTAGCGCTTGCTCTATGGCTTTAAGGCCGTTCATTGCCATCCAGGGACAATGTGCGCAGCTTCGACAGGTTGCACCATTACCAGCGGTAGGTGCTTCAATAAACGTCTTATTCGGCTGCAACTGCTGCATTTTATAAAAAATGCCTTTGTCGGTAGCCACAATAAAGGTGTCGTTCGGAAGCTCCTGGCTGGCTTTTATGAGCTGCGAGGTTGAACCGACAGCATCGGCCATTGCAACAATGTTTTCAGGCGACTCTGGGTGAACCAGAATGGCTGCGTCAGGGTGTAACGCTTTCATGTCGTTTAGAGCTTTCGCTTTAAACTCGTCGTGTACAACACAAGCGCCCTGCCATAACAGCATGTCTGCACCTGTTTCACGGGCAATATAACCGCCTAAATGTTTATCGGGTGCCCATAGTATTTTTTCGCCTTTCGCATCGAGATGATCAACCAGCTCTAGTGCCATACTGGATGTTACTACCCAGTCAGCACGTGCTTTAACCGCTGCTGAGGTATTTGCATAAACCACAACGGTCCGGTCAGGGTGTTGGTCACAAAACTCCGCAAACTTATCTGGAGGACAACCTAAATCCAAAGAGCATTCGGCATCGAGGGTCGGCATTAACACCTGTTTATTAGGCGTGAGTATTTTTGCTGTCTCTCCCATGAAGCGAACACCGGCAACAATTAGCTTCTTCGCCGGATGGTCACGACCAAAGCGCGCCATTTCCAAAGAGTCAGCAACACAGCCGCCTGTTTCTTCAGCCAGAGCCTGAATGTCAGGGTCAGTATAGTAGTGAGCCACTAACACTGCGTCTTTCTCTTTTAAGAGCTCTTTTATACGCGCGACAGTTTCCTGCTTTTCTTCAGGCGTCAAAGGCTTAGGTTTTGGCGGAAACCGGTAATCAAGGGTATCCAGCGTTTGAATCTCAGTCATGGTATTACAGCTTATGTCCAAGTGTTCTGTATAACGTGGCGGCTAGTATAATCGAATTCAAGAGGGGGTTGTAGTTAAGTTATCAGAAAGAGGAAATGGTGGGTTGTGCAGGATTCGAACCTGCGACCAATTGATTAAAAGTCAACTGCTCTACCAACTGAGCTAACAACCCATATTTCTGATTTTCTTAGCGTTAGCGAGTGGTGGGTTGTGCAGGATTCGAACCTGCGACCAATTGATTAAAAGTCAACTGCTCTACCAACTGAGCTAACAACCCAACGCTAACTATTCGTTACCAGTTCTGCTTGGCAACGGCGGCATAGTTTACTGAAATAACGCGCTTATGCAACTTAAAATTGAAAAAAACTGTCTGACTGATTAATTCACGAACACATGTTGCGCTCGTGTTAGTTAATTCAGTCTCTGCTTGGCTAAATTTGCTTCAGTACTGTCTGGATACTCGCTAATAACTTTTTCGTAATAGCGCTTAGCATCAGCAGTATTACCTTGGTCATTTGCGATAGCACCAAGCTTCAATAAACAGTCGCCACGCTTATTACTATCCGGATAGTCTTCAACTACCGTCATGAACTGCTGTTCGGCCTTATCATACTCTTGCTGAGCAAAATAAAGCTGTCCCAGCCAGTAATGGGCGTTTGGCACGTAAGTAGAGTTAGGAAAGCTCTCCAGGAAGGACTGGAAAGCCGGAATGGCAGCGTCATAACGCTTGTCTTCCAAAACCAAAGCAATGGCTTTGTCATAGGCGTCATTTTCGCTCAAGCTCGCTGAATAACTGCTGCTATCAGTTTGCGTTGGTACCTGCTGCATATCGGAATAACCCGAGCCAGCATTATTACTCTGGCTATTGTTGTCCTTTAGCTGGCTAAAGCGACGATCAATTTCCTGATACAGCTCGCGCTGGCGTTGTAAAAGTTGTTCCAATTGGTAGGCGTGCTCTTCAGTTATACCTCTTAATTCTGCAACGTCTTGTTGCACAGAATTAAGTTGATCCATCATGTTAAGTTGCGCACTAGAACGAGCTTCGAGCATACGCTCAATTTGTTCTAGGCGTTTCTCAACATCACCTGAAGAAGACAAACCTGAAACAGGCGCCTGGGCTAATGCAAGCCCAGGCACTAACAAACTGACAGCTAACAGCGTTTTTTTCATGAACTACCCGTTTAAGTCTGGGATTAGTACACTAAAACCGCACGACGGTTCTTCGCGTATGCACTTTCAGTTGACGCATCAACTAAAGGCTTCTCTTCACCGTAAGATACGGTAGAAGTCTGAGAGTCCTGAACACCTAAGTTGTGCAGGTAGTCTTCAACCGCTTGTGCACGGCGCTCGCCAAGTGCAATGTTGTATTCAGGTGTACCGCGCTCATCAGCATGGCCTTCGATAACAACCTTCACTGACGGGTTTTTAACTAAGTAATCAGCATGTGCTGCTAATAGCTCAGCGTACTCAGATTGTACGTTTGATTTATCGAAAGCAAAGTAAACAATGTGTTCTTTGCGCAATGCTTCCATTTTTTCTTGACGCTGTTCTTCAAGAGTTTTTTGACGCTCTGCTGCACCAACCTCAACACCAGAGTCTTGCTCTGCTTGTTGATTCGTTTCCTGACCTGCGCCCGCACCTGAATCGGTTTCCTGGTTTGAGCTACAAGCGGCCAGAGTTGCCATTGGTACAACGATTGCCAGAGCTTTAAAAAGTTTATTAAGCTGCATCCTTTTCGTCCTTATCGTTTAATCGAACATTCAACCATTCAGGCTATTTACATAAATGGCGACCAAGAGGGAGATTTCACTTCCCCATCAGAAGCCGGTAACCTTGCTTTAAAACGTCCATCGGTAGAGACCAATGCCAGTACTTGCTTGTTATTATGCGTTGTACTGTATATCACCATACTGCCATTCGGCGCGATACTTGGTGACTCATCCAAAGACGTTTTTGTTAAAACCTGCATTGTTCCTCGTGGGAACTCCTGCTTAGCTATATGATAGTTCCCTCTGGTACGGTTTACCAGAATCATGTTTTCACCAGACGGTGCTACCGTACCACCTAAGTTCTGTTCACCTTCGAACGTTAAACGCCGAACCTGACCAGAAGACAGCTCTACACTGTAAAGCTGAGGTCTGCCACCACGTTCAGACGTAAATACTAGCGACTTTCCGTCTGGTGTCCAACTCGGTTCTGTATCAATCGTACGATTCCGCGTAACTCGTTGCAAGCTTTTCGTTTTTATATCGAAAACATAGAGTTCCGGGTTGCCATCTTTTGAGAGCACCATCGCTAATTTTGAACCATCCGGTGAAAACACCGGGTTACCATTTATGCCCGGGAATGACGTTAGCTTTTCACGGCGCGTCGTATAAATATCCTGCATGAAGATCTCTGCAGTTTTATTTTCAAAACTCACGTAAGCCAACTTGTTACCGTCTGGTGACCAAGACGGAGACATCAGCGGCTCAGGACTGCGCAGCAAGATCTTTTCATTAGCGCCGTCGTAATCAGCTACGGCAAGTTTATAGGGGTAACGGTCGTCATGGTTCACCGTCACATAAGCAATCTTGGTCATGAACGCGCCTTTTTCACCGGTCAGTGCTTCATAAACAACATCGGAGATACGGTGAGAGTAGCTACGGAACTGATCCCCATCTATGACACTTGAACGTGAATCCAGTACGTGGTCATTACTCTGCACTAATTCACCATCGCGCAACATTTGAGCGTTACCACCGGTAATTTGCCCGCGCAATACATCAACCAACTCAAACTTAACCATATAACGGTCAACAGAGTACGGTTCTACGGACCCGACCAACACCGCTTCAACGCCCATCTTCGCCCAGGCAGAGTAGTCAATATCGCCGTCTTTAGTCGGACGTTGGGGCATTGCTGTTGTCGGAATCGGGTTAAATCGGCCGCTTCGTCTTAAGTCGGCAGCAATAACCTCAGTTAAATTTCCTGGTGGCTGCCCTTCTCCTTTCCACTCAAAAGGAACCACAGCAATAGGTCGTGCGGTATCGATACCTTCGGTAATGACAATTTCTAACACACCTGCACGGGCAGAGCTCATCACAACAAATAGCAGAGCCAGGGCTTGAAATACGATTTTTCTCATTGGTCACCTTAATTACAACTGTGGCTTAACAGTCAATTTGATTGTACTCATCTGCTGGTAAATTTCCGGATCTTCCGACACCGGTAGCGTATTTGCTTTTAAAACAGCATTACGCGCTGAGCGACACACACTGGCATCACCGTTACCGGTATCTACCGATTTAACAAATCCACTTGGCGCAACGCTAATGGTTAACTCACATGACTTTCCTTGCATGGAGTCGTCAACTGTCCAGTTACGTTGAATGGTCTGCCGTATTAATGCCTGATACTTTTCAACTTCACTCAACACTTGTTGACGTCTTGCTGCCTGACGGCGAGCTCGCTCTTCTTCCATTTCTTTTTTCAATTGTGCTTCTCGCTCAGCTGCCCGGCGCTCAGCTTCTTCGCGTTTACGTCTCTCTTCTGCGGCTCTGCGTTCAGCTTCTTCCGCTTCTTTCTTGCGACGCTCAGCCTCTTTAGCCGCCGCTTCAGCCTTAGCTCTCTCTTCGGCTAAACGCTGCGCTTCTTTCTTTGCCTGCTCAGCTTCTTTACGCGCTTGAGCCGCTTCCTGGCGTTCAATTTCTTGCTGACGTTCAATCTCTTTTTGACGTTGCTCTTCGCGCTCTCGAGCTTTACGTGCTTCCTCAGCTCGGCGCTCTAAACGTTCAATTCGGCGCTGCTCAGCAGCCTCTGCTTCGGCTTTTTGTCGCTTCATTCTATCGACTTGTTCCTGCACCTTAGCTTTATCAACGGAAACTGCACTGACAATTTCTTCCGCAGGTTCAATGTCGCTTTGGTTCAAGTTAACTTCCATCGCTTCTGGTGTTGATGGCGTAAACTCAAAACTAATAAGCAATACACCCGCTATAACAGCGTGTATTGCTATAGAATATATGAGCGGTAACGTTAAGCTCTCCGATTTATCCACAACTACTCTTCCGACGAATCTGTCATTAACCCAACCGATGGTACACCAGCTCTTTGCAATAGCACCATCAATTGAACAATTTGGTTATAAGATACCGCACCATCACCGTTCACCATAACGGGCGTATCAGGCTCGACTTGCAAATGCGCCGCCACTAAAGTCGCAAGCTCATCCGCCTGCATTGGCGTGTCTTGGCTATCACCCTGGTTCAGGTAATAGCGGCCTTCGGCATCAACAGAGGCAACCAACGGGGGCTTACTGTCTTCAGACAATGGCTCTGCCGTCGCTTTTGGTAAGTCTACCTTTACCCCTTGAGTAATTAATGGCGCCGTTACCATAAAAATAATAAGAAGAACGAGCATCACATCGATGTATGGCACCACGTTTATCTCAGCAACCGGCTTACGCCGTTTGCGCGGCATGACCATCATAGTGACTCACCTTCCACTTTTTCTTTAGATGACTTCGCCAGTGCCTGACGCTGTAAGATAGAAGTAAATTCGTCAATAAAGTTCATGTATTGACCATCAATTTTCTCCGCGCGGGTCGTAAAACGGTTAAACGCAATAACCGCCGGTATCGCAGCAAATAAGCCCAGCGCGGTTGCGATAAGTGCTTCGGCGATACCCGGAGCGACCATCGCCAGTGTCGCCTGCTGCACGGCCCCTAACGCGATAAACGCATTCATAATACCCCATACGGTACCGAAAAGGCCGATATAAGGGCTAATAGAACCAATGGTTGCCAGCGTACCCAAATGGCTATCTAGCTTCTCCATTTCACGGGCGTGAGCAACACGCATCGCACGGAACGCCCCTTCAAGCATTGATTGGTTGCTCCCGGCGGACTGGTTACGAAGCCTTGCAAACTCTTTAAATCCAGCATGAAACATTAACTCCATGCCACGAGCATTTTTTGCACGCGCAGATATCTCCTGATAAAGACGGGCTAAATCCACACCCGACCAAAAGCGATCTTCAAACTTTAACGCGTCTTTTTGCGCTTGGTTAAGTACTTTCCGACGTTGGAATATCAGTACCCAGCCCCAAACAGACATAGCGAGAAGGATGATCATAACCAGCTTTACCAATAAGCTGGCCTGCAAAAATAAATCAATAAACGATAGCTCTGCTTGCACGCTCTAAACCTCTGTCTCAATACGCGATAAAATAGATGCCGGAATAGCAACAGGTTTCATTACTGAGTTATCAACACATGCAGCAGTAACAACTGCCGAGCAATGAACACTGCCATCTTTTCCCAAAACATTCTGTTCAAACATTAACGACGCCTTTTTCTTTTTTATAACGTCGACAGTTACTGTTAGCTCTTCGTTGAATCGGGCTGCCTTTTTTAAATCAAGCTCAACCTTACGTACAACAAAGGCTATATTGTGAGCCAACCAAGTGTCCTGTTCAATCCCTAATGAGCGTAACCACTCCGTCCTGGCCCGCTCAAGGAATTTGAGATAATTGGCGTAATAAACAATACCACCTGCATCTGTATCCTCGTAGTACACGCGGATAGGCCATTCAAACTGATAGTGAGACATTAGCACCTCGGGTAAAGTTCTGAAAAGTTACCGTAATGTAATAATTTGTAAAGAGACCGCCAAAAGTATCGCTGGTTAAATTATCAGCAGAGTTTTTTTTATGACAGAACTGAAACATAAAAACAAAAACTCTTTGTTTTAATTGCTCTTTTTGTTTTTGTTATAATTTTGTTGAGCTTTTTTTGAACAACTTCACCTTATAACGGATTAGTTTTTCTTATGCGAGAAAGCAATTTTTCTTGTTTGATCAAGCGCATATTATACTTATAATACCCCACATATCAGAGACGAAGAGATTGGTTGTCACTTCTTCTTAGATTGTTTGAAGATTGTTCCCTGGATTTAACTTCCTTCTTGTTGTTCTATTTGCCCGTACTTTTGTGCGGGCTTTTTTTTGCCTATTTCTCAGGTTTTAATCCAAAGTGCTGATACGCTCTTGGAGTGGCTAAACGGCCTCTCGGTGTTCTTTGCAAAAAGCCCTGCTGAATAAGGTAAGGCTCAAGCACATCTTCAATGGTGTCTTTTTCTTCGCCAATAGCCGCTGCAAGGTTATCAAGCCCCACAGGACCGCCCATAAACTTCTCCATAATGGCTAATAAAAGCTTACGGTCCATGTAGTCAAAGCCGGCATGATCAACATCGACCATAGTTAATGCTGCATTTGCGGTTTCCTGATCGATTTCGCCGTTACCTTTAACTTCTGCATAGTCTCTTACCCGACGTAACAAGCGATTTGCAATACGCGGCGTTCCTCGCGAGCGTCGTGCAATTTCTTTGGCGCCGCCCTCTTTCATTGTCACGTTCATAAAATGAGCGGAACGCGACACAATATCGGTTAACTCTTCTACATCATAAAATTCTAGTCTTTGCACAATGCCAAAACGGTCACGCAATGGAGAGGTTAAGGCTCCGGCGCGGGTGGTTGCCCCAACTAAAGTGAAAGGCGGTAAGTCCAGCTTTATTGAACGCGCAGCCGGCCCTTCTCCTATCATGATATCCAACTGGTAGTCTTCCATGGCCGGATACAAAATCTCTTCAACAACTGGGCTCAAACGATGAATTTCGTCAATAAACAAAACATCGTGCTCATCTAAGTTCGTTAATAGTGCGGCTAAGTCGCCCGCTTTTTCCAGAACCGGCCCTGAAGTGGTTTTAATATTGACGTCCAGCTCATTAGCTACAATATTTGCCAGGGTGGTTTTACCAAGACCCGGAGGACCAAAAATCAGCAGATGATCGAGCGCTTCCTGTCTTTTTCGTGCCGCCTCAATGAAAATCGCCATTTGCTCAACAACATGCTTCTGCCCGGTATACTCATCGAGCTTCTTCGGGCGAATAGCACGATCTATGGCTTCATCGTCGCCCTGCACATCGGCTTCAACAATTCGGTCAGTTGGAATGTGGTCGGCTTCTATCATTGTTTTACCTTAAGACAGCTCTTTTAGCGCTAGTCGTATCAGAACTTCACTGCTATGTTCTGCAGAGTACACTTTCTGAATGGCTTTTTCAGCCTGATTTTCTTTGTACCCAAGTGCAACCAGAGCACTAACGGCATCAGAGCGAGTATCAGCGGGGTGGATACGAGCATCACCGCCTTTATTATCCACCGGCATAGCATCAGTAAACGGCGCTGCTGAGTTCCAGTCTTTCAGTCGGTCGCGCATTTCAATGACTAAACGCTCCGCAGTTTTCTTGCCAACACCTGGCAGTTTCACTAAGCGGCTCACGTCATTCTGATTCACTGCAAACACGAACTCGTCCGCAGACATGCCCGATAAAATACCCAGCGCCAGCTTTGGTCCCACACCTTGAGTTTTAATTAATAATCGGAACAGTGAGCGCTCCGACAATGAGTTAAAGCCATACAAGAGTTGTGCATCTTCACGGACAACAAAGTGCGTTACCAGAGTTACGGGCTGTCCTGTCGCAGGCAAGTCGTAAAAGCAGGTCATGGGTAATTGCACCTCATACCCGACGCCATTCACATCGACCAATACTTCCGGTGGCTGTTTGGCTAACAATGTGCCTTGAATTTGTCCTATCACAACGGCTTTCTCCCTATTAAATTAACGTAGCCTACCGCGAACGGTTTTCCTCGCTGCCCCTGACATTTTCAGCAGGCTTTCTGCGCTTTGCGCGTGGCATAGTGCTACCGCCAACGCGTCAGCTGCATCGGCTTGCGGTGTCTTTTGTAAATTAAGCAGCGCGACGACCATATGTTGTACCTGTTCTTTTTCTGCACCGCCGTTACCGACAACGGCTTGTTTTATCTGGCGCGCCGAATACTCAGCCACTGGCAGCCCGGCTCTTGCCGCAGCTACTATGGCAGCGCCTCGCGCTTGCCCCAGCTTCAAGGCTGAGTCAGGGTTTTTCGCCATAAACACTTGTTCAATAGCAAATTCGGTAGGGCTAAACTGAGTGATTAACTCGCTGACACTGTCATGAATCAGCCGTAGTTTTTCGGCGAGCGACAGTGGTTTTGCCGACGTTCCTGTCGCGCGAATGCAACCACTGCCTAAATAGTGAAATTTACGGCCATGTTTTTGAATAACGCCATATCCGGTTAACCGTGAGCCCGGGTCAATACCTAATATGACGCTCATAATTCCTTAATCGTCCAACTTCGCCAATACGTCATCAGAGATATCAGCATTATGGTAAACGTTCTGAACGTCGTCTAAGTCTTCCAGTGCGTCCAGCAATTTCAAAAATGAACGCGCACTGTCTTCGTCCAAGTCAACTTTGGTGTCTGGCACCTGAGTCACTTCCGCGTTGGACGCTTCCAGTCCTTTGGCGTCTAGGGCATCTTTCACAGGACCAAAGTTTTCCGGTGACGTCATAACATCCAGACCGCTTCCCGGATACTTCACGATGTCCTCAGCACCCGCTTCAAGTGCTGGCTCCATAACGTCTTCTTCGGTAACGTCCGTTCCGTAGCTAATGACACCCATTTTATTGAATAAGTAAGCCACCGAACCATCTGTACCTAAGTTTCCGCCGTGCTTACTGAAGGCATAACGCACTTCAGACACTGTCCGGTTTTTGTTGTCCGTCATGCATTCTAAAAGAATGGCCACGCCATTAGGACCATAACCCTCGTAGGTCAGCTCTTCAACGTTGTCTCCTTCCATCTCACCGGTGCCGCGCTTTATTGCGGTATCGATGGTGTCTCGCTTCATGTTATTGGACAGCGCTTTGTCGATAGCTGCGCGCAGACGCGGATTCGTTTCAGGATCGCCACCGCCTTCACGGGCGGCGACGTTAATTTCGCGAATCAATTTTGTGAAAATTTTGCCGCGCTTAGCATCCTGCGCGGCCTTTCGGTGCTTTATGTTCGACCACTTCGAGTGACCTGCCATGTTTCACCCCACAAAGTTTAATCGTTGAATGTGTTTACTCTTTGTCTTCGACGGTGCTCTTAACGCCAAGTTCATTAAGCGCTTCGGGGTTGGCTAACCCTGGAGCGTCCGTTAGCACGCAAGCTGCGGTGGTGGTTTTCGGGAATGCAATAACGTCACGAATTGAGTTCGCTCCCACCATCAACATCACCAGTCGGTCCAAGCCGAAAGCCAAACCTGCGTGCGGAGGAGTACCGTACTTGAGCGCCTCAAGCAAGAAACCAAACTTCTCTTGTGCTTCTTCTTTACCAATGCCCAGAACTTCAAATACGGCTTGCTGCATTTCGTTTTCGAAAATACGTGTTGAACCACCGCCGACTTCAACACCGTTTAAAACCATATCGTAAGCATTAGACAGTGCCTGAGCCGGGTTAGCGCGTAACTCGTCCGGTGTTACATTAACGGGTGCTGTAAACGGGTGGTGCAAGGCCGCTAGCGAGCCGTCATCGTCTTCTTCGAACATTGGGAAGTCGACAACCCACAACGGTTTCCACTCGTCACTGACAAGACCAAAATCCTCACCCAACTTAAGCCGCAGTGCGCCCATAGCTTCAGCAACAGTGTTGGCTTTGTCTGAGCCAAAGAACAAAATGTCACCAGTAGCGGCTTCTGTACGTTCAAGAATTGCGTTCAATGCATCGTCTGGCAGGAATTTCAAAATTGGCGACTGCAAGCCATCGCGGCCTTGAGCCAAATCGTTCACTTTTATCCAGGCAAGGCCTTTCGCGCCGTAAATACCCACAAAATTGGTGTATTCATCAATCATTTTACGCGACACATTTTCCGCCCGGCCTGGCAGACGAATCACAGCTACACGCCCTTTTTCATCATTCGCCGGACCTGAGAACACTTTAAACTCAACGTCTTTTAATAAGTCCGCGACGTCTACTAACTCTAATGGGTTACGTAAATCTGGCTTGTCTGAACCATAACGCTTCATGGCTTCATGCCAGGTCATGCTCGGGAACTCTCCCAGCTCAATTCCCAGTAACTTGTCGAACAACTCACGAGTCATATTTTCAGTCACTTCCATAACTTGTTCAGCGGTCATGAAAGAGGTTTCGATATCGATTTGAGTAAATTCAGGCTGGCGGTCAGCACGTAAGTCTTCGTCGCGGAAGCATTTTACAATTTGGTAGTAACGGTCAAAACCCGACATCATCAGCAGTTGCTTAAACAATTGCGGGCTTTGTGGTAACGCGAAAAAACGACCTTTATGTGTACGGCTTGGCACTAAATAATCACGCGCTCCTTCCGGAGTGGCACGCGTTAACATTGGAGTTTCTATATCCAGGAAACCGTTGTCGTCCAGAAAGCGTCTTACTGCACTAGTAACTTTAGCGCGGAATTGAAGCTTTTCGTTCATTTGCGGACGGCGCAGGTCCAGATAGCGATAACGCAAACGCGCTTCTTCACTGACCTGGCTGTTAAAGTCGATAGGCAGCGGCTCAGAGCGGCTTAAAATATTAAGTTCAGAAGCCAGCAGCTCAACTTCTCCCGTCTTCATGCTGGCGTTTACCTGGCTTTCAGGGCGACGGTTTACTGTGCCGGTAATTTGTACACAGAATTCCTGACGTAACTTCTCAGCCTGCTCGAACAACGCTTTTTGGTCTGGGTCAAAAACAACCTGAATAAGACCTTCTCTGTCGCGTAAATCGATGAAAATCAGGCCGCCTAAGTCACGACGTTTATTAACCCAGCCACATAAAGTAACTTGTTGCTCTGCGAGTTCTGCGTTTACTTGTCCACAATAATGCGTGCGCATGTACTTTTCCTACTACCGACGAATTCGTTAAAAGTGAAGCGCTACATTATAGCTAACTAGGGCTGAATGTCATCCGTCGGTACTGGCTAAGCGCACATCATTTTTACCCGCTGCTTTAGCGGCGTACATGGCCTTATCGGCGGAGCGCAATAACTTTTGTACATCGGTGCCATGAGCAGGGTACATAGCGACACCAATAGATACGCTCACTTCCAGTTGCTGTTTTTTGACTTTGTAGGGCTTGGCTAGCTGCACTACCAACTTACGGGCTACCGCAAGTGCTGACCCCACGGCCACGGCGGTTGGTAGTATCACCACAAACTCGTCGCCACCGTGACGGCAGACGGTATCGGAGCGGCGCAATAGCGTTTTCATGCGCTGAGACGCTTGAACAAGTAACTCGTCGCCATAATTATGGCCAAAATCGTCATTGATTTGCTTAAAACCATCAAGATCTAAAAACAGTACTGAAAATGGTTTTTGCGTTCTTTCGCTCTGGCGTAACGACTGTTCGAGACGATCCTGCATTAGGTTTCTATTCGGCAACCCCGTCAGTTCGTCGTGGGTGGCAATATGACGAATATGGCGCTCAGCCGCTTTACGGGCTTTAATTTCTTTACGAAGACGGCTGTTCCATATACCAAAGCTAAGAATAACTAAAAGCACAACCGAGCCTATTTTCATTCCCAACTCAAGCAGCTCTTCGTCACTCCACCCCTGCTCTAGTTTATACCCATACCATTTGCGTTTTAACGCGTCTCGCTGCTGTGGTGTTAGTGAATTAATACCTCGGTTCAGTATAGTCACCAGCGGTTGCCAGTCATCGCGCACCGCAAGATATAGGGCGTTACCCTGAGTCGAATCCAGCACCGACAGCTTCGAACCAGGTAACGGATATTCCTGAAGTTCATCCACTAAAATAGGCAGGCTATCGACATAAGAATCGACCATGCGGTTGCGCAACCGGTCAATACCTTCATCAATATCGGACACACTAACCACTTCAATGCGCCCGGTATCAACCAGCTGAGACTCTATGCTGTACCCTTTAACAACAGCAACCCGCTGACCGTGTAGCTCGCTCGTTCTCAAACTACTGCCAGCACGCATGGTAGAGTCCATAGTCAGCGCAGCCCAGGGCATAGACCAGTAACTTTGAGTAAAGTCCATGCTCAGGTTACGCTCAACGGAATAAGAGACACTGGTTAAAACATCAATGTCTTTATTGGAGATAGCGTCTAAACACTCTTGCCACTGTCCGCACGGCTTCCAGACTAACTCGACGTCCATCGTCGCGGTAAATTGCTTAAGTAAGTCGACATCGAGCCCGGCGGCACCGTTTTCTGTCTCGTAAATCAGTGGTTGTAATTGGTTCGGCACACCCACGCGAATGGTTGAATGTTGCTCTAACCATTCGTCTGGAGCATAGGCATAAGTCGGCGCCGGCAATAATGTCAAAAGCGACATAGCCAGACTCATTACCGAACAAAAATACAATGTTTTAGGCCAAATACTTACCAACAACAGGTTCCTCCCAATAAGACGGCGATATATTAATCAAAACGCGGCTGTCCGTCAGCACTAATTATCGGTAAAATACACAATATGTTTACTTTAATTTGTAAGTTGACCCATGAGCCAACACGACACTATTTTTTCTAAACCTCTGCCGAGTGTGTCTGACTTCTGCTTTGACCAGCAAGTTGTTGAAGTGTTTCCCGATATGATTAATCGCTCGGTGCCCGGTTACTCGAGTATTCTGCAAACCTTGCCCCAGTTGGTAAGTCGTTATGCGCAGAATAATACCCAGTTGTTCGACTTAGGGTGTTCGTTAGGTGCTGCGACACTGGCTATGCGCAAGGGCTGCGAAAACTCTGACGGTTGTAAAATTGTCGCGGTTGATAACTCAGAGCCTATGATTGAGCGTGCAGGTTTGCATTTAGGCGGCTTTAAAAGTCAGGTTCCCGTGGAGCTGCGTTGTGAGGACATTACCGACACTGTCATTGAAAACGCATCGGTGGTGGTTTTGAACTTTACCTTACAATTTGTGCCACCAGAAAAACGCGAAGCCATGATTCAGCGTATTTACGACGGATTAACTGACGGTGGAGTGTTGCTCATTGCCGAGAAGTTTCGCCATGCAGATGAAACTATGAACAACATGCTGGTCGATTTACATCACGACTTTAAACGCGCTAACGGTTACAGCGAACTTGAGATTAGCCAAAAGCGCGCAGCTATCGAAAACGTCATGAAAATTGATACCTTAGAGGCACACGAGCAGCGTTTTCAAAAAGTCGGTTTTAAGCATCAGACTGTATGGTTCCAGTGTTTTAATTTCGCAGCCATGCTAGCGGTTAAATAAAGGATTATAACTCAACAATGATTGACTTTAGCAACGACCTGAAAGCGCTAATCGACAGTCCGCACGAACAATGGCTGGATACGTTAGCGCCGCAGCTGACGGCCTTTAACAACAACCCTCACGGCAATTTAAAACGCTGGCAACGGGTAATTGAGCAGTTACCCCACATTCCGACCGAAAACTGCCAGTTGGGCGACACCGTCACCGTAGGCTCTCCGGAAGAAGCATCCGATTCAGATCGCGCTCGCATTACCGGCCTGCTTCAGCAGTTACAGCCCTGGCGTAAAGGGCCGTTTGACCTATTTGGAGTGTTTATTGATACCGAATGGCGCTCAGACTGGAAATGGCAACGTGTAAAACCTCATATCGATGATTTAAAAGGTAAACAGGTGTTAGATGTCGGCTGCGGCAGTGGGTATCATTTATGGCGCATGCTGGAAGCGGGTGCCGAGAGAGTCTGGGGCATAGACCCAGGCGAACTGTTTTTCATGCAATTCCAGGCTATTCGCAACATGATGCCGGCAAAATACCAAAACAAAGCACACTTTTTCCCAGTCGGCATTGAACACATGCCGGAGTTAAAGAGCTTTGATACTGTATTCAGCATGGGCGTTTTGTATCATCGTCGCTCGCCTCTGGCGTTTTTGCAGGAGCTTAAATCGCTCATAAAGCCGGGGGGCCAGCTCGTATTAGAAACCATTGTCGTTGAAGGCGACGAAACAACAGTTATGCTGCCCGGAGAGCGTTATGCTCAAATGCGAAACGTTTGGTTTTTACCTAGTGCAAAGGCCTTGTCGGTATGGCTGGAGCGGTTAGGCTTTAAAGACATTGCAATTGTTGACCACAACACGACATCGCTTGAAGAGCAAAGGCGCACAGACTGGATGACGGGTGAGTCTTTAGCCGACTTTTTAGATGCTAAGAATCCGGAACTAACCGTGGAAGGTTATAAAGCGCCAATTCGGGCCGTATTAACAGCCCGAGTTTAGCGCTTTTTGCAATTTAAGCGCTTTTTAACGACTTAATATACTGCTTCATGTCGCTGCCCAGCTCCGGGTGGCGCATTGCGTGTTCAATAAAGGCTTGTGCATAGCCAAGCTTATTACCACAGTCATGGCTTTTGCCTTTCATGTAGTAAGCATTTACCGACTGCTTTTCAAGCAACATGGCCATTGCATCAGTTAATTGTATTTCATTACCCGCACCAACCGGTGTTTTTTCCAGCAATGGCCATAGGTCAGCCGAGAATACATAACGACCGACTACAGCCAAGTCAGATGGCGCTTCTTCTTTGGACGGTTTCTCAACCAACTGGGTAATTGGAGATTGCTCGCCCGGCTTCAACTCTTCGCCACCAATATCCGCAATACCGTATTTGCTGACATCTTCCTGAGGCACTTTCTCAACCATTACCTGAGAGTGACCCGTTTCATCAAAGTTTCTAACCATTTCCGCTAAGTTGTCACGGTTTAAATTGCAGCTTGCTTCATCCACTAGAACGTCTGGCAATACTACGGCAAACGGCTCGTTACCAACGAGTGGCTGTGCGCACAACACAGCGTGACCCAGACCTTTAGCCTGACCCTGACGCACATGCATAATAGTGGTATTTTCCGGACAAATAGCCTGAACTTCCGCTAGCAATTGTCGCTTAACACGCTGCTCAAGCGTGGTTTCGAGTTCGAAGCTGGTATCAAAATGGTTTTCAATTGAGTTCTTACTCGAATGCGTTACCAAAATAACATCGGTAAGGCCAGCTGCCGCACACTCTTCGACAATGTATTGAATAAGCGGTCTGTCGACCAGTGGTAACATTTCCTTTGGAATGGCTTTGGTTGCCGGTAGCATCCGGGTGCCGAGTCCTGCGACCGGTATTACAACTTTTTTGACCATAGCAGCTGTCCTTACAATAAATTCATTCGAATAAAGAGGGCAAGTTTATACCCGCTAAGCGTGTTACAATGCAAGCCATTGTACAAAATTCAATAAAAAAAATTATGGCGTTATATTTTTCTTCCCGCAAAATACCACAGCTTAACTCATACAGTTTTACTGAGCGTGCGATGATTCTATCAATCGCCCAGGAGAAAATGCCAGTCCCCCGCCGACTTATTTGTAACTTGGCGAAGCTGGTTCCTATCTGCGTTATCTTTTTTTTGGTGGTGGAAGCTGAAGGTTGGTGGAAATTACTCGCGCTACTGGCGGCAGGTATTGGCTATCCGTTATTCACTCAGCCCATTAATATCAATATGTCGATGCCCTATATCGACAAAGCCATTAAGCAATTTGAGGCTCAGCGCTCACAATAAGTTCTTTGCCATAGCAGCGACAGTGCAGGCGGTGCAAGGACTCTAGTTGATGCGTACGATAATTCGCATGTTTCCAAATACCCAGCGCTAAGTCCGGTTTCGCACTGGGTGAAGGCTCTAATTTATCGCCCGCCTGCGCCCATTGCCACTGTCCAGTTTCTGTATCCAGCACACCCGCCAGAATATCGAAGGCAGTTCTAACCTGAGAGTGGCACAGCTCAATATTCAAATGCTCTAATAACGACCCCGGCAGCACCAGCGTGTTATCCATACCGGATAAATACTGTCGTATCACGGGGTCAACCAAGGTTTTAAGCACTAATAATGGCACCAGGCTTTGCTCCGTTGCGTTTTGCGCCGCCGCCATAACCACCAGTGCTTTGCCGTTTCCTAAAGAGCGATAGTCAACCCAGGTAGGCGTTGTATCAGCAGAGTCTGTAACGCAGGAAAAGCTATACGTACCAACCCTGAGAGGGCTTCTGGGCAAAAGCTCCTCTGTCAGCTTACCGGCTATCATATCGTCCTGATAAATGACATCAATATGAGCATCTAGCTCCCAAATATCGTGTAAATAAGAGGTTTCGAGCTCATGACGCTCGAGGCAATGACCTATGGCACTGTCTAATACATCGAGACTTTGTAGGGGTTTAACGAGGTAATCCCAGGCACCGAGGCGCACCGCTTCACGGATATCTGACATTTTTTCAGATGCTGAAATCACAATGATAGGCAGGTGAGCACAGACTTTTAATAGCTTTTCAATGACTTCCAAACCATTAATATCAGGTAGGTTTAAGTCACAAAGAACCACATCGGGGCACTGTTGCTCGCACAGTTCCAGGCCTTGCTTCCCAGCGCCGGCACAGCGCACATCATAGCCATGCTGACTGAGATACTCATTCAGCATGGACTGGAATACTAAGTCATCTTCAATAACCGCAACGTGCGCTTTCGACATGGTTTCATTCTCTTCGCTCACCATGTTTTAAGCATTGTTCAGGAATAGAGATCCGTCAACGTGACTCGTCGTCAAAATCCTCAAAATCATCGTCGAAGTCATCAAAGTCTTCAAAATCGTCTTCTGGTAATGGTGGGTTGCCGTCGTAGACTTGATCTTGCCAACGCTGATAATAAACATCTTTGACGAAAGAGTAAGGGTCCAGGGAGTTTTCCAGAACCTGTTCCTGGTCGCGCAAACGTATGCGCATCTCCAAACCTTTAACGGTATAACGAAGTATATCGACTGGCCAGGTCAATGACGGATACGGAAAATATTGTCTGTCAGCGTAGTCGCCACCGCGATCAACAATCACCGTTGGTCCCAGTAACGGCAGCATTACGTAAGGCCCTTCAGGAACGCCCCAAACAGCTAAAGTCTGCCCAAAGCTTTCTTCCTTTTTTTCAAGACCTATTGGCGTGGCCACATCAAAAAGACCGACAAGCCCAACTGTTGAGTTAATTAAAAAGCGTCCTAACGATATACCGGCATCTCCTAACTTCCACTGCAGGATATTGTTCACAAAAGACGACGGCTCTTCTAAGTTCTCAACAGCATTATACAGTGACGTACGAATTGGCTTTGGTACGTCATCATAAACATTCGCTGCGGGTTGAATAACGACTTCATCCACATCGCGATTAAACTCCCACATGCCGCGGTTAAAATCCTCAAACGGGTCGCGGGGGTCGGCATAAGGGTCTTCCGGAGTCGATGAGCATCCTACTAACAATACTGAGAAAAGTAACAATCCGTATTTTTTCATTCTTGAATCCGTGTTGATAAAGTCACTGTCGCTGTTTGATTCGCCTTAGCTTTAATAGTCACTGTTGGCGCTTCCAGATCACCGGGTTCCGCTTCAATGTTCTCGTCTTGCGAAACACGAGCGCGCACCGTCCACTCACCCAAGTCAGACAGTTTGTGGTCCGGTAACATGGCGTTAGCATTAGATAAGGTATAAGTCACAGGAAAGCCTTCGACCGGCTCACGGATCACCGCTGCTGGCATAGGCGCCTCATTTCCGGTGACATAAACAAATAACGTTGCACCTTCGGGCAAAAATTCCTGAACCGCGTTATCGATGTTCACCGTAACGGTTAATGTCATACCAGCGTTAGTCTGTTGCTGCTTCGCGTCTGCTAACGCATTCTGAACAGCCACGTAGCGCTCCGAGCCTGGCGATAATTGCTCTTGCAACAATGTCCACGCCTGAATCGCTTGCTCCCAGTCCTGTTGTTCATAAGCCACAAAGCCCAGTAGCGAAAGTGCCTCTATATTGGCTGGGTTTAGCTTCAATGCCCGGGCTAACAAATTCGCAGCTTTCGCTTTATTTTGAGCTGAGCCTGACATTAATAAGAAACGACTGTAACTGACCAGAGTGTTAAGCCGCTCAGGCTCTAAATCCAGTGATTTCTGAAAAGCCTCGTCCGCTTCTTCCGGTGCGCCAATATCCACCATTAGCCCCGCATATATCCACCATGCAATGGCATCATTAGGGTCGCTCATAAGCTTCTGGCGAAGCCCCAAAGCGAACAGGTTAAGCTCTTCCGGATCGGCAGCCTGAGTTTGCTCGCTCAGTAACTTTTTGCCAAGTTCTGGTAAACGTTCACGAGCATCTGCCGCTTGCTCCTGCAATTGCCAGCTACCAAAGCTCCAGTACAAAGCAACCGATATAATCACAACAATGACAGCCGGTAATACGACGGGCGCCGGGCGCCATTCTATAGTTTCTTCAATGTCCTTACTGTCATTAACAAAGGTTTTATCGAGCTCCTGCTTTGAATACTCGTATTCTTCATCAGACAACCCGTGCAAAGAGCGCTCTTCTTCTAGCTCCGTTAAACGTTGCTCGTACCAGCGCTTATTTTCATCCTGTCTTTTTAGAATGCGTCGCTGTTTTCCTGTCGCTAACAGAATAAAAACGACAGCAACTAACAGCATCAACAACATTACGATGATTAAACTAGTCATTGTCGTTTTTCCTTAGCTGCTCTAACTGAGCGCGCTCTTCAGGGGTCAAAGCTGTTTGCTCTTTTTTCTTGCGTGTCAGCAAAACAGCAACACCAATACCGATAATCAAAATAACCACAGGACCGAACCACAGTACTGCTGTCGCGGCGGTAAACGGTGGTTTGTAATGCACAAAATTACCGTAACGTTCGACCATAAAGTCGATAATTTCCTGCTTCGACTTACCCGCCTTAAGCATCTCGTAACTTTTATCTCGCATATCTTCCGCAAGCGGGGCATTAGAGTCGGCTATATTTTGATTTTGGCACTTGGGGCAGCGCAATTCTTTAATTAATTGTTGATACGTTTCGCGCTGTTGCTCATTTTCAAACGAACGCGACACCGCCTCTTCCGCTGCGGCACAAAACACAAAAGTACTCAGCAAAAAAAGTAGGGAAATGAACCGGCTCATTGCGCCTCCTGCTTGAGCTGCTCATAAATGGGTTTTAATGTGCTCTGCCAATTACGTGCGTTCACGTCACCAACATGGCGATAACGTATAACACCCTGTTCATCAATAAAGTAAGTTTCCGGGGCTCCGTAAACACCAAACTCAAAGGCAACTTCGCCTTCTGGATCAAACAAGTTAATCGTGTATGGATCACCTAGCGTATTTAGCCAGTTAACCGCTTTCCCACGCGAGTCATCTTTATAATTTAAGCCAACAATAGGGATACCCTCTGACGCTAACTGGTTCAGAAACTCATGTTCTGCACGGCACGTCGGGCACCAAGTTGCCCAGACATTTAGCAGTATAGGTTTGCCTTTTAACACCGATTCGTCATAAACGATACTGGTGTCATAAAGATCGGCAGCCTCAAAGTTTGGTACCGGCTCATTAATTAACGCCGAATCCAGTTTCGTCGGGTCGCTTCCTAGCCCCTTCAACAAAAACACTGCTAGTAGCAGGAATAAAACCAATGGCGCAAATAAAACAAGCCAACGTAGGTTCTTATTCATTTGCCCCTCCGCTTTTCAACTTACGGTAACGTTTATCCGCCATTGCGAACACACCACCTACGGCCATAATAATAGCGCCAAGCCATATCCAGCGAACAAATGGTTTAACATAGAAACGGATTGCCCATGCGCCATCTTCCAGAGGTTCGCCCATGGCAATGTAGATATCTCTTAATAGGCTTGCATCGAGACCGACTTCCGTCATACTGGTTCGCTGCACTCGGTAAAAGCGCTTTTCACTGGTCACCTCAGTAACAAGTTCACCATTTTTTGTGACGGTGAACTCCCCCGCATCGGAATCGTAGTTAGGCCCTTCGCGGTGGTCTAAGGAATCAAAGCTGACGTTGTAGCCGATAATGTCAACTGACTGTCCCGGCGCCAAGGCAATGTCTCTTTCCTGTTCATAATGTGACACCAGAGTGATGCCAATTAAGGTTACTGCAAAGCCTATATGACCCAGCACCATGCCCCAGTGGCTACCCGACAGGCGGGTAATACCATGCCAGCCTTGTTTACGCTGTTTCACTGTCTGCTGTACTTCGGTTACTGTTGCCAGACCAACCCAGAACGCTAAGAACAAGCCTATAACCACCATTGCCGGCAATTCGTCGGCCCAAATTTTTGGTAGCGTATTAGCCAGTACCACGGCAAGGCTAAGTGCCAACGCAATAGGCTTCAGTAGAGGCTTAATTGCCTGTCGACGCCAGCGCAATAGAGGTCCCAGGCCAACCATCAGTGCGAATGGAATGACCAACCAACTGTAGACGCTGTTGAAGAAGGGTTCACCGACTGAAATGCTGCCCAAGCCAATTTCTTTATGCACTAATGGCAGCATAGTACCAAGGAAGACCACAACCATCGCAGCCATCAGCAAGACGTTGTTACCCAGCAGCATGACTTCGCGGGAAAATAGCTCGTATCGGCTGTAGCTCTGCATTTGTCCGGCACGCATGCCGTACAGTATTAAAGACCCACCAATAACCAATGCGAGTAAGACCAAAATAAATAAACCACGGGTTGGGTCTGACGCAAAGGCATGCACCGACACCAAAACCCCCGACCGAACCAGGAAAGTCCCCAATAGGCTCAAACTAAAGGCTGCTATTGCCAGTAATACTGTCCAGGATTTGAAACTGCCCCGCTTTTCAGTAACCGCTAACGAGTGCAGCAAAGCCGTTCCAACCAGCCATGGCATAAAGCTAGCATTTTCGACCGGATCCCAGAACCACCAGCCACCCCAGCCAAGTTCGTAATAGGCCCACCAACTGCCGATTGCGATACCCAGAGTCAGGAAGATCCAGGCCGCTAATGTCCACGGTCGTGACCACCGTGCCCAGGCCGCATCTAGCTTACCCGACATAAGCGCAGCAATGGCAAACGCAAAGGCTACCGAGAACCCGACATACCCCATATACAATAACGGTGGATGGATGATCATGCCCGGGTCTTGTAACAGTGGATTTAAGTCACGCCCGTCGACAGGAATTAACGGTAACGCGCGGTCGAACGGGTTGGACACCGTTAACATAAATAAGTAGAAGCCAATACTGATTAAACCAAGAATGGCTAAAACCCGCGCCACCATGGGCAAAGGCATAGAACGTGAAAACAGCGCAACCGCGGCTATCCAGCCTGCCTGCATCAACATCCATAAAAGAAAAGAACCTTCATGGGAGCCCCATACCGCTGTTACCCGATAGGCAACCGGTAAGTCTGAGTTAGAGTTTGCAGCAACATAGGCAATACTAAAGTCATTACTGACGAATCCCCAAACCAATAGTCCAAAAGCCACAGCGGTGAAGAAAAACTGGCCTAGGGCAAAAGGCCTTGCCAGTGACATCATGCCACCATGGCCTTTGGCTGCGCCCCAAAGGGGGTAGAACGCCAACAAACAAGAGAATGCCAGCGCTATGGCTATAGCGAGGTGGCCTGCTTCAGCAATCATTGATCACCATCCTCATAGGATTTGTTGGGGTTTACGTGCTTAATGCCTTTCATTTTTTCGGCTAACTCCGGCGGCATATATTCTTCGTCGTGTTTAGCCAGCACTTCCGTTGCTTTCAAAACGGTAGGCTCTACCAACTCACCCTGAGCAACAATGCCCTGACCTTCGCGGAATAAGTCCGGCAAAATACCTTGATAAAGCACCGTGATTTCAGGGCCTGTGTCGGTAATATTAAAAGACACTTCCAGGGTTTTCGGGTCGCGTTTAACCGAGCCTTCAACGACCATGCCGCCAACACGCATACGCTGACCAACCTGTGGCTTTTGCTTGTCTTCGCCCTTGCCTTCTACCAACTCGCTAGGTGTATAAAACAAGTCGATACTTTGACTCAATGCGTACAACATTAGTCCTGTCGCTACAGACACGCCGAACACTAAAATAAGCACCCAGGTAAGTCTTTGTTTACGTCTCGGATTCATACTTCTCTCCTACTGCGACACTGACCGTTGTCGCTTGGCTAAGCGCTGCTGACGATTCTGCAACTGCTGGCTTTTCTTCCGCAAGGACTTACGAGCGATAGCCGTTTCCAGCGCAACTAACGCAATAACGACAAAGCTCAAGAAAAAAGACAACCAAACATATAAGCCATAGCCGCCCATAATGATAAAGTCCTGAAAACTGTCGAATGGCATCAGTTTTTCTCCAGTTCCTGCTGCGCCCACGGGCGACCTAATTCATGTCGTAGTATCTCATTTTTTAACCGCATCATCACCAGTAAAATGGTTAAAAATAGGAAGCCTGCCAGGCATATTAATAATGGAATAAGCATACTGGTTGCTATCGACGGTCTCTCAAATTTGGTAATAGTCGCCCCCTGATGCAGGGTGTTCCACCACTCAACGGAGTAATGAATAATAGGCAGGTTAATAACCCCCACAAGCGAGAGTATGGCAGCGGCTTTAGCGCCTGTTCTGGCGTCATCGAAAGCAAAATAAAGCGCCATAACACCAATGTATAAGAATAAAAGAATAAGCTCGGAAGTAAGGCGTGCATCCCAAACCCACCAAGTGCCCCACATGGGCTTACCCCAAATGGCCCCGGTCAACAAGGCGACAACCGTCAACGCAGCTCCGACAGGGGCTATGGCCGGTATCGACCACTCCGCTGTTTTGATTTGCCAAATAAGTGCTATGCCACCCATTATTGCCATACCGGCATACGCGCCCATTGAAAAAATAGCCGCCGGTACATGCAAGAATATAATTCGGTAACTGTCGCCCTGTTGGTAGTCTGCCGGCGCGAATGCCAGCCCCCAAACCACACCGACGGCCAACGAAATAAAGGTTAATGCCGCAAACCACGGAAGTAACTTTTCGACAAGTCGATAGGTTGCTTCAGGCTTCGCGTAAGGGTGTAACCATCGCCACATATTAATTCACACTCATTTTTATGCCCGCAGCTATCGCCAGCGGAGACAATGTTATGGTCAAAACAGAAATAGCCGCAAGAATAGCCAATTGTCCGTGCACTGCAAGCCCCATAGAGGCATTTTCAACAGCGGCGGTGGCAAAAATCAGCAGCGGAATAAACAAAGGAATAAGGATAAGGCTAATTAGCGAGCTGCCGCGCTGAACCTGGAGGGTTAGCGCCGCTCCAATAGCGCCGAGTGCACTCAAAGCTGGTGTGCCAAGCAGCAAACTGAGCGCTAACGCCCACCAACCTTGCATCGGCAAGCTTAGCAGTAGCGCCAGCAGCGGCGACAATATGACTAAGGGCAGCCCCGTTAACAGCCAGTGAGCCATCACTTTGGCGGTTGTAGTGAACGCCAGCGGCTGTGGCAGTAAGCACAACTGCTCCAGCGTGCCGTCCTGAAAGTCATCTTTAAATAAACGCTCGAGTCCTAGCAGGCTGGCTAAAAGAGCAGCCACCCAAATAATGCCGGGTGCTATACGCGCAAGAATATCAGGCCCCGGACCGACGCCCAATGGGAATAGCGTGACCACCATCAGTAAAAACAATAGTGGGTTTAAGGCATCACTGCGTCGACGCGCGGCAATGCGTAAGTCACGTTTCAGTACTGCCAGCCAAACTTGTCGCATGGAAGCGTTAATCATAAGCCGCCTCACAATGAACCTGGACAGCCTGACTTAAATCGATAAGTTTGGGCGATAACTCGGACAAGGTCAGCGACTGATGCGAAGTAAAAATAATACAACCTTCGTCGGCTAAGTGTTCAGCAAAGCGCTTTTGTAGCAGAGCAACCCCTTGCACATCTAACGAAGTAAAGGGTTCATCCAGAATCCACAGCTTTGCCTTATTCGCCCACAACCGGGTTAAAGCGACACGTCGCTGTTGGCCAGCTGATAGGCGGCCTGTGAGCTCATCTTCTAACCCCAGTAAACCGAGCTTTTCCAATAAGTCCCAGCCATCGGTATTAGGGCTTGCGGTAAGCTGCTGTTGCCAATAGAAGTTTTCTAATGCAGTAAGTTCGCCTTTTACAGCGGCTTTATGACCAATAAACAGCAGCTGCTGACAGTAGCTTTGCCAGTTGTCGTGCAAGCTTGTGCCGTTAAACTGAATACGCCCTTCATTAGGCTCTAAAAGCCCGGCCAGCATTCTCAGCAACGTCGACTTGCCCGCCCCATTAGGACCGGTTACCTGCCATAACTCACCAGGGTGTAACTGGAAGCTCAGCTCATCAAACAGTACTCGACCACCACGCGTTGAGCTAAGCTGCTCGGCGTGCAATAGTGGCACTTTGGCGGTAGTTTCTTGTGTCATGCGGATTTTACAACTGAGCCCTTACTGGTAAGCTGACGCAAATGCCACCGAGTCTACCATAAAATTTGAGTAAAGCGCATGGCTGATATCACGCAACTGCTACAACAAATGCTGAACGCTCCAGAGCGCTCTATGGCTCGTATTGATAAGCAAAACGTAGCAACCCTTGCGCGCATTTTAACCAGCCCAAATACCGGTGCTGGAAATACTCCTTCCGGGCCGCGTCAGCCAACGTTACAAATTCCGGCCGCGGTACTTTTGCCGCAAGCCAGTGGAAGCTCCGGCGGTAATACGCAACAAGCCCCCCAAATACAAGGAGCCGGGTGGCAATGGCCCAACCCACCGAAAGCGCTTATGGCACAGTTGCCACCAAAACTTTCCTCAGGAACGCAACTGCAGCTGCAGGTATCGATGACACCGGGGAACAAACCTGTAGTGCAACTGCTGATTACCCAAGTGCCAGGCAAACTGCCGCCCGGAGGCAATACTCAACAGGGTCAGCCGATACCTAAAACTCAGACAGGGCAACCTCAGCCAACCCCACCGCAGGCTGGGGCGCCAAAGACGCAGGTTGCAAAGGTCGATATACCAATAACACAGTTGCCGCCCAAGCTTATTAAAGCGCTAGTTGAAAGTTCTCAAGCGACACAGCTGTTAAAAGCCACCGGTGCAAGTAAAGCGGCTTCTATACAGACACCGCTAGCCAACAGCCTGACGCCACCGACCGACAAAGCGCCAATCAACACTGGAAACCCTGTTCAATTCTCGCGGGGTATTGCTATTAAACAGGCACACCAGTTAAGTCCGCAACAATTTCAGCAAGCTATACAAACACTGGTCGCACAAATAAAAACACAACTTTCCACGCAGCCGGCAGTGCCACCCAATAATGCGGCAAATACTTCATTAAAAATCCCCGAGCTGTCTGCGCTTATCGCCAAAATAAACACCAGTGTAAAAGCAGTGCCAACGCCAAGTTCAATCAGCACAACGTCAGGGACTCAGGCGGCACAGACAGCCGCAACCTTAACTGCGGCATTACGTTCCCCCTCTAATGCCATTGAGCAGTTAGTTAAAGTCGTACTGCAACAACAACCCTCGGGCGAATCCATGCAACGCCCGGAAGCGCTACAACGTTGGGTGAGCGACTGGTTTTCTGCGCGTCCAGTCAGTGTTCAGTCAAGCCAGCAAATGGGCTCGCTTGGTCAAATGTTGATGATGCTGCTGGGGTTGAACTTGCAGCAAAATAGCCAACAAAACAGTACGCAAGCTAATACACAACCTCTTCCTAAACAATTCACTCAAGCGCTGATACAGCAGGTGCTGAATCCGTCACCAGAAGTGGCTGGCGATGTGCGTGAGCGCATTAATCAACTGCTGCTTCAGCTTCCGCAGCAACAATTGCAACGACTATTACAGTTATTCACTGGCGTATTAAATTCAGCACAAAGTGCACAGGCCAGGCTTCAGGACTCGCCAATGCAGCAACCTGAATATTTCATTTTATTACCGACAGATCCGCAAAAAAATGGGCAAAATGAGTTGCTTATTCGTCCGGAGCGCGAGCCTGGCACGCCCGAGCAAGAGGGTCGTACATTGTGGCTCTTCACCTTGCGCTTTGAGCTGGAAGCCACAGGCCCTCTACTGGTAAAAGGCAGATACCACCCGCAAGGCTCGTCAGTCGACTTTTATGCCGAGTCGCCTGCAGCGCAAAAAACCATCGAAAAGCACCTGGAGCAACTGGAAAAGCGACTGGCTGACTTAGAGGTCAATAGTGTGAAGTTCCGAGTTCAGCAAGGGCAAATTCCGGAGAGCTTAGCAACACAACAAAGTGGCATTATTCGGGTGAAGGTATGACAGAAAGAAAAGAAAAACAGGCTATTGGACTGTCTTACGACGGCTTTAACGCCCCTAAAGTTATTGCCCGCGGGTTTGACGAGTTAGCCGAAGAGATTATTGCCGTTGCCAAAGAGCATGGGGTGTTAGTCCATGAAGACCCACTGTTGTCGGACTCACTAGCAAAACTCAACGTGGGCGACGAAATACCGCGCGAACTGTATATCATTATTGCTGAAATTATTGCCTTCGCTTATCTACTGGATGGCAAGTTCCCAAGACAGTGGGAAGAGGGTTAACCTTTACGTTGGTGCAGTGAGACTAGCAGCTCTGCCTCCGCCTGCGGTAATTCACATTCGTGCATGAGCTCTTCAACGGTTGCTCCACTTGCTACCAATTTACTCGCCCGATGGTAGAGTTTTGAGCCGGGATCCTGCTCGGCTAATTCCTGCAGTTTTTCCTGAAGTCGCCGCTGCTCGTCATTAAGTGTTGAGACTTGCTGCTCTAACTGCGCTAACAGTTGTTTTTCAGCAAAGTTAGAATCTTGCTTAGGCTCATTCAATTGCTCTTTTAAAGAAAGTACTTCAGTTGCCGTTTCTGTGAGCATTAATAACCTTTGCTGCTGGCGTTCAATAAGCTCAGCCTGACGCCGCGATGTCATAACAACCGCAACTAACGCAATCAGCGCCAGCCCAAGAGCCAGCGCTGATAAAGCAATAAGCCAAAGCGTCATGGTTAAACCACCTGCCCGCAATTAACCCAGACGAGAAATTTCATCCCACTCGTCATCGGTTAGCATTTTATCCAGATCAACAAGAATCAGCAGTTCGTCATCTCGGTTACTCACGCCCTGAATGAAACGAGCACTCTCGTCTGTACCCACATTTGGCGCGCTGTCAATTTCAGAAGTTTTCAGGTAAACCACTTCGGCGACGCTGTCGACCAAAATGCCAATAACTTGTTTTTCTGATTCAATGATAACAATACGTGTATTGTCGGTTACTTCGGTCGTTTGCAAACCAAAGCGCAGACGAGTATCAATAACGGTGACAACGTTGCCACGCAAATTAATAATACCCAACACATAGTTCGGAGCTCCGGGTACGGGTGCTATTTCGCTGTAGCGAAGCACTTCCTGAACCTGCATGACATTAATGCCATAGGTTTCATCGTCAAGCTGAAACGTCACCCACTGTAGCACTTCGTCGTTACTGTCAGCGTCCGTCTCATTCTTTAGAGCGCGATTATCTTTACTCATGTTTCACTCCGCCATGCGTTATTTAGTCTTGCTGGATATGTCCCAGACCGTTATCCAGAAGTGTAATCAATGCGTTTACATCGAGCAACGCACACATTCTGTCACGAACCACTCCAGCCAACCAGGGACGTTTATTGTTGCCTGCTTTGCGCCATTGAATGGCTTCTGGTTGCAGTGGTTCACTGGTTACCAATTCTTCACATAACAGCCCCCAGGGACTGTCATTTAAAGTTATAAGATACTGATAGTCCAACGACTCTTCCAGCTCTTCCGTGTACTTCTCCGGCATAACCCAGCGAGCAGTATCAACCACCTGTAGCTTATCTTCCCGCTCTGTCATTATGCCTTTAAACCATTTTGGTTTACCCATCAGCGGGTTTATTTTCCCTAACTGATGAATACCACCTAAACTTTTCAGCGGCACAGCCAATGTTAACCCCGCCACCTTAAAGAACAGCGCCTGAAAGTCGTCCTCCATATACTCAGACATAGCGTCTGGCTGAGGCTCTTCTTCCGCTGGAGCCATTTCCTCAACATCTGTATGCGTCGCGACGTCGGTTTCATCGTCAACATCAACGCTCTCTTCAGTTTCTGCGACTTGTTCAGTGTTTACCTTAGGCTCAACCTGAGTATCCGTTTCAACTACGGTCTCAGTCTCAGTAAGCGCTTCTCTAGTATCAGTATCGTCCGCTTTTACAGAAACTAAAGGTAATAAATCTTCATCTCTGTTCAGTGTCACTGACTCTTGCTGAGTCACTTGCTGTATTTTCGGGGCCGCCTGCTCTAGTAACTTCTTAACCGGCTCATTATCGAATTCAACCACTTCATCCTCGAGCAGTAACGCATCAAGGTATTCCGTCATTGCCTGTTCGCTATTGGAATATTTGCTATTCATAACTTAGCCTAACTCCAATTGTTGCAGGTGAATCAATAACGACTGATACGCCAGCACACCACGTGATTTAGGCGCATAAAGCGACGGCGGTGTTTGCTCGTTCGACGCATCCCGGAACTTAGTGTCGATAGGAATCATGCCGTTCCAAACGGATTTACCATAACGACCAACGAGCTTCTTATACGTCTGCAATGACGCATTGGTTCGTTTATCGTACAAGGTTGGAATAATAGTATATGGCCGCTCTTCGCCACGAGACTTTTGAATGAGCATAAGCGTACGCATCATTCTGTCGAGGCCTTTCAACGCCAAAAATTCAGTTTGAACGGGTATGAGCACACGGTTGCAACAGGCTAATGCGTTAACCATTAGTACGCCAAGTACCGGCGGCACATCGATAAGCACGTAGTCGTAGTCATCTTTAACCGATGCTAACCCTCTTTTTAATACCAGTCCCATACCACCCTGTGTGCCCAGCTTTCGGTCAAGCGTGGCTAAAGCCATGGTTGCCGGCATAACACTCAGATTGTCAAATTCGGTGGGCAGTATGCACTCACGCATGAGCTCGCGGTTAACATTTTTACCCGCACTGAATACATCGAAAACGCTGTGAGTCAGCTCTTCAGAGTCGAAGCCAAAATAATACGTCAGTGAGGCATGAGGGTCAGTGTCAATACATAACACCCGCTTACCCTGCTCGGCCAATAGCCCTGCCAGAGCGACTGTTGTGGTGGTCTTTCCCACGCCGCCTTTCTGGTTAGCTACCGTCCAAACAATCATATAAGCACCTTATTAAACGCCGCTGTAACCGACTTCTTTCATGATTGAGCGCGCCATATTATCCAAACTAATACTTTTCGTTGAAATACCCGCTGAAGCAACCGCCTGAGGCATTCCATAAACAACACAGCTGTCCTGATCCTGAGCCCAGATAGTAGCGCCCTGTTGCTTTAACATACGAGAACCTTCCCGTCCGTCAGCGCCCATGCCGGTTAAAATAACGCCCAGAACTTTACCCATATAGACTTTCGACAAGCTGGCAAAGGTTAAATCGACACTCGGCTTGTATGTGACTCGCCCACTGGTGTCCTCTTTAACCCGCAGCCTGGCACTGCCTGAGCGGCCTTCTACGACTAACTGCTTACCGCCCGGAGCCAAGTAAGCGGTGCCGGGCTTCAGCACATCACCGTCTTCGGCTTCTTTCACACGCACCTTACACAAGCCATCTAAACGTTGTGAAAAGGCCTTAGTGAAAGCCGCAGGCATATGTTGCACCATAACAATGGGGTACGGAAAATTACCCGGTAATTGCGTTAGTATTTTCTGCAAGGCAACGGGGCCACCGGTTGAAGTGCCAATCGCCAAAATTTGATACGCACGATTAATGCTTAAAGAACCGGCTGCATCCGCTAGCCGCGACGATGCTTCACGCTGACTCTGACGCTCTTCATTGCGTTGACGAATACGCTCGAGCGCTGAGGTCGGCTCTTTCGGCTTGGTGGGCTGTGACGTTCTGCTTGAAGGCGGCGGAGTGCGGGTAATTGTTGGGGTTCGCGCTGCAGGCTGATTAGCAATAGCCAAAACTCGATCTTGCAGCGTTTTTACGGCTTCGTCGCGGTTACGGGCAATATCTTCAAATTTCTTAGGTAAGAAATCAGCAGCGCCGGCCTCTAACGCATTTAACGTTGCTGTCGCGCCTTCGTGAGTCAGTGACGAGAACATTAAAATGGGGCAAGGGTTGCTGCCCATGATGGTTTTCACCGCATCAATGCCGTTCATCACCGGCATTTCAATGTCCATAGTAATAACGTCAGGTCTTAAGGCTTTTGCCTGCGCCACAGCTTCTTCGCCGTTATTAGCGGAGCCAATAACTTGTATATTTGAGTGTGCTTCCAGAATCTCGGTAACTCGGCGTCTAAAAAACGCCGAGTCGTCCACTACGAGAACTTTAACTGTCATGAACGGTGTGTCCCGTTATCGTTTAGCGTAATACTTCAGCATGCTTGGTACGTCGACAATCAGCGCAATACCACCATCACTAGTGATAGTTGCCCCCGCCATACCCGGCGTGCCCTGTAACAGTTTATCCAATGGTTTAATGACCACTTCTTCCTGACCAATAAGGGCATCAACGACAAAGCCAACTTGTTGGTTACCTATTTGAACGACCACAACATGACCATTCTCATTTCGGCTTGAGCGGTCTGGGTTTCTCACCAGCCAGTGCTCAAGGAAGAACAGCGGTATCGCGCGCTCACGAACAATAAGCGTTAACTGACCATCGACGGTGTTGGTGCGCTTCATGTCCAGATCAATGATTTCGCTGACAACCGCTAGTGGTAATGCAAAGGTTTGATCTTTTACAGCCACCATTAAGGTCGGCAAAATAGCCAAAGTGAGCGGCACTTTTATCAATAGTTCGGTACCTTTACCCAGTTCTGACTGAATTTTGACACTACCGTTTAATTGGCTGATTTTAGTTTTTACGACATCCATGCCGACACCACGGCCGGAGATATCAGACACTTCTTCTTTGGTCGAAAAGCCAGCCGCAAAAATCAGGTTATAGGCATCTTCGTCACTCAAACGCGCCGCTGCATCGGTATCCAAAATACCTTTACTAATGGCTATACCTTTCAGCTTTTCAGCATCCATACCCGCGCCGTCGTCTTTTATCGACAGCATAATATGGTCGCCTTCCTGAGAGGCTGATAAGGTGACCGTACCTGCCCGTGGTTTACCTTTTGCTTCACGGTCGTCTGGCATTTCAATACCATGGTCGACAGAGTTTCGAACCAAGTGAACTAACGGATCGGCCAAAGCTTCGACAAGGTTTTTATCCAAGTCGGTATCTTCTCCGAACATTTCTAAATTAATTTCTTTCTTCAGGCTACGCGCCAAATCACGAACCACCCGTGGGAAGCGGCCAAACACTTTCTTAATTGGCTGCATACGGGTTTTCATGACAGCGCCTTGTAAGTCACCTGTCACCACATCCAGGTTAGAAATGGCTTTACCCATTTCATCGCTGTCAGCGTCGTCTGAATTACTCAAACTCAATAAGCGGTTACGCACCAGGACTAGCTCACCAACCATGTTCATTATGTCATCGAGACGCTTGGTATCGACCCGAACAGTGGTTTCTGCGGCTGGTTGCTGCGGTGCTGCAGGTTTCTTGTCAGCCGGCTTATCCGCCGCTTTCGGTTTATCGTCTTTAGCGGCTGGTTTAGCTGCAGGCTTGGCTTTTGGCTCAGGTTTAGGCTCTGGCTTAGCTTCAGCTTTTTTCTCTGACTTAGGTTTATCTTTCGACTTGTCTTCTTTGCCGTTATCTACACTCTTTGTCGGTGCCTTACCGGAACCGTGCAGCTCATCGAGCAACGACTCAAACTCATCATCGGTTATTTCGTCACTATCAGCGGGCTTCTCTTGTTTCTTCTCGGCACTTTGCGGTGCTTTACCCGAGCCATGTAGTTCATCTAACAGAGATTCAAACTCGTCGTCGGTAATTTCATCGCTGTCACTCTGGGTGGAATCAGCAGACGCTTTTGGCTTTTCTGACGCCTGTTCCGATTTACCGGCGCCAGGGCCTTTCCCCTCGCCGTGTAACTCGTCCAACAACGCTTCAAATTCATCGTCCTGAATCTCATCGATACCGCCGTCGCCTGAGCTTTCAGTTGCTTCCTCTTTAGGTGCTTCCGATTCAGGCTCTGGCTCAGCTTCTTCAGCCTGTGCTTCGATAGGCGCCTCGTCTTCAGACTCTGGCTGGCTAAGCTTATGCAATAACTCAAGTAATTTGTCATCGGCAGGACTAATATCTTCACGAGCTTGCACTTGAGCAAACTGAGCATTGATAGTGTCCAACGCTTGCAGAATCACGTCCATTAAATCGGACGTAACCGTGCGCTGACCATTACGCAAAGTATCAAACACGTTTTCTGCACCGTGGCAGGTATCCACTAATGCGGTTAGCGACAGAAAGCCTGCACCACCCTTCACGGTATGGAAACCACGGAAAATCGCGTTTAATAAATCTTTGTTTTCTGGGTCGTTTTCTAGCTCAACTAACTGCTCAGACAACTGCTCGAGGATTTCTCCCGCCTCGATCAAAAAGTCCTGCAGTATGTCTTCATCCATATCAAAGCTCATGCGACTGATGCTCCTAGAAACCTAAACTGGACAATAAATCGTCCACTTCGTCTTGCCCACCAACAACGTCATCACGTTTATCGGCATCAATAATTGGGCCTTCTGCCTCACTGGCACTTTTCTGCTTTGAAGACTCGGCCTTTTCCGCTTCTCTGCGTGCTTCTTCTTTGCCAAATATTTTTAACAGTTCAATGAGGTTTTTTTCGACGTCTTCAACCAGTTGAATGACCCGTCGAATGACCTGCCCGGTAATGTCTTGATAATCCTGAGCCATAAGTACTTCGGTCATAAGCCCATGCACTTGTGGCATATTTTCACCACAGCGCTTAAGTACATCATCGACCTCATGACACAAAGACTTGAATTCATTTAACTGAATATCGTTGCTCATCAGTCGATTCCAGACCGGCATTACGCTCTCAACGCGCTGATGCATGTCGTCAGCCATCGGCAAACAAGCCTCTACCGCGTCCATTGTCCTATTAGCGGCGTCTTCTGTTTTTTGAATGACGTACTGTAAACGGTTTTGCGCGTCAGGAAGATCATCTTCTGTCATTTGCACAATGCGAGGATCCAGCTGGAAATCCTGCAGAGCTTCGTGGAGGTCACGCGTCAACTGACCCACTGAAGTAAACAGTTTGTCGTTGCTACGGTTATAAACGTCTTCCAAAAGTTGATTGGCTTGTTGCTGCTTCCCCTCTTCGAGCAAAGACACGAGCTCTTTAGCCTGCTCGAGGGAAATATCGTGGGCTTTATCAGACATGGTCATAGCCCTTTTAGCTAATGCGTTCGAAAATCTTGTCGAGCTTTTCTTTTAACGTCACAGCTGTGAACGGTTTAACGATATAGCCGTTAACCCCTGCTTGCGCAGCAGCGATGATTTGTTCGCGTTTAGCTTCCGCCGTTACCATGAGTACCGGCAAGTGCGACAGATTATCGTCCTTACGAATTTCTTTCAGTAGATCGATACCTTGCATGCCCGGCATGTTCCAGTCGGTCACGACAAAGTCAAAATCGCCGTTTTGCAACATAGGCAGAGCCGTGTTGCCGTCATCGGCTTCCTGAATATTCGTAAAACCAAGGTCACGAAGTAAGTTCTTAATGATTCGTCTCATTGTAGAAAAGTCATCCACAACAAGAATTTTCATATTTTTATCCAAAGCACCCTCCACTGAGGCTCTCGATTACCACCAAAATTATTCAACCCAATTCTGCATTCGCGACTTGAGCCGCACCATTGCCTGACTGTGAATTTGGCTGACGCGAGATTCACTCACACTCAGCACTTCACCTATCTCTTTCAAATTCAATTCTTCATCATAATACAATGAAAGCACTAAAGCTTCACGCTCTGGTAACGAAGAAATTGTCGATACCAAGGCTTTATGAAACGCTGCGTTTTCGACATCGCGCTGCGGTTCGTATGCTGAGCCTGTCACTTGCTCGGGCATTAACGCATCTTCTGAAACGCCTAAGTCTTCAATACCTATAATGCGCCCCGAACTCACATCTCTTAAAATGGCATGATATTCATCCAGGCTCATGCCCAGCTTACTGGCCACTTCAGTGTCTTTTGCATCACGACCGGTGTCATTCTCTACCTGCCGTATGGCCTCTAGTACGCGACGATGATTTCTGTGAACTGAGCGCGGCGCCCAGTCGCCACGTCGAATTTCATCCAACATAGCGCCACGAATACGTATTCCGGCAAAGGTTTCAAAACTGGCTCCTTTGCTGTTATCAAAATTCCGCGCCGCTTCTAATAAGCCTATCATGCCCGCTTGAATTAAGTCATCGACTTGCACACTCGCTGGCAACCTCGCCATCATGTGGTGTGCAATTCGCTTAACCAGCCCCGTATGCTGCTCAATAATGGCGTTACGGTTGTCGGCTGTTGCGGCATAAGCGGCGGCTTTATTCATTGGCAACATCCCGCTTACTCCCGTTATCGGCAGAAGTTATCAATTGCTCAAGGAAAAATTCTAAATGCCCTCCTGCCTGAGCAGGAATTGGCCAATCCAGAGCTTTCTTCGCTAATGCTTTAAACGCCAGTGACGCCGGAGATTTAGGATACGCCAACACCATCGGTTGTTGCTTCCTAACCGCCAAGCGCAAGTTTTCATCGTGAGGAACAATTGCCGCTAACTCAAGCACTACGTCAAGAAAGCGATCGGTGACCTTAGTCAATTTATTGAACAGTACTTGCCCTTCGCGCATATTGCGCACCATATTGGCAACCACTTTGAACTTGAAGAGTCCCTGCTCGCGACTTAACACTTTTATCAGTGCGTAAGCATCGGTAATTGAGGTAGGTTCATCGCAGACAACCACAAGGACATCCTGCGAAGCGCGGGCAAAGCTGACGACGGTGTTACCGATACCGGCAGCCGTATCGACAATAAGAGTGTCATAATTTCCCTGCAATTGACTAAACGCGCGGATAAGTCCGGCATGCTCTGACTCGCTTAAGTCAACCATCGAGCGAGTACCCGATGTCGCGGGAACGATTTTTATGCCGCCAGGGCCTTCAATTAAAATATCTTCCAGTTCGCATTGGCCGCTCAGTACATGGGACAAATTGCGTTCGACACGCAAGCCCAGCATGACATCAACATTGGCCAGGCCAAGGTCGGCATCAAGTACCAGTACTCGTTTCCCTTGCTTCGCCATAGCAATGGCCATATTCAGTGACACGTTGGTTTTACCCACGCCACCCTTACCACCTGTGACAGCTATGACTTTTACTTTTGACTGTTTCATTCTTCGCAGACCGCTTGCTTGATCCATCGGGCGTATCTCTTATTTTACTTCTTCGACAACAGCGTCATTTTATAACGGCTCACTCAGCGAGAAAACGCCGCATTCCAGTACGATTTTGGCACGTCTGATACCGAGGAACAAATGCTTTTGTCCATTAATCGCTCGGCTTCAGACACCAGATAATTTGCGTCGGCAACTTTAATGTCTTCAGGCACTTGCTGACCATTGGTCACATAACCAACGGGCAGGCCGTTTTCAATTGCCACACTGATACTTTCTCCTAAACTTAAGCATTCGTCCAGTTTGGTAAAAATGCAACCCGACAAAGGTAGTGTTTTGAACTGCTTAACCGCGTCATCTAACACTTGGTTTTGTGAGGTTGCTGACAATACCAGATAAGGTCTAATTCTCAGGCGTGTATTCTGGATAAGCTGCCCCAGTTGCTCGCTTAAGCGTTTATCGCGCTGACCCATACCCGCTGTATCAATTAAAATTAGGCTCTTATCGCGCAGCGACAACAAAGAGTCAGCTAATTCTTTCGCGTCTTTTGCTACTTTCACCGGACAGCCAATAATACGCCCGTAGGTCTGTAATTGTTCACTGGCACCAATTCTGAAGGTGTCAGTAGTAATCAATGCGACTTTATCCGCGCCGTGACGCTGTGCATAACGCGCCGCCAACTTAGCAATGGTGGTGGTTTTACCCACGCCGGTAGGACCGACAAGAGCAACAGCCCCGCCGCGTGTCAAAATATCGTCGTTGGTGGTATTCAGCTGACCTTCCAACAAATGCATGGTTTGCTCCCAGGCATCCTCGTCTGAGCTGCTTTCAGGAATAAAGCAGGCAATTTGGTCAGCAATACGTTCGCTAAGGCCCATTGTCATGAGTCGCTGCATTAACATGGCACGCACCGGCTCTTCGCGCTCCATTTCCTGCTTCATGAGGCCGCTTAACTGATGCTCTAACAACTGACGAATACCGTTAACCTGTGAGCGCAGCTCTGCTATCGCTTCCGAGTCGTTACTGTCAGGTGTATTCATTTGCTCAGGAAAAATATCTGCTTGTGGTTGCTTCGGTTGAGCTGACGCAGCTTGGTGCGCCATTTGTTGATAACCGCTATGGTCTTCTTGAGTCGCTGCTTGCGGCTCGGACTGCTGAGGCGCAGACGCAGACGTCGAATTTTGGCGCTGCAACAACTCAGACAGAGACTGAGCCGGCGCTTCCGATTCCTGCTGTGCCTGCGGTGCCTGAGTATTTGCGGACGTTTCTGGAGCCGCTTCCGGCGCACGCGCGTCAGGGTCAACAGCCGCCACTAGCTCGATACCACCGTTAACCTTTTTGTTTGAAAGAATGATTGCATCAGCACCTAAGGTTTCTTTAACCTGCTGTAAGCCCCGACGCATATCCTCTGCAAAAAAGCGTTTAATTTTCACAAGCGACTCCCGTTGTATTAGGTAGCGGTTTGTTCACCACTGTTTTGTTGTCCACCAATTGAGCTGACAATGCGAATTTGTTTGTCATCCGGAATTTCCTGATACGACAACACACGCATACCGTCGGTAGCGTGGCGCGCAAATCGCGCCATGGTTGAGCGTAGTAGCCCGGATGTCAGCAATACTGACGGTTCCCCGTTCATTTCCTGCTGCTGATGCGTTTCGCGTAACGACTGTTGCAAGCGTTCGGCTAAACCTGGTTCAATACCTGCGCCTTGCTGATTTCCGTCGTTACCAGCCATCTGTAGTGACTGATGCAACATCTGTTCCAACTCTGGCGCCAAAGTTATGACAGGCAGTTCTGTTTCACCTTCAGAGATATCCTGAACAATCAGTCGGCGCAGAGAAATTCGCACAGCGGCCGTTAATACGTCAGGGTCCTGACTGCGGCCGGCATACTCAACCAGCGTTTGCACAATGGTGCGCATATCGCGAATGGCAATGCCCTCATCCAGTAAGTTCTGTAACACTTTCACGAAGTTGCCCAGGGACAATAAGTCAGGAATAAGTCCTTCCACCAATTTCGGATGCGTGCGACCCAGTCTATCAAGCAGCTCTTGAGCTTCTTCATGACCCAGCAGTTGCGACGCATGGTTAGTAACAATTTGACTTAAGTGAGTGGCCACTACCGTCGCAGCATCCACTACGGTGTAACCCAGAGTTTGGGCGTGCTCTTTTTGCTCTGGGCGGATCCACACTGCGTCCAGACCGAAAGCAGGGTCAGTGGTTTTTTCGCCTTCAAGTTCCCCGAAGACCTGACCCGGATTAATAGCAAGCTCCCAATCGTGGCGAATTTCCGCTTCACCCATGGTCACACCCATTAATGTAATACGGTAGCTGTTAGGCCCTAAGTCGAGGTTATCCCGAATATGCACCGCGGGTACCAGGAAGCCGAATTCCTGCGACTGCTTCTTACGCACACCTTTAATACGGGAGAGAAGCTCACCGCCTTGTTGCTTGTCTACCAGCGGAATAAGGCGGTAGCCAACTTCCAAACCAATGGTGTCAACATGTCGAACATCGTCCCAGGACAGTTCTTTTTGCTGTGCCTGCTGAACTTGCTGCTCTTGTTCTTTTTCAACCAGCTCGCCTTGCTCGGTCTTGTTCTTCTTAAGTTTGAAGTATGCAGCGCCCGCAAGAACCGCCGACATGCTTAGAAACGCTAAATGCGGCATGCCCGGAATAACACCCATAGCGAACAATACTGAACTGGAAATAACCAATACTTTCGGGTTGTCGAGCAACTGCAGAACGACTGCGTCACCCATGTCTTTGCTGTCATTTTCGCGGGTAATAATAATTGCAGTCGCAACAGACAGTAACAGCGCTGGAATTTGGGCGACCAAGCCGTCACCAATGGTCAGTAGCGTGTAGACTTCTACCGCTTCACCGAAGGTCAGTCCGTACTGGATCATACCAATGAGCAGACCACCAACAATGTTGATAAGCAGAATAAGAATACCGGCGATGGCGTCGCCTTTAACAAATTTACTGGCACCGTCCATCGAGCCGTAGAAGTCAGCTTCCCGAGTGACGTCACTGCGTCGCTGTTTAGCTTCTTCCTGGTTAATGAGACCTGCGTTCAAATCCGCATCAATGGCCATTTGTTTACCGGGCATGGCGTCCAACGTAAAGCGAGCGGTTACTTCGGAGATACGCCCCGCACCCTTAGTAATAACCACGAAGTTAATAATAACGAGAATGGCGAAGACCACTAAACCAACGGTGTAGTTACCGCCGATGACAACACTACCAAAGGCTTCAATGACGCTACCTGCTGCGCCCGGCCCATTGTGGCCCTCGAGTAAAACGATACGTGTCGATGCCACGTTTAAGCTAAGCCGCAGTACTGTGGCGATAAGCAGAACTGTCGGAAAGGCAGCGAAATCCAGTGGTCGTTGGGTATAAACCGCAACCAGCATAACCACTAGCGATAGTGTAATAGAGAACGAAAACAGAATATCCAGCACCATTGCCGGAATAGGCAGCACCACCATCGCCAAAATGGCCATAATGGCTAAAGGTGTACCAAAGCCTTTAATTAAATGGGCATTGTTTTGCGTGAAATTTCTTAAACTTACTAACTTTTCGGCACCGCTCGCCATACGTCTTCCTGTTGCGTCAAAAAGTTGAACCTGCGGTGTTTTATTCAAGAATCGAGCCAGCTTTTTAAATACTTGCTGACAATACATTGCGAACTAGCTTACAGACATTTTTCTGCTTACGGCTAAACTATCTTCACTTCGAATAACAGGGGGCTCTGTGCGCGGTTACTCCTTAATTGAATTGCTGATTGCATTGGCTATAACGGCTGGGTTAGGTGCCTTGTCGATGCCTTTGTTCAAACAGCAGACTGAAAGTTTATTACTGCAGCAGGCGAGCTCTCGGTGGCTGTCGTATTTATACCAAGTCAAAGCAAAAGCACAACGAGCGGAGGACAATATAATGGCGGATCTCGTGCCTCTCGAAGGGCCTTCATATGTGTTTGAGCTGGCAACGGAGTCGACTTATAGCTCAACAAGCCCGTTAATATTCTACGGTGTTTCTGGCGGTGCTGCGCCCGGGCATATTCGTATCACGAACGAAAGTAATACCGTGAAAGTCATTATTAGCAGCAAGGGTCGAATACGCGCCTGTGTCAGTCATGGTCCAGTTTTGCCTGGTTTGTCCTTATGCTAGTCAGAAAGCACGCTCAAAAAAGTAATGGATACAGCTTAATTGAAGTGCTTGTTGCTGCGTCACTGGGAGCCGTTATTGTCATGACTGCACAACAGCTATTGCAATGGCAGAAAGGCGCTCAACATAGCTCCGTTTCAAAGGCACGGTTTACGTTGAGCGGGCAAGCGGTTGCAGAGGAGTTTTTTAGCAGTTTAAGCAATTCGATGGTTGAAGGCGTGCAAAACCCAGAGCGTGGTTGCTATATCTTTCCGACACAAAACGGAGGCTCTGTCGGTTTTAGGGTTAGAGGTTATCAATTACAACATAACCCGATGACGCTGGACTGCGCGGGTTATGGTTGGCAGTCGTTAACCGATAGAGCGCAATTTTACGTTCAGGAATTACAGGTTGAGGCTGATGCCTCCTTAAATTCAGAAAACAGCTCAAAGTTGTTTATTACATTGTTGATTTCGCGAGAGACAACCCAAGGCGTTCAGGAACAACAATTTAATCGGACAATTACGGTTTTCCCTCAGTAACAGAAATGGATGTTCATTATGAAAGCGAAAGGATTCGCGTTGATATTAACTTTAGTCACACTCATAAGCCTTAGCTCCGCGAGCTTGGCTGCTCTGTTGTTTTATGCGCAAATGCTGGAAGCTCAGCAAGCTCATCAGTGGGAAGTGCTTTCTGAACAACTTGCGGCTGACTTTAACCAACAAAAAGCGCTTTATGAGTTATCGCAGCAGTAAAGGCTTTTCGCTGGTTGAGACATTAGTGGCTTCCGCACTTGTTGCTATGTGGGCTGTAAGCAGCCAGCAACTGCTTCAGATAGGATTAACTGCTATTGAGAGAGCTGAGCGCAAAGCTCAGGCTGTTGAGGTTTTAAATAGTTATATACAGGACTCTCACCTTGCTTGGGAAAATGGCTCTCCCCCACCTGCCCAAACTACTGAGAACGGGTTCACCATTATCTCCAATGTGAATTCATTAGACGAGGACAATGCCACGGTCGACATCAAGATAAGTCGAGGAGAAAGGCGTTTGTACTCATTGGAAATCTGGTTATCTCGATAAATTACGCTGCTGGATGAGGTCTTAACTCTGGTGGAATAGAGAAAGTGATGTTTTCTTCGCGGCCACTGAGTTCTACAGCCGTTTTTCCACCCCAGGACTGAAGCTTGGCAATAACTTCCTGCACCAATACTTCAGGTGCTGAAGCGCCGGCTGTGACAGCGACTTTCTTTTTGCCTTCAAGCCATGACTTATCAATACAGCTGGCATCATCAATCAAGTAGGCCGGTGTGCCCATCTTTTCTGACAGCTCACGCAAACGGTTTGAGTTTGAGCTATTGCGCGCTCCGACAACCAACATTATATCCGCGTCACTAGCCAATTCACGCACTGCGTCCTGACGGTTTTGGGTGGCATAGCAAATATCGTCTTTTCGTGGGCCGTTAATATCTGGGAATTTCTGACGCAGGGCTTCAATAACGTCGGCAGTGTCATCAACCGACAACGTTGTTTGGCTCATGTAATGAAGATTTTTCGGATCTTTCACTTCCAGGTTTTCAACGTCTTCCGGCGACTCAACCAGATAAATGCCGCCCTCTTCGTTTTTATACTGGCCCATTGTGCCTTCAACTTCCGGATGGCCGGCATGACCAATGAGCACACACTCGTGTCCTTTGCGGCTGGCACGGGTGACTTCCATATGTACTTTGGTTACCAGAGGACACGTGGCATCAAACACTTTTAAACCGCGATCTTTGGCTTCCTGACGCACCGCCTGAGAAACGCCGTGAGCACTGAAAATCACGATATGATCGTCTGGCACTTCATGTAGTTCTTCAACAAAAATGGCGCCTGCGTCACGTAGTTTATTGACGACGTATTTGTTGTGAACCACCTCATGACGCACATAAATTGGCGGCTCAAAAATCTCTAGAGCACGCTCAACAATGGTTATGGCTCTATCAACACCTGCACAAAAGCCACGTGGGTTCGCCAACAAAATCTGCATATGTCCTCCTGCGTTCAACCGACTCCGTCAGTTACGGCTCAACGCTGATAATTTCTACTTCAAAAATCACCGTCTGGCCTGCCAGCGGGTGATTAAAATCGATAGTCACTGTTGGACCTTCAATTTTTCGAACAATTCCCGGTAAATCCGTTCCATCCGGCTGGGTAAAGGCTAAAATAGCGCCAACCTCTGGCTTAGTGTCATCACTAAACTTAGCCGAATCAAGGTAGTAATAGTTGTCCGGGTTGGGCTCTCCAAAAGCGTCCTTAGGCTCCAACGTGAATTCACGCTCAGCGCCTTCACGAAGCCCTACTAAACAGGCTTCAAAATTCTCCGTTAAGCTACCGTCGCCCATACGGAACTTGGCCGGTTTACCCGACATTTTCGTACTGTCTGCAACCGACCCGTCGGTCAGCTTAATGGTAAAGTGCATGACCACTTCGCGGCCATGCTCAATTGGTAAACGACTCAAAACGTACCCCTACGACTTGTCACCGCCGTCTAATTTGTCACGACGGTTATCAAAAAAGGCTTCCAGCAGCATCAAAGCAGCGCCTATCGTTATAGCCATATCAGCAACGTTAAACGCAGGCCAGTGCCACCCTTGATAATGCACATCGAAAAAGTCGATGACATAACCGTACATCAAGCGATCAGCAACGTTGCCTATCGCTCCGGCTAGAATGAGCGCAAAAGCCAGGTTTTGGCGCCACAATCCAACTGGGTTACGGCGCATCCAAATAAGCAAGACCACACTAATGGCAATCGCGATAGCCGTAAACAGCCAACGCTGCCAGCCGCCACTGTCACTTAAAAAGCTAAATGCAGCACCGTAGTTATGGACATAGGTGAAGTTGAACAAGCCCTCTATGACCACGCGACTTTCATACAGCTCGAACTCACCAGCCACCCAAATTTTGGTGACTTGGTCGATCACGAACAGCAACAGCGTCAGCCACAAAAAGCGTAAGCCAGTGGCTCTTTTTGAGAGTGCAAAATCAGGCAAAACGACGCTCCTCACCTTCACCATCAATATTAGTCACACAGCGCTGACACAAATCGTCGTGCTCTGGCAAAGTGCCTACTTCTTCACGATGATGCCAGCAGCGCTCACATTTTTTATAAGCACTCTGCTTCACTTCCACCGCAAGCGCCAGCTTCTCCGCTTTTACAGCATTAGCTGGAGCGTTATCCAATGCATCAACACGAGCTTCAGAGGTCAGCAGTGCAAAACGCAGCTCTTCACCTAAACGCTCTAACGATTTCGCTAAACCGCTATCGGCATATAAAGTTACTTCAGCTTGCAAAGAACCGCCAATTACATCGTCACGACGCGACTGCTCCAGCGCTTGGTTAACGGTGTCACGTACGTCCAGCAGCTGCATCCAAAATTCGTTTTCGGTGTCACTCACACCGGCAAACTCGCTAAAGCCTTCATACCAACTTTCGGTAAAGACATACTCGCCACGCTCGCCCGGCAATAAGCCCCAAATTTCCTGAGCCGTAAAGCTACAAATTGGGGCCATCCAGCGAACCAACGCTTCGGCGATATGATGCAGTGCGGTCTGACATGAACGACGCGCCAATCCATCAGACTTAGCCGTATACTGGCGGTCTTTAATGATATCCAGATAGAAACTGCCCAACTCAATTGAACAGAAGTGCATTAATTTTTGCACTACGCTGTGGAACTGGTAACTGTCATAAGCTTCCAGTAATTGTTTCTGTAAATCTGCAGCCCGACCGACAATCCAGCGATCCAGCTCGACCATGTCGTCCATTGCAACGGTATCTTTTTTCGGGTCGAAGCCACTTAAGTTCGCCAGCAAAAAGCGCGACGTGTTACGAATACGGCGGTACGCATCAGCAGAGCGCTTCAAAATTTCATCCGATACCGTCATTTCACCCGAGTAGTCAGCCGAGGCGACCCACAGGCGCAGAATATCGCCACCCAGCTTGTTCATCACGTCCTGAGGCGCAACCACGTTGCCCACTGACTTCGACATCTTGCGGCCTTGCGCATCAACGGTAAAGCCGTGTGTCAGAACTTGATGGTATGGCGCTTCGTCATACATGGCGACGCCTGTGACCAGCGAGCTCTGGAACCAGCCACGGTGCTGATCCGATCCTTCCAGGTACAAATCCGCCGGCCATTGCAAGCCATCAAACTCGCGGAGTACGCAGTGGTGCGTGACGCCTGAGTCGAACCAAACGTCCAACGTGTCAGTAACTTTACGGTATTGATCCGCTTCATCGCCTAACAACGTCTCTGGCTCTAAATCGAACCACGCCTGAACGCCCTCTTTTTCAATCAGCTGTGCGACTTTTTCCATCAGCTCCAGCGTATTCGGATGCAGTTCATCAGTCTCACGGTTGACGAATACGGCAATTGGGTTACCCCAGGTACGCTGACGCGAAATACACCAGTCCGGACGGCCTTCAACCATTGACTCAATGCGACTTTGTCCCCACTCGGGGAACCAACCCACTTTCTTAATTTGTTCCAAAGCGCCGGCACGCAAGCCTTTCTTGTCCATGCTAATAAACCACTGCGGCGTCGCGCGGAAAATAATCGGCGTTTTGTGGCGCCAGCAATGCGGGTACGAGTGGTTGTAACTCTCTGCATGCATCAGGTTGCCAACTTCGCGCAGCTTATCCACGATAGGCTCGTTCGCTTTGAAGACATGCTGACCAGCAAATAATGGCGTATCGTCTTTATACACACCGTTATCGCCCACCGGATTGTACACTTCCAGTCCGTATCTCTGACCCACTAAAAAGTCATCAACACCGTGACCCGGTGCGGTGTGTACACAGCCTGTACCACTTTCAGTTGTAACGTGATCGCCTAAAATCACCGGCACTTGCAGGTCAAACAATGGGTGCTGTAGCTGCAGCCCTTCTAAGTCTTTGCCCTTGCAGAAGCCAAGCTTATGGTAATGCGCAATGTTCCAGCGCTCCATGCAGTCCGTGACCAGGTCGTCAGCTAAAATGACGCGCTCTGCCGGCTGTTCGCCGTCGGCTTCAATTTGCACTAGCGTGTACTCAAGGCCTTCGGCCAGGGTTACCGCGCGGTTTGCTGGAATGGTCCACGGCGTGGTCGTCCAGATAACCATGCTGACATCGCCTTCACCCACATGCCCCTCTGGCGTGCTAAAGCGATCAACGGTTTCAGCTGTTGCCGCAGCTGGCATGCGAACATCAATGGCTGGTGAGTTCTTGTCTTTGTACTCAACTTCCGCTTCAGCCAATGCTGAACCACAATCTGTACACCAATGCACCGGCTTAAAGCCTTGATGCAAATGGCCTTTATCAATAATTTTGGCCAATGCACGTACACTGTCCGCTTCCTGCTTAAAGTTCATGGTCAGGTACGGCTTGTCCCAGTCACCTAGTACGCCCAGACGTTTGAAGTCAGTACGCTGTTGGTCAATCTGGGTTTGCGCGTATTCACGGCATTTTTCACGAAACTGAGCTAAGTCGAGCTTTTTACCCGGTTTACCGTGCTTTTTCTCAACCTGTAGTTCAATAGGTAATCCGTGGCAGTCCCAGCCAGGCACATACGGCGCGTCAAAGTCGCTTAATGTTTTCGCTTTAACAATAACGTCTTTCAGAATTTTGTTTACGGCGTGACCAATGTGAATTTGCCCGTTTGCGTACGGAGGACCATCGTGCAAAATAAATTTCGGCTTGCCGCTCTTGGTTTCACGAATTTGACCGTAGAGGTCATCTTCATACCATTGCTCCAGCATTTTCGGCTCACGCTGAGCCAAGTTGCCGCGCATTGGAAACGCTGTTTCCGGCAAGTTTAAGGTGTGTTTGTAATCACTCATTAGTCACTGTTTCCATTTCCGCATAGTTACTGACTCCGGCACGCTAAAGCATCGCGTGCGCGGGCGGCATCTTTTTCAATTTGTTCTTGTAAGTGCTGTAACGACGCAAAGCGTTGCTCGTTACGCAGTTTAGCCACCGGAGTGACTGTTAAATTCTGACCGTACAGATTGCCTGAAAACTCAAACAAATGCACCTCTAGCTGCACTTCGTCGCCATTTAATGTGGGTCGAGTGCCCAAATTGGCGACACCCGAATAGGTTTCTCCGCTTTGCTGATGTGCAGCCGTTACGGCAAACACCCCATGCAACGGGCTTTTAAGACGCTTTAATGGCACATTGGCGGTAGGAAAGCCAATCGTCCGGCCGTTCTTGCGACCATGAACCACTTTTCCCATCATTTGATACGGTCGGCCCAGCATTTGTTCGGCAAGCTCAAAGTCACCGTTATCCAGCGCCTGGCGAATAGCCGTGCTACTAACACGCTGTTGTTGTTGACGATAACTGCGCGTGTCGACCACTTCAAAGCCCAGCTTGTCGCCTTCTTTTTTCAGGAGCTCAAAGTCGCCCTCTCGCTTATAGCCAAAACGAAAGTCGTCTCCCACTACCAGGAATTTTACGCCCAGCTTGTTAACCAGCGTTTGCTCAATGAATTCCTGAGCCGGCTGACTGGCAAACTTTTTGTTAAACTCAATGACGATATGACGGTCAATATTCTGCGCTTTTAACGCTGTATACTTCTCGCGCCAGTTGGTTAAACGCGCCGGGGCTTGTTCAGGCTGAAACAACTCCTGCGGCTGCGGCTCGAAGGTCATCACTGCAGACGGAACACCAAGCTGTTTTGCTTTCTCACGAACCTGAGCCAATACCGCCTGATGGCCTAAATGCACGCCATCGAAATTACCGATGGTCAGCACACAGCCATTGTGTTCATCTCGTAAGTTGTGAGTACCGCGAATCAGTTCCATGCCCGAACCGTCTTAAGGTCGTTTGAGAAAGTCGCGATTATAACCGATAACCGCATGATAATCAGTACTCGCGAGCACGGAAATGTCGTGGTCGCATGCCGCTGACCAGCAACGTCGCTAAATAGGCAGCCACGCCAGCACCTATCATTTGTGCCAAGAGCCACGGCCGTTCAACCAAACTGCTTTGCTGCCATGCGTTAGCATCCGGGTTCAACCATAGAATAACGCCTATCATGACTGCCGTTGCCAAAATAACCTGAACAATGAAACGCCATGTGCCTGGCTGCGCTTTTAAAACGCCTTCTTTATATAGAGTAAAGCCTAACAGGCCGGCGTTAATAGCCGCGGACGCCGCCGTTGCCATTGCCAAGCCTACATAGCTGAAGGGAATGGCCAGCGCGACGTTAAACACCATATTCGAAACCATGGCAATAATGCCAAATTTTACCGGGCGTTTGGTGTCCTGCCGCGAGTAAAAGCCCGTTGCCAGTACTTTTACCAACATAAAGCTAACTAAGCCAGTCGCATACGCCATTAAGCTATAAGACGCCATGCGCGCGTCTTCCGGGCTAAATGCGCCGTGCATAAAGAGCACCATCAGCATAGGTTCGGCAAGCACAAACAGCCCCGCCATAGCCGGTACACCTAATAGCAGCACCATACGAACCCCCCAGTCCAAAGTGGAGCTGAAGTTTTGTGTGGACTTATCAACATGGCGCGAAGAAAGCGCAGGCAGTATGACCGTTGCTATGGCGATACCGAAGAGCCCTAGCGGGAATTCGAGTAGACGATCGGAGTAATAGAGCCAACTGATAGAGCCGGTCATTAAGAAACTGGCTATGAGTGTATCGAGTAACAGATTAATTTGGCTCACCGAAACCCCAAAAATGGCTGGCAACATGAGCTTGCGAATTTTCGTGACGCCTGGATCTTTCCAACCCCATTTAGGCTTCACTAAAAGACCCGCTTTTTTAAGGAACGGAATTTGGAAAAGCAACTGAATTAAGCCACCAAAGAACACACCCCACGCAAGTCCGTATTCAGGTTGCTCCATATTGGGTGCCAGCCAGATGGCGGCAGAGATAATCGCGATGTTTAAAAACACCGGGGTAAATGCCGCTACCGCAAACTTGCCCAATGTATTGAGAATGGCGCCCGCCATAGCAGTAAAGGTAATGAACCATAAATAAGGGAAGGTAATGCGCAGCAAATCGCTGGCCAGTACAAACTTATGACCCTGCGGCCCGTCGTGCCACCAATCCAGGAACCAGCCCATACCAAACAACGCCGTGACAATAGGCGAAGCTATAACGCCGAACAAGGTCACCACGGTAATAATAGTGCCCAGCGTCCCCGACACTCGCGCTATTAGGAGTTGTTGCTCAGACAGCTCTTTGCCTTGTTTGTATTCTGTGAGTACCGGCACAAACGCCTGCGCAAACGCGCCTTCGGCAAATAAGCGCCGGAGGAAGTTAGGGATTTTATTGGCAAAGAAGAAAACATCCGCCGCCGCACCCGCACCCATTAGGTTGGCAATGACTACATCGCGCACTAAGCCCAACACCCGCGAAATGAGGGTCATGAAACTTACGATGAAACCGGAGCGGAGCAAGGCTTTCGACACGTTTTTCGTCCCTGAGTTATTGAGTTAACATTGCAGCTGAGTAAGGATTGTACGTCGACAATGAAAGCTTGTCAGCAAAGAGTCCGAAAAGCTATTTTTTCTTGCCTCAGCTGTTGACTTTTGCGGCAAAAACGGCATAATCGCCAACCTTTATAAGAGAAGCGTTCTGTTAATGAATTTAGGAGTTCACCTTGGCTAACATTAAGTCTGCTAAAAAGCGTGCGATTCAGGCCGAGAAAAATCGCCGCCACAATGCAAGCCGTCGTTCAATGATGCGTACATACCTTAAACGTGTAAACGCAGCCATTGAAAGCAAAGATAAAGAAGCAGCAAACGCTGCAATGAAAGACGTAACCCCAATGCTGGATCGTTACGCAACTAAAGGTCTTATCAGCAAAAACAAAGCGGCACGTCATAAGAGCCGTTTGAACGCTAAGATCCAAGCACTGTAAAGAAATTTACTGACCTAGGCTTTTAGCGTAGGGAAAGAAAAGCCGACCATGATTCGTTCATTGGTCGGTTTTTTTATGTCTAGTGTTTATTAGGTAAAGCTTCCATTAGCTCACCTACCTGTGCTCGCACCTTTTTGTCTCTTAACTGCAACGCTAGGTTCAGATTATTCACAAGCTCGGCATGCTCCGCTAAGTGTTTTGGAATTTTCTCATAACTAGCTAACCACTCAGCCACTTCACTCCATTGCCATAAAGGCTGTTTTCCCGTTAACCGATACAAAGGAGACGGAAAGTTACCATTCCCCCTTTTACCCTCTTTTAACAAAGATATAGACTGCTTAGTTAAACCAGTTCGCTCTGCAATGTCGCTAATACCGACGTAGCCCCCTGCATCAACAGCGATTACTCGGCAACCTTTCAGTGACTCTACCTGTTGAATAGCAGAAAGCACTGCCTGCTGAAAATTTGCAGCTTCCCTGTCGAACTGTAAGTAAACCGTTGAACCATAAAAGCAAACCAATGCGTCATCACAACCTGCGTTATAAAGCTTGTCTTCCAATAAGGGAGTTCGGTTAGAAATACCGCCCAGGACAATAGAAAAGTTGTAGGTGTTCATCTCGTTAACTCCTCGCAGGCAATGACTTGTCGAACTATTTGCTTGGCGTGGTTATATCGGTTTCGTGGCGTTGACCAGACACTAATTTGGTGTTGCCGATGCCCCTTCCCACACTTTAAGCGTCCAAAAGCATGACCTTTACTCAGCTTAAACGTCCAGCCATAGACTAAAGCGAAGTCAATGGCTGCCTGAATTTCCTTATTCGGGTGTTTTTTGATACCAGACTCCATATTAACCAACCGTTGACAGGTGTCAACATCTAAAAGCAGTTAATAGTTTAGTTCACATTCAAGGAGTCGGGAGTAAATTGTGAAATGGCTTACGTCTATATGGGACTACTTGGTATACGCTCGGACGCCTTTTTTGCTTTTACCTATTTTGGTAACAGCTGCGCTGGTTTCTTCGAGGACTTTTTCTAGCTCTGGTTGTACTTCATTGAGGTAGCTATCAACTTCAGCAACTACTGTCACCCATTCGCGGGACTCTGTCCAGCCATCAGGTAACTGCTCTAGAAAGGAAAGTATTTTAGGGAGAGTATCAGCAGCAGACTCGTATTCTGAGTCTGCTACTTGTTGTTTTAGCTGCTCATGGAGCGCACTTAACTGTTTAGGTGAGCGTGTCTCTTCAGACAAGTTAAGCTCCAGCTGCCTGCTGCATTTGGTTCATAGCAACGTCACGCTGGTCGGCAGGAATTTGGTCCCATGCGCCTTTAATATCAATCATTAAGCGTGCTACTTCGTCAATCGCATCAATATCCATATCAATAGAGGCGTCGGCAATACGTGTGCTCATATACATATACAGCTCGCGTAAATTACCGGTAGCTTCAGCGCCCGCAGTGTCATCCAGGCTGTAACGCAGAGAATCAACAATAGCCTGCGCTTTACTTAAGTAATGGCTCTTTTTTTCAAGGTCTTTACGCTGAATCGCTCCTTTGGCGTAATTCAGGTTCTCTAACACACCCGCCATCAGCATTTGTACCAACTGATAGGGGTCTGCACCCGCAACACGAGTTTCTAGTGAGCCTTTAGTGTAGCCTTTAAGCTTCATATTCATACGTAATTACCTCGAATTAATCATTGTCCCGAGTAAAACCCGGAAGGTTTGCAAGCTGGGCACTAACGGCATTCCCACGACTTTGTAGTTGACCGACTAAAGAGTCCAGTGCTTGATATTTTGAGTTCAATGTTTCGCGCAGTGATTCCATGCGCAATTCCAGCGACTCTCGGCTCTCTTCTACACGGTCCAGGCTCTCATTGATAGAGTCTCGACGCAATTGCAAAGAACCACCGGCACTCACATAGCCGTCTAGTAGAGTTTCCATGCGTGCTGCCATACCGTTTTCGCCGCCAATCACATTTTGCAATGCCGATGGATCAGCCGCTAAAACATCCTTAACGTTAGTGACCGGGTTTTCCTGTTGTAAGCGCCCATCGTTGTCTAAACCGAAACCTAAATCAAACAAGGTTTGCCCTTCACCAAAAGTACTGGTCAGCACATTATTCAATTGGCTTTTCAAACTACGAACTGTGGCATCGCCCTGCATCATGCTGTTTTCACCGCCAATTTCACTGAGCAAATCAACCGTGCTGTTATAGGCTTTTACAAAGCTGTCTATGGACTTTTGAACGCCCGCATCGTCACGTGCTATCGACAACTGCGCCTTTTCAGTGCCTTCCGATTCTTTCAGCGCCGTAATGGTTGAGCCTTGAATAACATCGGTAAAGGTATTGGTGTCGTTGGTAGCCTGAATACCATCAATTTCAATAATGGCGTCTGTGGCCTGGTCTTTAACGGCTATCGTCATGCCGCCAGCTCCACCGGCGTTTGCTTGAGTTGAAATCGCATCAAATTCAGCGTTGTCGTTAGTAACGGTTAAATCATTACCTGCGCCACTGACACTTGAACGAAAAACTAACTTCGCTTCTGTACCAGTATTGATAATATCCGCTGTAACGCCAAAGTTATCTTCAGATGAGTTGACCGCATTGCGAATATCTTCCAGCGTTGAGCCCGCTTCAATATTTAGCGTAAAGCTCTCATCTCCAGCGCCAAAAGTTAACGAACCCGCGTTGGTATTAACCTCGTCATCCGCACTGGCAAAAGCGCCATCAGCAGACACAGCTCGGCTGCCTTTAGCAAGCTGCTGAACAAATAGTTCAAAATCACCCGCACTGGCATCCTCAGAGCTTTCAACACTGACAACATCGCCCGAGTCAGGCTGGGTGACTGACGCTTTCATAGCACTAAATAAGCTACCGTCGGTCAGCTTCTCAGCACTCTCCTGAAGCTTTGATAATGCCGAACGCATTTCACCAACAGCCGATAGCTCCACTGTTAAGCGGCCTTCCTGTTGGTCCAAGCGGTTTTTCTTAGGAACACGCTCGGCCTGTAATGTCGCATCGATGATGCCCTGCAGGTCTAACCCTGAGCGCGCACCTGTTGATGAAATTAATGGCATATCAACACCTCACTTAAATCTGGTTGTCGAATAAAAATCCCATCCGACTGTTCTCGTTATCGGCCATTTCCTCAATAGCTTTAGATAACTTCACAACCAATTCTGACGGAATTTGACGAATCATTTCACCGTTGTCGGTATCAATAACCTTAACCACTGGTGGCTCGTCTCTTTCATCGAATACAAACTGCAAACTGGTATTACGAATAGTCGATGACTGATTCATTTCCTCTACCGTGTCTGCAATACTCTCACTACTTGCCTGCTTTTCCACTTTATCAGCGGTGCGTTCCTGAACTTGGCTGACCGCGTCCATGACCTTTTGGTCCTGCGGCCGCTCCGCCTTGTTCGATGACCCACCCGCTGCACTACTTAAGGGACTTAACGCGCGGCTTTCAACTGACATGTCTGCCATAATACTCACCTTTACCTTAGTTACTGTGCAGTTTAGCACTAAAACAATTATCCATGTATGTTATCGGTGAGACCTGCTGAAAACTTTAGCGTTTAATTGAAGTTTTTTTAAGCGGTATCGATTTTATTGTTAAACCTTTGAATTAAAGGCATAAAAAAACCGGAGCAAAAGCTCCGGTTTTTCGTAACGCTTGAGTTAGTTGAGCAATTAGCCCAGTAACTGCAGTGCCGCCTGTGGACGCTGGTTGGCCTGCGCCAGGATAGTCTGTGAAGCCTGCTGCAGGATCTGAGCCTGAGTCAGTTTCGCAGTTTCTGCCGCAAAGTCAGCATCTTTGATTCGAGACTTCGCACCTTCCAGGTTTTCAGCGATGTTCGATTGGTTACGAATAGTCGCCTGGAAACGGTTCTGGACCGCACCTAAATCTGCGCGTTGCGAGTCAATCTTAGCGATCGCCCCGTCAATAACGGCGAGAGCATTTTGTGCACCCGCATAACTACTAATATCGATACTATTCACATCGTCAAGGGCGCCGCCTACATCAGTGGCTGTTTCAGCAGAATCAAAAATAGCAGCAACACCACCACCTACTGAAGCTTCACTAATCGAAAATGTGTCTTTCGAATTAAGCACTAGTTGCGCATTAGCTACTGAGTCTGTGCCCGCTGTTTGATTATTAAGTTGAACCGTATCACCAGCAGCACCAGCCTCTAAAATAACCCCATCAACATCTGTCGCATTAATGGTTAACTCATCTCCAGAATCGTTAACCGTAGCGCTATAACCAGCTTTACCAATATCCTCAGCTAGTTTCTCCAGATCACCACCGTACTCAGCCAGATCAAAATCGCTAGTGTTTCCAGTGCCCGCATTGCCTATTTTTAAAGTTCCAGTATCAGTTGCCGCAAAATTTGTAATTTTTGCTTCAACTTCAGTGCTTGCTGAAACCCCAGTTCCCGATGAGTTAAACTTAGAAGCGAGATCAGTAACAGTGTCGGTTGCCGCTGCCGCGACTGTAGCAACACCGTCAGGACCTTGGACACGAAAATCATATAAGGTCGCCCCATTGACGGCAAATGCACTAGCATCATCGTTCACACCAAATGTGCTTCCTGCCTCCCCACCGTAAGAGTAGTTGCCGATAGCATCACCAGAAACATCACCAATAGTTACACCAATGGTTTCGTTTGCGTTAGCACCAACTTGGTATTGCTGAGTCCCGAAACTTCCATCAAGCAGCTTTTTACCACCAAAGCTTGTGGTTTCAGCGATACGAGTTAATTCTGACTGAAGGTTAGAGATTTCTTTCTGCAAAGCACCACGGTCTTCATCAGAGTTAGAGCCGTTAGCTGACTGAATAGACAAGGTACGCATACGTTGTAGGATGTTAGTTGACTCATCCAATGCACCTTCAGCAGTTTGCGCCATAGAGATAGCGTCATTTGCGTTACGGTTACCTTGGTTCAAACCGTTAATTTGCGAGCTCAAACGGTTTGAAATTTGTAAGCCTGCTGCGTCGTCTGCAGCGCTGTTGATACGGAAGCCTGACGACAAACGTTGAAATGCTTGGTCAAGCTGGTTTCCTGAGCCCATCAGCTGACGCTGTGCGTTCAGTGAGCTGACGTTAGTGTTTACATAAAGTGCCATAATAATGCTCCTCAGTTTCTAGCCTAAGCTTGGATTCAATCGTTGTTGCCAAGCTGGAGGAAGTGTTCGGCTTCGTGTTTCGCCTGGTTAAATTTTCCTCTCACAAAGGGTATCGGCAGGGGTTTGGGGAGCTTTAGGTTTTTTTTGAAAAAATTTGAAGTTTTTATGAGACTCAAGATTTATGTAGCTTGGGGCATCGCACCTGAGGTAAATAACCTCATATATGGTCCCCTCCCGTTTTTGCAACGTGAGCCTGTGGTAAATGTCGGGGCGCTCGCATATATACGGCCTGTTTATGGTGCGCTTTGCGCACCTGGCCTGGATGAACTCCGCACGGCAACTGGCTTATCAGGCTAACGTACTGAGTGTACTGAGGCTATCCAGTCTCAGTTGCCGTCGGTTTACCCTATTTTACCATCCTGCTTACGTTTGCAACTCCCGGAAGGAATGAACCTTCGCTTTGCTCTTTTACTGAACGCTGTTGCTGTTAAGCAGCAGTCATTCGGTAATCTTCTTGATTCTTTAACATCGCCCAGATTATCCGGGCATGTTTGTTAGCCAGTGCCACTGCGGCAACGTTGTTGCCTCTGCGTTTAGCGACATTCTGTGCCCAGAGGCTCAGTCGGTCATCACGTTGTTGCGCTACCCGCAGCGCAGAGCGCGCTCCGTGCACCAGCAGTGTCCTGAGCTTGGTATTGCCTTTTTTGGTAATACCACCTAAACGGTCTTTGCCGCCGCTGCTGTTTTGCCGTGGTACCAGCCCCAGATATTCCGACAGGTTACGGCCGCGCTTAAATTCATTCACATCGCCTATCAGAGCCAACAACGATGTTGCTGTTATCGGGCCGATGCCCGGTATCGTCATCAGCCTGCGGCTGTCTTCGTTGTTATCAGCCTGTGCCGCTAAGCGCTTATCCAGTGCTTTTACTTCTTCATCGACCGCTCGCAGCATCTGATACAACCGGTTGATTAAGTCCCGGGACTGAAGCGTCAGCGCATTGCTGTCGTCTTCCAGTATCTCCGGCACTCTCTGCAGTATGGTACTCACCCGCTTGGGTAAAATAATGCCGTACTCAGCCAACTGACCTCTTAGCCGGTTCGAGAACTGC